>CAMFBH010000017.1 GCA_945948515.1 uncultured Clostridia bacterium
GGAGAATGAAATGAAAAGCAGTTCAAAATATGAGCAAATGACAAGCGCACGCGTTGAAAAATTAATTTCCCGCCTCGCCGTTCCAACAATAATAACAATGCTTGTAAGTGCGTTCTATAATATGGCTGACACTTATTTTGTCGGCAGAATAAACACAAGCGCAACAGCCGCCGTAGGAGTAGTTTTTTCTGTAATGACTCTTCTTCAGGCGATAGGCTTTTTTATCGGGCAGGGAAGCGGAGTTAATATAAGCCAAATGCTCGGCAGCAAGAATAAAAAAGAGGCGCAGGAGCTTGCCGTAACAGCTCTTGTACTTGCAATTGCAACAGGAATAATTCTCTCCTTGCTCGGACTTCTTTTTTCAAACAATCTTGCAAAGGCTCTCGGAGCAACAAAAACAATTCTTCCGTACGCTTCGGGTTATTTAAAATATATTTTACTCGGATCACCGTTTATTCTCGGCTCGTTTGTAATTAATAATCAGCTTCGCTTTCAAGGCTCAGCGGTATATTCAATGGTTGGAATGCTAACGGGTTCAATTTTAAATGTTGCTCTTGATCCGCTGTTTATATTCAAATTGAATATGGGCGTTAAGGGTGCCGCGGCGGCAACCGCATTAAGCCAAATGATATCCTTTTTTATTTTGCTTTTTATGTCAACAAGGGGCGAAAACATTCGCTATTCAATAAAAAAAATAAGGCTTTCAAAAAGGTATTTTTACTTAATATGCAAAAACGGACTGCCGTCTCTTTCAAGGCAGGGAATTGCAACAGTTGCAACTATTGCCGTGAACTTTGCGGCACACCCGTTCGGAGATTGGGCGATTGCCGGTATCAGCGTTTTCAATAGAGTTTCGTTTTTTGTTTTTGCCGCAGTTATCGGATTCGGTCAGGGCTTTCAGCCCGTATGCGGTTTTAATTACGGTGCAAAGAATTACGAAAGAGTTAAAAAGGGCTTTTGGTTTTGCGCAAAGGTCAACACGGTGTTTTTAATTGTTGCAGGTATTGTTTCGTATGTTTTTGCAAATGAAATTGTTTCTCTTTTCAGAGATGATCCTCAGGTAATTGATGTGGGAGTTAAGGCGCTTCGGTATCAGTGCTTTGCGTATCCTGCTTTCGGCTTCTGTTCGATAAGCAATATGTTTATGCAGGCAACGGGAAAATCGGTTAAAGCAACAGTTCTTGCTCTTTCAAGACAGGGAATTTTCTATATTCCGATTTTAATAGCCTTTGCAAAATTGTTTGGGGTAAACGGAATAGAAATGACTCAAATGGTTGCAGACATGTTAACATTTGCAATAACAATTCCTCTCGTGTTCCCCGAACTGAAAAAATTAACAGCACACAGAGAATAATGCTCTTGTGTGCTGCTTTTTGTTTTTTAATATCTGAAAAAAACCGTCATTTCACCTTCGTCGGAATTGCACCAGTCGTAATAAGGCGTAAAGGTTAAGCGAACTGATTTGTGCAACGGCGCCGTTGCTTCGTAGTAAAGCTCATTTGAAGATGTTTCTTTTTCTTTAAGACCGTTAGCTGTAATTGAACGGTTGTCCAGCTTGAATTTAGGATTTTTACATAGCCTTGCAAGATGAAGCGAGGAAAAGTTTCGGCATTCCTCAAGGCAGTAAACAAGAGGACCTCTTGTAATGGCAGCTTTGCCTGTATTTTCCCGTACTGCCGTATTGCATCTTATAATTTTAATATTCATTTTAAATTCAGCACTTATTTCACAATCCGAAGAAATTTCAAAGTATGCATAGCCGTGCTTAATATAGGGATTGTTTTTTGAGAAAGTGAAGTCGTTACACCACTCAGGAATTCTCAAAGCGAGAGTGAACGGAGCTATTACCTCGGAAATATTTAATGTAACATTTTCACCGAACGGAAATTCAGAACTGATTTTAATTCTTGCATTATTGCATTTTGCTTCTGAAGAAATATAGAGATTTACAAAAATGTATTTTTTATTTTGTGTGAAAATATATTCTCCTACAGAAGAAACCGTTCTTGCAATGTTTGCCGGACAGCAGGCACAGCCAAACCATTTCTGACGGCGGCTTTTTATGTGGAACAGCCTTGAGTCCTTTTCGCATGCTTTTGGGTTAACCTCAAGAGGATTGGTGTAAAAATAATGCTCACCGTCACGAGAAATTCCCGATAAAATTCCGTTGTACAGAGTTCTTTCAATAACATCGGCATAAACGGAATCGGGTTCGGTGCACATCATTCTTCTTGCAAAGTAGGCAAGACCTATTGAGGCACAGCTTTCGGCATATGCCGAGTCGTTCGGAAGGTCATAGTTATAGCTGAAAGCCTCACCGTCAGCTGTAGAGCCTATACCCCCGGTTATGTACATCTTTTTATTTCGAATATTATTAAATATGGATTTTGATGCTTCAAATAAAGTCTCGTCGCAATCAAGCCTTGAAAGGTCAGCCATTGCGCTGTAAAGATAAACTCCGCGAACAGCATGCCCAACAGCCTCTTTTTGCTCGCGCACGGGAAGGTGAGCCTGATTGTAAAAGTAATTTAAAGAATTGCTTTTAATATCTCTTTCCTCATCAAAGAAATAAGGCTTTGTTCCTCGGCGATTTATAAATTCTCTTGCACATTCAAGATATTTTTCATTACCTGTTAATTCAAAGAGCTGAACAAGAGCCATTTCGGCAATTTCATGACCCGGATATCCGCCGTGCTCTTCTTCAATAAAATACTTGTAAATAAAATCGGCAAAGCCGAGAGCACAGCTTAAAAGATTTTTTTCTCCCGTTGCCCGAAAGTGAGCAACAGCCGCTTGGGCAAGATGACCAAAGCAGTAAAGCTCGTGAAAATCCTTGAGATTTTCAAATATATTATTAGGGTTATTAATAATATACAGAGTATCAATATATCCGTTTTCTGCACGAGCCCCCTCGATTAGCCCAACAGCGTAATCGAGTTGTGCTTTAATTTTTTCGCTCTTGCTTCTGATATAGCAGTAAGAAGCGGCTTCAATCCATTTATATAAATCAGTATCCTGAAATACCCAGCCTTTAAATGAGTCATCAGCGGAATTGCCGTCGGTGTATTCCCATTTATCGGTTGGGTATGTTTCTGTTTTAATTCCCTGTTTTCTTTTCTCAATACATTCGTGAGCAAGCAGAAAATTTCTTATGCAGTTGCTTTTCGGCGCTCCTTCTATTTTATTGCAAAGTGCGTCAAACTGATAGGGGATAGCTTTGTTCTCAATTAAGTCAATTTTTTCATTCCAGAAAGAGTCGAGAATTTTAACATTTTCAAGTGAAACGGGATATGAGAAGCAGCTTTTATTCATAATTCACCCCAATAGAATATTTTAGTATTAAAAACATTCTATCACAGTTTCTATAAATAATCCAGCTTTTTATGCCGCGTTGAGAATTTCAATCAAGCTGTCTGCCTTGATTCTTTCAATATCAAGACCGTTAAAAAAATCATTTTGCTCTTTTATTCTTTGATTGTGTCTTTTTTTGAAATATTCATCCTTTTTTCTTTGCTCCAGTTTTTTTGCCTGTGAAATACAAAGAACAGCCGTTATTGCAAACATTGCAAAAAGTTCAACGCAAAAGACTATTCTGATTGCATCTGTATTAACAGAGCTTGTTATTTTAAGTGGAATAAAAAGAGTGATAAATGAAGCTGTGAGTGAAGAAATTGCAGTAAGTAAAAGTCTGAGAAATGTTTTGTCGTTTGTTTTTTTCATGTTTTTGTACCTCCGCTTTTTTATTGCAATTTCATTTTACCAAAGTGAAATAATAATTCAATATTAAAAGCAATTATAGTACACAAAACCGGACTAATAGAACAAATGTTTAAAAATAGGTTGACTTTTATAAATTATCTCAAAAGCTCTCGAACAGCCATAGCCGCCTGCTTTTGCTCGCTTGATGAAATGTTGCTTGAAGAAATAACAATATTCAAAACTCCGCTTTTCAGGCTTTCGGTAAAAAGTGAAATACCCAGTTCGCGGCAACG
Source organism: uncultured Clostridia bacterium (assembly GCA_945948515.1). Taxonomy (GTDB): domain Bacteria; phylum Bacillota; class Clostridia; order Oscillospirales; family Acutalibacteraceae; genus CAMFBH01. Next base: position 3,993 of record CAMFBH010000017.1, read on the forward strand.
CTGTTCAAGCTCTTTTTCATCATAGGGAAATTCTGCCGTAAGCTTGATTTGCAGACCGTTTTCGCCTATCTCCACCTTAGCGCCCGGAATGTTTTTTAATTCTTCGGCAAAGGCAGAGGTCTTTGCAGTGTAAAGCCTTCGTATTTTTCTTATCTGTGAGTTAAGATGACCGTCTCTAATGAACATTGCAAGCGCTATCTGTTCTGTTTTACCGGCACTTTGCATAAAGCAGTTCATTTTGCTTCTGTATAGCTCTGCCAGCTCCTCCGTAAGAACCATATATGAAATTCTGATACTCGGTAGAAGAATTTTTGAAAAGGAGCCCATATAAATAACATTCTCACCGCCTGAAAGTGCGTGAAGGCTCGGAGTCGGCTTTTTGTTGTAAAGCAGGTCGCTCTCATAATCATCTTCAATAATAAGGCTTTTATTTTCCCTGCAGTGATTAACAAGCTCAAGTCTTCTTCTGACAGGCATAACATCGCCCCAGCGAGTCATATGGCTCGGCGAAACATAAATAATGTCTGCATCCTTGTAACGGGTAAACACTTCAAAGCCGTGATCCTCAAAAACCGTTTTGGCAGGAAGAAAGCTTTTGCTGTCCGGAACGGAAACGCTTTTTTTCTCCTTGAGAAGCGAGCATAGGATGTTTAGAAGAGTTTGAACTCCCGCACCTATAATAATTCTGTCGGGACTGGCAATAACATTTCTTTTTTCTCTTATATATGATGAAAGCGCCTCCCGCAACTCATATTCTCCCTGATATTCACCGGGAGAGAGAAGACGCTCGTTTTCTCTGAGTGCGCTTTTTATATATCTTCTCCAAATATTAAAATCAAAGCTTTCTCGGTCTGCGCGCCAGTCTTTAAGATTGTATTTTATTTCATCTCGCTTTTTAGGAGAAGACCTGCTTTTAGTATTTCCCGATGCCTGAACATAGTAGCCGCTTTTTTCACGGGCAATAATGTATCCGTCGGCCGCAAGAGAAAGATAAGCGTTCAAAACGGTGGTTTTTGAAACTCCGTGCAGCTCGGCACATTTTCTTATTGAAGGCATTTTTTCTCCCTTTTTCATTTGGGAAGAGATAATAATGTTTTTATAATAGTTGTATAAATCTAAGTATTTTTTCATAACTGTACCTTGAAAAATAATTAAAATTGTGTATTTATTAAGTAACAGATTTAGTATATACTACCAATTAAGAAAAATCAAGTAAAGGGGAGATGCTTTTGAAAAAAACAGCCGTAATAAACGATCTTTCGGGTTTCGGAAAATGCTCTCTTACAGCAGCAATTCCCGTAATTTCGGCACTCGGTGTGCAGTGTTGTCCACTTCCGACTGCCATTCTTTCAAACCAAACAGGCTATGAAAGCTACCGATGCTGTGACTTTACGGATGAAATGCAGAATTTTGCAAATGAATGGAAAAAGCTTAATGCATCTTTCGACGGAATACTGACCGGATTTATTTCAAATTCACGCCAGGGAGAGATAATCGAAAGATTTATAAAGGATTTCAAGAGCGATAACTGCCTTTTACTTGTTGACCCGGTTATGGCAGACGACGGCATGATTTATGACTGCTATGATGAAAAATCGGTTGAAGCAATTAAAAGACTTGCTGAAATGGCAGATATAATAACACCGAATATAACTGAGCTTGCGGTTCTTTGCGGCTGCGAATATGAAGAGATTTCGGGCCTTGAATATCCTTTAAAGCTTAAAAAGGTTAAAGAGCTTAGCGAGTTCCTGTCAAAGAAAAACGGTTCGGTAATAATCACAACCGGAATAAAATCAGATAGCGAAATAGCAACCTCGGTCTATAACAAGGGAAACTTCAGCGTTTACACCTGTCCGGCGCTCGGCGGAAGCTTTTCGGGAACGGGAGATATTCTCAGTGCTTTTGTTCTTGCAAGCTGTGTGGGCGGAGCAACTCCCGAAAGAGCAGTTAAGCGGGCAGTTGATTTTATTCATAAATCAATTGAAGCAACGCTAAGTGAAAACGACGAAAGCTATCAGTTAGCAAACGGAATTAATTTTGAAAAATATTTATATACCTTAAGAGGAAATAATAATGAAAAAGAATAAAGTTTTATACATAAGCCTTGCCGGAGTTATGGCGGCAATAATTGCAGTTTTTACATCTTTTGTTAAAATCCCTACGGGAATTAACGAGGGATATCTTCACTTCGGTGATTCAATGATTTACCTTGCGGGAAGCGTCCTCGGCCCTATCGGAATTTTGTCTGCATCCGTCGGCGGAGCGCTTGCGGATATCCTCGCAGGAGCACCTGAGTGGGCGCTTGCAACAGCTATTATCAAGGCTATCAACTGCGTTCCGTTTGTTGTTGCAGCTCATTTGTATCAAAAGAAAAAGGGAACATTTAAAATTATCAATATCTACACCGCTCCTATGACTGTTGTTTCGGGTCTTATAACAATCTTCGGATATCTTGTTGCAGAGGGAATTATGTATTCCTTCCCGTCAGCATGGACCTCCGTTCCCTTCAGCATAGTTCAGGCAGTTGGAAGCGCAGTTTTATATCTTGCAGTAGGTGCGGCTCTTGATGCAGTAAAGATTAAAAGATTCATTAAAAAGTAATAAGGAGTCATATAATTATGGCAGATATTATTTATACCTTTGAAGGCGGAATTTATTTTAATATAACAAACAAATGTCCGTGTAAATGTGCTTTTTGCATAAGGGATAAGGTTAATGCAATAGGTGAGGCAAAAAATCTTTTTCACGATGTTCAGCCAACCTTTGAGGATGTTAAGCAGGCAATAGATTCATTTGGCTTTAAGGGAAACGAAACCGTTGTTTTCTGCGGATACGGCGAGCCCACAAACGCTTATGATTGCTTGATTAAATCCGCAAAGTATCTTAAAGAAAAATATCCCGAAATGTATTTGCGCCTTAATACAAACGGTCTTTCCGATTTAATAAACGAAAAGCCTACCGCCGAAGAGATATGCTCTTATTTTGATTATATTTCAATTTCACTCAATGCGCCGTCCTCCGAAGAATACGATAAAATAACGAGAAATATTTATCCCGGAAAGGCGTACGATGCAGTTCTCAAATTTACCGAGGACTGTGTGAAAACCAAGAAGAGAGTAAGAATGTCGGTTGTAGATGTTATCGGTGAAGAAAAGGTTGAAAAATCTCGTAAAATCGCCGAAAAGCTTGGTGCCGAATTCATTTGCAGAAGCTTTGAAGCGGGCAGATAATTAATTAAATAATGCTGATTGATTTCGGCAAAAAATTCGTTTGGCCTCGGTTATAATTTAACCGAGGCTGATTTTTATGCAAACAGTAATATATGCCGATGTGCTTTTTACGGTAAATTTTTTTATAACCTTTCTATTGCTTAGTATAACAATGAAATTAATGAAAAAAAGCACAAAGCTTTACAGACTGCTTATTGGCTCGGGAATAGGGGGCTTAAGCTCGTTTTTTGTTCTTGCCGATAATGTTTCTCCGTTTGTAAGCGGTGGGGTGAAATTACTGTTTGCATGTTTTATAGTTTTTTCAGCCTGCTCCTTCAACAGAGTTCTTCCTTTTTTGAAAGCTGTAGGAATATTCTTTTTTTCAAATATGATTTTTTTGGGAATAATTATAGCCCTGTGGCTTTTGTTCAAGCCAAAAGGCGTTGTAATAAATAATGCCAATGTTTATTTTGATGTGTCGGCGGGAATGCTTTTGGCTTCCGCTCTCGTTGCCTACATAATAACTCTTGCAGTTGTTCGAATAATTAATAAAACAACCTCTTCAAAGGCAATCTATTCAATGCAAATAGTTGTTAATAATCAGAGTGTTAAGCTTTATGCTCTTGCAGACACAGGGAATAAACTCAGAGAGCCTTTTTCAAATTATCCCGTAATAGTTGTTAATTCAGAAAAACTAAAGAAAATAAGCGAAAATCTTCCCAAAAGAATTATTCCATGCAACACAGTCAGTCAAAGCAGCTGTCTCAGCGCTTTTAAGCCGGACTGCGTTATAGTGAGTTCGGGAAAAAATACGGTTAATCTTACACAGGTATATGTTGCGCTCTCGGAGAATTCTCTTTCGGGAGATGAGTTTTCCGCAGTAATAAATCCGGAAATTTTAAATATATGAGGTGCAGTAATGATAAAAAAGCTATTTAAACTTATAAGTAAACTTTTCAAAAACGAGTGCTATTATATCAACGGTCCGGAAACGCTTCCTCCGCCTCTCACAAGAGAAGAGGAGGAAACGATAGTTAATGAAATAAAAAACGGAAACGATGAGCACAGAGATTTGCTTATTATACATAATCTGAGGCTTGTTGTATATATTGCTAAAAAGTTTGAATCAAATTTAACTTCAACCGAGGATTTGGTTTCAATAGGAACAATAGGATTAATGAAAGCCGTAAAAACCTTTAATCCCGATAAAAACATAAAGCTTGCAACATATGCATCAAGGTGCATTGAAAATGAGATACTGATGTATTTCAGAAAAATCAGCAGCACAAAATCGGAAATAAGCTTTGATGAGCCTTTGAGTATTGATTGGGACGGAAACGAAATGACACTGCGCGATGTTCTCGGAACGCAGGAGGACGATGTTTCAAAGGATATTGAAAGCGAAGATGAAAAAAGGCTTCTTCTCAAAATTGTTGACACGCTTCCCGAAAAAGAAAAGCATCTTATGGTTTGCCGCTTCGGTCTAAACGGAGAAAAGGAGCACACCCAAAAGCAGCTTGCTGACGATATGAAAATCAGTCAAAGCTATATAAGCCGATTGGAAAAAAGGATTATTGAAAAAATCAGAAAAGAAATGCAAAAGCAGTGTTTATAATACAAAATTGTAATAAAAATTTATTCTGTCTGTCATACGGTCAAGCTTATTTTTGTCCGAATGGCAGACTTTTTTAATAAATAGAGTAATTTATTACAAAAAAATGTTTATTTTATTACAAAAAGATGTTATAATATTTTTTAACTGTGAAGGTAAGGAGGAACGGACTTGAAAAAACTGCGCATATTAGCACTTGTTGTTGCCGTAATGTTTTTAATGAGCGGATGTAGCTTCAGGCTCGCATCATCTGTTGATGATTTGATTTCACCTGTTTCTCCTTTCGGAGAAAATATGGATGTGAGCTATGCCCTCGATTCTTTTGTCAACGGCGGCTACACTCTTAAAACTCCCGTAAACGGCAAGTACCGTTCTTCTTTTGTTATTTATGATGTGGACGGGGACGGAAATGAAGAGTCAATAGCCTTTTATGAGCCCTCAAAAAATCTCGGAACAATTCATATGGCGATTCTCCGTCGAGATTCTGATAAAAATTGGAGCGTTGCACAGGATGTTGAGGGAAACGGATCCGATATAAGTGAAATCAGCTTTTGCGATGTAACCGGTAACGGAAAAGAGAATATAATCGTAAGCTGGGAGGTTATCAGCAACAAATCAAACCATATTATGACCGTTTATGAGCTCGATGAAAAAGACGGAAAATTAGGTCTTTCGGTTATTGCAGACGATATTCTGTTCAGCTATTTTATTAATGCCGATTTTATGGGTGACGGAACTGAGGAGCTTTTGCTTCTCAATCTGAAAACAGGAGAAAGCTCGGATTCAAAAGCTGTTTTATATACGCTTAAAAATTCAAAAATGAAAGAGCTCGGACAAACAAAGCTCGACGGAAATGTTATTGCTTATAAAAACATAAGAGCAGTTGTTGAAGATTCTCAAACAAGAATATATGCCGACGGAATTAAGAATAACGGCTCGTCAATGATTACGGAGCTGATTTTTTGGTCGGATTATTACGACAACATTATTTCTCCGTTTTACAGCTATTCAACCGGAGTCACGGCTGATACTTACAGAACAACGCTTGTTACAAGCAGGGATATAAACGGCGATTCGCGCGTTGATATTCCGCTTGATGCTCAAATTGAAAACTGCCCCGATTCAATTTCGGCGGTTAATTGGAAATCATATAAAAACACTGTTCTTGTTCATTCATGTTACAGTCTTGTAAACGAGCAGGACGGCTATATTCTTGTTCTTCCCGACAAGCAGTTTGAGAATATTTTTGCAGAGTATGATGAAAAGAATTCTGTTTTGAGTGTTGGAGATAAAGAAAATAACAAAAAATCCTTTGAAATTAAGGTTGTTCAAAAGTCGGTTTATGCCGAAAACGAAGAAAAATATTCAAAATATGTTAAAGCCTTTGAAAACGGAGCAAAGGTCTGCCTCGTAAAGGCAACCGGCGAATCCGAAGAAAATATGAGTGCAAAAATGATAGCCGATTCTGTTACGGCAATCTGAAAATAAATAATAAAACTCATCTAAAAGAGGAGGAAAAATATGAAAAAGGTACTTGTTGCAGAAGATGAAGAGTCAATCCGTTCATTTATCGTAATTAATCTTACGAGAAGCGGATATGATGTTAAACAGGCGTCAAACGGTGCGGAAGCATTAAAGCTTTTTGATGCTTCAAACGGCGATTTTGATGTTGCTGTTCTGGATATAATGATGCCTGAAATGGATGGCTTTACCCTCTGCAAGGAGCTCAGAGAAAGATCAAACGACCTCGGAATTATAATGCTATCAGCAAAAACTCAGGAAATGGATAAGGTTAACGGTCTTTTCAACGGTGCGGATGATTATGTAACTAAGCCGTTTTCACCGAGTGAGCTAATGGCAAGGGTTGATGCTATTTACCGCCGTGTTGAAATGACAAGGGGCGTTAAGAAAAACGATGTAACGGGCGACAGCGTTACTCTTGATAATTTTGAGCTAAATCTCAGAAACAGAACTCTTTCCAAAAACGGAAAGAATATTGATTTAACTCAGGTTGAATTTCAGATTATCGAATACTTTTTCAAAAATCCCAACGCAGCGCTTTCAAGAAGCGATATTTTAAAGCAGGTTTGGGGTGCTAATTATTACGGCGATGAGAAAATCGTTGATGTAAATATCAGGCGTCTCAGAATGAAGATAGAGGATAATCCGTCGAGCCCGACAAGACTTGCAACGGTTTGGGGTCACGGCTATAAATGGACTACCGATGATTAATTCGGACAAAATTCAAAAAACACATAGATAATACGGACGGACAAATGGAAAGACTCAGGAAAAACATAGCTTCAAAACTGAAAATGATTAAATTTCAGGGAATAACCAAGCGGTGGCTTATAAACATCGTTGCGGTTATTGCCGTTATGTTTGCCGTAACATTTATTATAGCTTCCGTATCTGTTAAGGATTTTTATTACAGCTCTGTAGAAAACATTATCGGAAGCGGTGCTTCTCCGTCAGTAGTAAACTATTTTTCGATGAATCTTGACAAAGGTTTAACTCTTGAAGCGGTTGCCGCTGATTTTATTGAAAGCGGAACCTATAACGAAAAAACAACCGTTTGGGTTATAGACAGCAATGCAAATGTTGTTTTTTCTTCAAGCGGATTTTCGGTGGCAAATCAGAAAATGCCGGATTTCAATACTGCCGTAGCTTCCGATGAGGGAATAGGAAAGTATGTCGGTCGGCTTTCAAGCGGTGAAAAGGTAATGGCATTCACCCGAACAATTGTTAACGGCGATGATGCAGTTGTTGGCGCTGTTCGTGTTATGACCTCGCTTTCTCAGGTTGATTCCCAAATATTTACCGTATGCTTTCTGATGGCAATTATAATACTTGCGGTTTTGTGCATTATCCTGTATTCCAATTTGTTTTTCATAAATTCAATAATAATTCCGGTTCGTGAGATAACCCAAACAACGCAGAAAATTGCAAAGGGCGATTTCAGCGTAAGAATTGAAAAAAAGTACGATGATGAAATCGGAGATCTTTGCGACGGTATTAATTCAATGGCTGAGGATATTTCCGAAACCGATAAAATGAAAAACGATTTTATTTCAACAATTTCCCACGAGCTCAGAACTCCTCTTACCTCAATTAAAGGCTGGGGAGAAACGCTTCTTTTCGGAAGCGAGGAGAGAATGGATGAGCTTACCAGAAAGGGACTTCAGGTTATTGTAAGCGAAAGCGGAAGGCTTGAGGGCTTTGTTGAGGAGCTTCTTGATTTCAGCAGGCTTCAAAGCGGAAGAATGAATTTGCGGCTTGCAAAGGTTGATGTTCTTGCAGAGCTTGAGGAAACGCTTTTTACCTTCCGCGAAAGAGCAATGCGCGAGGGAATAGAGGTAAAATACAGTATTCCAAACTACCCGGCGGTTGCCAATGCCGATGCCAACAGGCTGACTCAGGTGTTTATGAATATTCTCGATAATGCCTTGAAGTATTCAAGAGCGCCGAGCAAAATATTTGTTAAAGCAACCTTTGAAAAGAAAGACGGCAAGGATTTTGTTGTTATCGCCGTTGCAGATAAAGGATGCGGAATAAGCAAAGAGGATTTGCCCCATGTTAAAGAAAAATTCTATAAGGCAAATCTTTCCGTAAGAGGCTCGGGAATAGGCCTTGCGGTAACAAATGAAATAGTAACGCTTCACGGCGGAAGCCTTGATATAGACAGCGAGCAGGGAAGAGGAACTCTTGTGAGCATAAGCCTTCCGATAGATAATGCTCCTGCCGAAGAAGAAATTAAGGAGATAAACGATATTGAGTAAAACTGAAAAAAGCGGTAAAAAGATACATAAAACATCTGTCGGCGGTCAGGCTCTTATAGAAGGAATTATGATGCAGGGACCGCGCGGAATGGCAACTGCGGTGAGAAAAAGCACCGGAGAAATCGTTACCGAGTATCACGATGTTAAAAGAATAAAGGATAAATATAAATTTCTCGGCTGGCCTGTTATAAGGGGAATTGTTAATTTTATTGAATCAATGATTATCGGATACAAATGCCTTATGTACAGCGCAGAGGTTTCGGGAATGGAAGATATAGATGAGGAGGATATGAGCAAATTTGAAAAATGGCTTTCGGATAAGCTCGGCGATAAGCTTATGTCCGTAATAACCGGCATAGCATCCGTTCTCGGAATTGCTCTTGCATTTTTAATATTTTTCTATCTCCCCGTTCTTGTTTTCAACAAAGCAAATACCGCTCTCGGCGGAGCGCTTACCCCGTGGCAGGGAACTATTGAGAGCGTAATGAAAATTTTGATTTTCGTGCTTTATATGCTTGCTGTATCGAATATGAGCGATATAAAAAGAATGTTCCGCTATCACGGTGCGGAGCATAAAACCATTGCCTGCTATGAGGCAGGCGATGAGCTCACGGTTGAAAATGTTAAAAAGCACACAAGATTTCATCCGAGATGCGGAACCTCGTTTATATTCATTATGCTTATTTTCAGCATAGTTGTGTCAACACTTCTTTCAAAGCTCTTCCCGTCAATAGCACAGGTAAGAGTTCTTTGGATGCTTTTGAAATTAGCGTTTATTCCGCTGATTATGGGAATAGGCTATGAGTTTATTAAATATGCCGGAAAGCACGATAATATCATAGTAAAAATTCTTTCGGCTCCCGGACTTTGGATGCAGAGAATTTCAACAAAAGAGCCCGATGACGAAATTATCGAGGTCGGAATTGCCGCAATCAAGGCGGTAATAACCGAAAATCCCGAGGACGATGAAATAAAATGACCTTAAAAGAAGCGTATAATTACGGCGTGTATTTTTTGAGCGCAAACGGTGTTGACGAGGCGGATTTTAAGTCGAAATGTCTTGTGTGTAAATGCGCCGGAGTTAAGAATTCACAGTTTCATCAGCATAGCGGAGATGAAATAATAACGAAAAGATTTTCCGATATGCTGTGGAGAGTTAAGCAAGGCGAGCCTCTCCAGTATGTTTTAGGAGAATGGGATTTTTATAACAGCACCTTTTATGTCGGGGAGGGAGTATTGATTCCCCGTCCCGAAACAGAAGAGCTGACTCAGCTTGCCGTTGATTTTTTAAAGGATAAGAAAAACCCCGTTGTGTTTGATTTGTGCGCGGGATCGGGATGTATAGGTCTTTCTCTTGCAAAAGAATACCCTAATGCAAATGTTTTTCTTGTTGAAAAAAGCGATAAAGCGTTTGAGTATCTTTTAAAAAATGCAAAGGATGTTCCAAATGCACAATGCGTTTTGGATGATATTTCAAATGAAAACTGTATCGCAGGAAATGCCGATTTAATTGTTTCAAACCCTCCATATATAAAGAGTGTTGAGATAGACTCTCTTCAAAGTGAGGTTCAGTGTGAGCCGAGAATGGCTCTCGACGGAGGAAATGACGGTTTGGATTTTTACAGAATTTTATCGTCAAAATGGAAAAGCCGTTTGAAAAGCGGCGGAGAAATGCTTCTTGAAATCGGAAACGAGCAAGGGAATACGGTTTCTTCTTTGTTTGATAATGCTCAGGTTATAAAAGATATGTACGGCAATGACAGAATAGTTAAAATTAATTAATATTACTTGACCCTTTTGCGGTTTTAATGTAAAATAAATTAGCATTTGGCGTTTAGGATGGATTTTTATGTTTTCAATTATTTCATATTTAAGGCAGGGAGAATATCTTGCGGCAGCTATTTCTGTTTTATCAAGCTGCTTTGTTGTTTTCTGCTGTCTGCCGATTCATGAATTGGCTCACGGACTTGCCGCCGATAAGCTTGGTGATCATACCGCAAAAAATATGGGAAGATTGAAATTCAATCCGATAGCGCACCTTGATTTAATCGGAACAGTAATGATTTTTCTTTTCGGAATAGGCTATGCAAAGCCGGTTCCGGTAAATCCTCGCAATTTTAAGAATCCAAAAAAGGATCTTGCGCTTGTTTCACTTGCCGGTCCTCTTTCAAATCTTGTAATGGGATTTATCAGCATTCTGTTTGCATATTTTGTATTGATTGTTGAAGCAAAAACTGCGTCTGTTCTTATTCTTGACTGCATATATATGTTTTTCAGATTTTCAGCACTTGTGAATGTTTGCTTAGCGGTGTTTAATCTTCTTCCGATTCCACCGCTTGACGGAAGCAAAATTCTCGGTGCCGCTTTGCCGGACAGGGCATATGCAGTAATTCTCAGCAATCACAGAACATTTCAAATTGTTATGATGCTCCTTTTGCTTGTCGGAGTTTTTGACAGACCGCTTGCTTGGCTTGAGGGTGCTTTTATGAAGATACTCTGCTTCATTCCGGAGTTAATTTATAATCTAATTGTTTAAAGGAAATAAATGGAACAAATATCGTATAAGCTCGAGGTGTTTGAAGGACCTATGGACCTTCTTCTGCACTTGATAAATAAGCACAAATTAAATATTAACGATATTCCGATAGTTGAGCTTGTAAATCAGTATCTTGATTATGTTCGCCGAATGCAGGAGGAAAATCTTGAAATAGCAGGTGAATTCCTTGAGATGGCGGCAAGATTGATATACATAAAAACAGTTTCTCTTCTTCCCAAGCACGAGGAAGCAGAGGTGCTGAAAAAGGAACTTACCGGCGAGCTGATTGAATATCAGGATTGTAAGCTTATGGCTAAGAAGCTGTCTGAGCAGACCGACGGCTTTAAGTGCTATGTAAGAGATGCTCAGGAGGGCTATGTTAACTACGATTATGAGCGCTTCCATGAAAGCAGTGAACTGCTTGAGCATTATATAAATGCGGCAGGAAAAGCGCAGAGAAAGCTTCCGCCGCCCTTTGAGAGCTTTAAAAACATTGTTGCAAGAACCTTTGTTAATGTTGCAGATAAGGTTTCGGTTGTAGTAAAAAAGCTTAAAGCGGGCAAAAAAACCGAATTTCTTTCGCTGTTCAGTGATGCAAAGAGCAAAAGCGATCTCGTGGCAACTTTTCTTGCAATTCTTGAATTGGCAAAAACAAAGCAGATTAGTATAGACGGCGATATGCAAAATCCGTCTGTTTATCTTTCGGAGGAGGCAAAAACCGTTGAATAATCAAAACAATATTATTGCACGCCTTGAAGCAATGCTTTTTGCATCCGGTGATCCGATAGATGTAACAAGGCTTGCAGAGGTGCTCGAAATAGATGTTGAGAGCACAACTAAGGCGCTTAGTCATCTTGGTGCGTTTTATGATGAGCATAACAGCGGAATAAAGCTTGTCAGAATGGACGGAAAATATCAGCTTTGCACGCGTGAGGAATATGAGCAGGATGTCAGAAAACTGCTTGAAATAAAGAAGAATGCTCCGCTGAGCAATGCCGCCTTTGAGGTGCTCGCAATAGTTGCCTATAATAAAAATGTTACAAGAAGCTTTATTGAGCAGGTGCGCGGAGTTGATTGCAGCGGCTCAATTTCAGGACTTGTTGAAAAAGGCTTGATAGAAGAAAAGGGAAGACTTGATCTTCCGGGCAGGCCGTTAGTTTACGGAACTACCGACAGGTTTTTGCGTTGCTTTTCACTCACATCTCTTGATGATTTACCCGAGTTGCCGAAGAATAATGAGGATTTGGAAAAAATCGTAAACGATAATCAAACCTCTCTTTTTGACAATCAGAATGAAGATACATCTCAAGAAAATATTGCCGACGAGGAAAAAGACGATAATTAATTTTTGAAAGGGGAGCGAATATGAAAACTTTTCTTATTATAGTGGCTGTAATAGTTGCTGTGTTTGCATTAATTCTTTCAATTCGTGCAACCTTTACCATAATAAATGACGAAAAAACAATAACAAAAGTAAAGGTTTTGTTTTGGGAATTTGATATTGATTTAGTTAAAATTCTGTCTGCTGTTCTTTTTCCCGAGCAGAAAGCCCAACAAATAAAGCAAAAAAAAGAGGAAGAAAAGAATTTAAAACAAAATTCAGAGCCTGAACCTCAGGAAACCGAGCCCACCGAGCAAGCCCCAAAGCAAAATGAGCCTGCAAATAACAACGGCTTCGATTTGAAAAAGTATATTAAAGGTATTTATGATAAGGACGGAATACTCGGTATTCTTGATATGGTTCAAACAATTTATCTTTCTATTGAGGCTGCCGTAAAAAAATTCTTTAAATGCTTCCATATTCACAGTTTATATGTTAAAATAGATGTGGGCGGTGCTGATGCGGATTCCATTTCAAGAGAAGTCGGCAAAATATGCTCGGTCTATTATCCCGTTTCGGGAATGATTCTCAACGGAATGAAGGTTGATAATTATAACCATAGCATACTTCCGGATTATCTCGCATCGCAAACTAAAACAGAATTTCAGTTTATAGCTTCAATCAGCGTAGGAAATTTACTCGGAATCGCTCTTTCCGCCGGAAAGACTTTCCTTGTTAATTTAATAAAGAATAAATAATTTAAAATAAAGAGAAGGTGCAATTATGAAAGAAACTCCCGTAAATAAAATAATGGAGAATACTCTTGAAAAAATGCGTCAGATGGTTGATGTAAGCACAATTATCGGTGAACCGATGACAACCGGAGACACAACTCTTATTCCCGTTTCCAAGGTGTCATACGGCTTTACAAGCGGCGGAACCGATCTTCCCTCAAAGCAGAACGCAGAGCTCTTCGGCGGAGGCGGCGGAGGCGGTATTACCATTACTCCCGTTGCATTTATCGTTATTCAGGGCGGCAAGGTAAGAATGATGCAGATTAACAATTACACATCTTCCGCAGACCGTGCAATAGCAATGATTCCCGAGCTTATTGATAAGCTTACTGAACTCATTTCTTCAAAAGACAGCGTTGAAAAAGAGGAAACTGCAGAATAATATTCGATTTTATCTCAATCACCTGCATATATTTAAAGCAGGTGATTGTTTTGTTAAAAAGATTTCTTGCTGTGTTGCTTTCGTTACTGGCAGTTTTATTGATTCCTTCAGAGGCCTATGCCGCAAGCGTCAGTGCTCAAAGCGCTGTTGTTATTGATGCCAAAACAAATTGTGTTTTGTACTCGAAAAACGAGAAAGCTCCGATGCCAATGGCTTCAACAACCAAGATAATGACTGCTTTGATTGCTCTTGAAAGCGGAAAATGCGCTAAATCGGTTACAATAACAAATGAAATGCTTTTAGGTACTAACGGCACATCTCTCTACCTGAAGGAGGGCGACAGAATAACTCTGTTTGACCTTGTTGCAGGAATGCTTATTGTTTCGGGAAACGACTGTGCCAATGCCGCGGCGGTTGCAGTGAGCGGAAGCGTTGAGGATTTTGTTGAATTAATGAATAAAAAAGCGCATGAATTCGGAATGGAGAACACTTTGTTTGTTACTCCGAGCGGTCTCGACAGCGGAAATCACCACTCAACTGCTTATGATATGGCGCTTCTTGCCGCAAGGGCAATGTCAAATGAATATTTTTCAAAAATTGTTTCTTCAAAATCCATGAAAATAACGGTTAACGGAGAAGAAAAGATAATTTACAACCATAATAAGCTGCTGTCAATGAGTGAATATTGTATGGGAATTAAAACAGGGTACACTCAAAAAGCAGGCAGATGCCTTGTCAGCTGCTTTGAAAAGGACTCAAGAATGCTTATCTGCGTAACCTTAAACGCGCAGAATGATTGGAACGACCATTTGGCTCTTTTTGATGAGTCCTTGGAAAAATATCAGGAAGTAACGGTAAGCGGGGAGGTAATTGTTCCTCTTGTGGGTGCGGTGAGTAACAGCTTGCATTGCACATATTCTAAGCAGGTGTATCTGCCCGAGCCTGATAAATACAGCGTTGAATTGTTTTATTTCCCGTTTGTGTATGCCGGAGTGAGCAAAGGTGATGCCGTTGGAATATGTAAAATATACTCAGGCGAAAATCTTATTGCAAAAGCAAAAATCGTTTCAAATGAACAGGTTGAATTTTATAGGTGATTTATGGCAAATTCTAATTTGGTAAGACTTCAAAAATTTATGGCGGACTGCGGAGTTGCAAGCAGAAGAAAATGTGAAGAATTAATTGATAATAATAAGGTGAAGGTAAACGGGCACACTGCAAAGCTCGGAGATAAAATTAATCCCAAAAAGGATATTGTTACGGTTTTCGGAAAAAGAATAAGCGTTTCTCAAACTCAGCCGGTTTATATAATGCTTAATAAACCGAGAGGCTATGTAACAACCGTTTCGGATGAACTCGGCAGAAAAACCGTTATGGACCTTGTTAAAAATGTGGATTCAAGAATTTATCCTGTCGGAAGGCTCGATAAGGATTCGGAAGGGCTTCTTCTGTTAACTAACGACGGACAGCTTGCAAATGCCCTCACTCATCCAAGTCATAACCTCTCAAAAATTTATCGAGTTACGGTTAGGCAGAAAGTTGATTCCGAAACATTGGATACCCTTCAAAACGGAATTGAAATAGACGGAAGAAAAACCAATCCCTGTGAGATAACAGTGCTCGTTCAGGAGGAACGGAGAACTGTTCTTGAATTCATTATCAGCGAGGGCAGAAACCGTCAAATAAGAAAAATGTGCGAAGCGGTTGGTCTTGATGTTATTCGCCTTAAAAGAACCGCTATAGGTCCGATTAAGCTCGGAATGCTCGGAGTGGGAAAATGCAGAAGTCTCACCGAACAGGAAACGGACAAGCTGTACAGAGCCACCGGACTAAACAATTCGGAAAACAAAAGCAAGTTGCATAAAATATAAATAATAATTAATTAAAATTCTGCAAATTATTATATTGTAATTAATTTGCGTTTGTGATAATATATAAAATAGGTAAGTTTAGGAATTTTTATTTTTCCTATTTTCCATTTCGAAAAATTAAGGAGGATGTTTCTGTGAGTATTCCCGAGATAAAAGAAACTCAGGCACGCAAAAGACTGAATTCTCTGTTCGATGAGCAGGAATTCACTGAAATAGATGCCTTTGCTTTGTCAGAGGGCGAAAGTGTGGAGGTAGTTGCAGGATTCGGAACTGTCAACGGAAATGCGCTTTATGCCTTCAGTCAGGATATAACATCAAACGGCGGAGCAATCAGCAAGGCTCAGTGTGAAAAAATTAAAAAGGTTTACAGCTTGGCTGCAAAAACAGGCTGTCCTGTTGTCGGAATTTATGATTCAAACGGAATGAAGCTCAAAGAGGGCTTTGAGGCTCTCGGAGCATACGGAGAGGTGCTCAAAGCATCAGCAAGCATTTCCGGCGTTGTTCCGCAGATTTCAATTATTTCAGGTGCTTGTCTCGGAACAAGCGCAATCGTTGCCAGTGCGGCGGATATCGTTGTTGCTGTTGACGGCTCTGATTTTTATCTTTGCGTTCCGAGTGAGGCAACTGTTGAGCAGAGCGGAAAAAACGGCAGCGTTGATATCGTTGCGGAAGATTTTGATAAAGCCGTAAGCGAAGTAAGAAATATTGTTTCACTTCTTCCGTCAAATAATCTTGCACCGCTTCCGATGTATGATTTCTCTTCAAACGAAGCGTTTCTTTCATCTTCATGTGATGAGCTTAAATCAGATACAATGGCTTTAATAAATGCAATTGCCGACACAAATACGGCAGTTGAGCTGAAAAGCGATTTTGCAAAGGGTGTAAAAACAGTTCTCGCAAGCGTTATGGGCTCAGCCGTTGGCTTTGTTGGCTTTACAGGCAAGGAAATTTGCCCGAATCAGTGTCAGAAGGTAACTTCATTCGTTAAGCTCTGCGATGCTTACAGTGTTCCCGTTATAACACTTGTTAATACTCCCGGATTTGTTAAGGGTGAAAAGGCAGAAGAAGCGGCACTTGTTAAGTATGCAACCGAGCTTACAAGCGCCTATGCTACCGCAACAACACAGAAGATTTCTCTTGTTACGGGACAGGCAGTAGGAGCTGCATATATTGCTCTTGCCGGCAGAGGCTCAAATTCAGACCTTACATTTGCTTGGGATTGCGCTCAGATTTCTCCGCTCGATGCAGATGCCGCTGTTTCATTTATGTATAATGACAGGCTCGCAAACGGCGAAACAAGAGAAGAGCTTAAAGCAGAGTACATCGAAAATGAGGCTTCGCCCTATAAGGCGGCGGCTTGTTCACAGCTTGACGATGTATTCAAACCCGAGCAGACAAGAGCGAGAATTATTAAAGCTCTTGATATGCTTTCAGGCAAAAGAGAAACAACTTTACCGAGAAAACATTCTGTTAAATAAACGGAGGATATAAATTATGAAAAGATACAGCATTACCGTAAATCAAGTTGCTTATGATGTAACAGTTGAAGAAGTCGGCGCATCTGCACCCGCTGCGGCTGCAACACCCGCACCCGCTCCGGCATCAGTTCCTGCTCCCACACCTGCACCTGCAGCAGCACCCGCACCCGCTCCGGCAGCAACAGGCTCAGCCGGCAGCGTTAAGGTTGATGCTCCCATGCCCGGAACAATCCTTGATATTAAGGTTTCGGTAGGAGATTCCGTATCAAGCGGACAGGTTCTCTGTGTTCTTGAAGCAATGAAAATGGAGAATGATATTGTTTCTCCTGCTGACGGAACAGTTGCTTCCGTTAATGTTTCAAAGGGAGACAGCGTAGAAGCAGGTCAAACAATTATCACATTAAATTAAGGAGTAAAAAAATGGCAAAAATCGGTATTACTGAAACAGTCCTCCGTGATGCTCATCAATCCTTGATTGCAACAAGAATGACCACCGAGGAGTTTGCGCCCATCCTTGAAAAGATGGATAAAGTCGGATTTCACTCTCTTGAATGCTGGGGCGGTGCAACCTTTGATGCATGCCTTCGCTTTCTTGATGAGGATCCGTGGGAGAGACTTCGTTTAATCCGCGAAAAGTGTCCGAACACAAAGCTGCAAATGCTTTTCAGAGGTCAGAATATGCTTGGCTACCGTCATTATGCAGACGATATTGTTAAGTATTTTGTTGAAAAAAGCATCGCAAATGGAATTGATATTTTAAGAATTTTCGATGCGCTCAACGATGTTAGAAACCTCGAAACAGCAATTAACGCTTCAAAGAAATACGGCGGTCATGTTCAGGCTGCTATTTCTTACACAACAGGTCCTGTTTTTGATATAGAGTATTATTGCAATTATGCAAAGCAGCTTGAAAATGCCGGCGCAGATTCAATCTGTATTAAAGATATGGCAGGCTTGTTAACACCTTACGGAACATATGATCTTGTTAAAGCCCTTAAAGAAACGGTTAAGGTTCCGATTCAGCTTCATTCTCATTACACTTCGGGACTCGCATCAATGGTTCATCTTAAAGGAATTGAAGCAGGTGTTGATGTTATTGACACAGCAATGAGCCCGCTCGCAATGGGAACCTCTCATCCTGCAACTGAATCAATGGTTGCCGCTCTTCAGGGAACAGAGTACGATACAGGTCTCGATATTAAAGCTCTCACCGAAATTCGTGAATTCTTCGTGCCTCTCCGTGAGAAGTACATTGAATCCGGTCTTTTGGATACAAAGATGCTCGGAGTTGATGCAAACACACTTCTTTATCAGGTGCCCGGCGGAATGCTTTCAAACCTTGTTTCTCAGCTTAAGCAGGCAGGAAAAGCAGATAAGCTTGATGAGGTTCTTGCAGAGGTTCCGAGAGTTCGTGAGGATTCAGGTTATCCTCCGCTTGTAACTCCCACATCTCAAATAGTAGGAACTCAGGCTGTTTTCAATATCATTATGGGTGAGCGTTATAAAATGGTAACCAAAGAGTTTAAGGATATGGTTGCCGGTAAGTACGGAAAAACACCGTGCGATATCGACCCCGAATTCAGAAAGAAAATTGTTGGCGACGATGAAATCATTGATTGCCGTCCGGCTGATCTTCTTGTTCCCGAGCTCGATAAGTTCAAAACTGAAATAAACGAATTCTATGAGCAGGAGGAGGATGTTCTTTCCTATGCTCAGTTCGGTCAGGTTGCCGTTAAATTCTTTGAAAAGAGAAGAGATAAGAAGTACGGACTTGACGGAAAGCACGATGATATAGAAAACAAAATCCACGCAGTATAATATTTTTAAATGTTGCTATACATTGGCTCTCGGCTATTGTTTAGCAACATTTTATTAAATGAGGAGAAAAATATATATGAAAAAGGTAATTTCGGTAGCGATTGCTTTTATAATGGCGTTAACATCGTTTCAAGCAGTTGCTTTTGCTCAGGTGCCAACTTTAAGCAGTGTTAGGGTTGTAAGCAATCCTAACAAAACGGAATGTGTTGCAAATGTTGAATTTGATGAACACTTATTGAATGAAATTGTTGATTTGGATGGGTTACAAATTGAGGCTACATACAGCGACGGTTCAGTTGAAAATTTGTATTATGATGTTTGGCGTTTTGAAGACGAGGATTATAATTCAAATTACGATTTCACTTTGGACTACGGAGATGCTCGCTGTGATAATCCGGAAGAAGATTTAGTAAGTTATTGCTTTTCTCTGGGCGATAATAAAATTTCTATAATGTATTGCGGCGTTGAATATGCATCTTTTGTTTTGACCGGAGTTGAAAGCTCTGTTTCTTCACTCGAAATTCAGACGCCCCCAAATTATGTAGTCTATGAAGGTCAGTATTCTTCAATCGAGGAAGGACAAGAAAATCCTGTTTATGATATTTCAAAGATTGTTTATGATATTATCAGAGATGGTAGTGTAACTTATTATTATAAAAACGGCGAAAACGAAGTTGTGAATGAGTGTTATTCTAGCGCAAGTTGGAATGATTATTGTGTGCTTCACGGTATCGGAAAGACGGAAGCATCTGTTGAATTTACAGGAAATCAGTATGAAAAACCGTGGACAATAGGTGATAATAAAGTAAGCTATACTGATGCGAAAAACGGAGTTTCCGGCGAATTTACAGTAACAATTGTTGAAAATCCGATTTCAAGTATTAATCTTAATATTAAAGACGGTGCTGTAATTCGTGAAGGATATGACATTGTTTATTCTTTCGGCGAGGAAGGTTATGATTATTATGGATATGATGTTAATGCATTTATTCATGATAATTGCACTGTAACAGTAAACTATAAAAGCGGTGCTATATCTAATATCGATTTAGTAAATACGGTTTATAATTCCTATACGGATTGCTACGATGATGAAGAATCGGGACTTTCATTTTCATTTTCAAATAATTTGCACGATTACGGATGGCATGTAGGTTCTAATAATAATTTCATTTATGTTACATGCTTAGGCTTACAATCACGCGCAAGTGTAACAATGGTAGAAAATCCCGTTGATTATATTGAAGCGCAAGAGGCTGTTTTTTATGAGGGCGTTGATTGCTTTACGGATTATGATTCCGGAATAACATATTACTATTTGAATACATGGAATAAGAAAAAAGAATATATTATTAATATTCATTTTAAGGACGAAAGTGTAAAAACATTTAATACTGCTTCTGATGAATGTGCATTCGGTGAATTTAATTATTATTATGTAGGAGACGGTGCAAGAAGACCCATTATTTTTTCACACACTTCCAAAGACGGATGGGTTGTTGGAAGCAACAAGAATGCAATTTTAGTTGAATTCCTCGGAAAAGAATGCTATATGGATGCAAAGCTTGTTAAGAATTTCACGGAGCCGTGCAACCATTCAATGATTCTCACTTCAACTGTACCTGCAACTTGTGTAAACAACGGAACTAACACTTATGTATGTGATTTTTGCGGTTACACAACATATCAACCAATCGCTCCTTTGGGTCATAATTTTGCAAACAATGCTCAGTATTGTCTTAACGGATGTCAAACTGCAAATCCTTCGTATATAGCTCCGGTTGTTCCTGTTAATCAAACCCCTGCAACAACCTCGCAGTCACCGAAGAGTGTTAAGGTTTCAGGTGTTACTTACACTAAAAATTCAAAGGGTGAATATGTAGGAAAAGCAGCGAAAAAATCAAGCGTAAGCTCGGTTAAGAAAGGTAAAAAATCATTTAAGGTTACTTATAAAAAGGTTTCAAATGTAAGTGGTTATCAGGTTCAGTATTCAACTTCTAAGAAGTTTACTAAGAAAACAACAAGCACTAAGACATATAAAGGAAATAAAAGCTTAACAAAAACCATTTCAAACCTCAAATCCGGAAAAACCTATTATGTAAGAGTCCGCACTTACAAAACAGCGAAGATTGACGGAAAGAGCGTAAGGGTTTATTCTGAGTGGTCAAAAACAAAGTCAGTCAAAACAAAATAAAAGCGGAATATTTATTCTGTTTTGACTTATAGTTTATTTTTTCTTTATTTTTGTTGAATTTTAGTAAAATAGGTGCTATACTTGATTAGTAAAATATTTTTGGAGGGAATACATAATGAAAGTATTGCTGCTTGGTGGTACAGGCCTTCTCGGTTCTGCTGCCGCAAGAATTTTTATTGACCGTGGTCATACAGTTAAAACCATCACTCTTCCGCCCATTCCCGAAGGCGCTCCTATTCCCGAGGAAATGGAAATCAAATTTGGTAATTTCCTTGAGATTTCTGATGAAGACATGAGAAAAGAAATGGAAGGAATGGATGCTTTTGTTTACGCAGCAGGAATAGATGAGCGTGTTGAATGTGCACCTCCTGTTTACGAGGCTTATAAAAAATTCAACATTACTCCTGTTGATCGCTTCCTTAAAATCGCAAAAGAGTGCGGTGTAAAGAGATGTGTAGTTCTCGGTTCTTATTTTGCTTGGCTTGCTAAAGAAAAGCCCGAAATGAAGCTTGCCGAAAAGCATCCATATATCAGAAGCCGTATAGAACAGGAAGAAGTTGCATTTAAGTATGCAGATGAGAATATGGGTGTTGCAGTTCTTGAGCTTCCCTATATTTTCGGAACTCAGCCCGGTCGTAAGCCCGTTTGGACTATTCTTATTGAACAGCTCGAGAGATTTGAAAAGATGCCCTTCACAATGTATCCGAAGGGAGGCACCGCAATGCTTACCGTTCGTCAGGTAGGCGAGGCTATTGTTGGTGCAGCTGAGCAGGTAAAAGGCGCTCGTGCATACGGAATTTCCTGCTACAACCTCACATGGAGAGAATTTCTCAAGATTGTTTACCGTGCTGCATACGGTATCCCTGACAGAAAGATTGTTGATGTTCCGAAGTGGACCTTCCAGGCTTTCGGTCTTGTTATGCGTAAGGATTACGCTTCAAGAAATGTTGAATCCGGTATTGATCCCGTAGGACTTGCAGATATTATGGGAATGAATCTCTTTATTCCCACCGATGATACTAAAGAGCTCGGATGTACTCCGGACGATATTGAAGCAGCAATTTTCGATTCAATCAAGGTTTCGGTTGACTCTGTAAAGCATGGAGCAAAACTCCTTGAAATGAAAGGCGAGTAATTCCAAAGATAAAAAGCGGCGATAATCGCCGCTTTTTAGTATTTCAAACAATAATAAAAAAGAATGCTATTTAAGAAGTCTTAAGTAGCATTCTTTTTTATGCCCGCCCAGCCGCCGATGCTGAGAATAACCTGCAAGTAAAAGCAGGTGGGTGGCGTCCCCGCTGTTTCGCGCTCCCTTCGTCCGCCGTAGCGGGAGGTCTGCAATCCGCAGAGGGAGACCGTCTCCCTAATTAAAATGTGTTGGGTTATTGAAGCAATCGGTTGTCGAGAAGGGCAGGTGGAAGCTTAAATATTTAATTATTGCTCAGGTGAATAATATTCAACATCGAATTTATCTTCAACCATTTGCATAAGAATATCGGAAACCTGTTCGAATTCGTTTTCGTCCTCAATTTCAACAAGGTATTCGTTTCCGTCATCATCGTAATCAACCTTGAGAATAACAACCTCGTAATCACCTTCCACGATTTCCTCATCGCTGTCGTGAAATTCGGTTATTGCAACATAAACATCATCATCTGTTTCGTATCTTTCAAGAAGTTCAAAAAGAATTTCGTTGCCTTCATCATCTGAAACCGAGATAATATCCGGCTCGTAGAACTCTTCTTCAGACATTCAAAACACTCCTTACATTTAATTTGTCTATATTATACTATTTTATGTGTGATATAGTCAATAGTTATTATTTTCCTTGTGTCGCCAAATCTCGCATTGTATAAAAATACAAAAAAATTAAAAAAATGTGGAAAAAAACTATTGACAAATAACAAATATGTGCTATAATAAAGATGAACTTAGGAAAGGGTTATTAAGAAATCTGAATTAATCTTAATCGCTCTTATTCGTAAGTAGAATTAAATTAAGGAGGCGTTTCCAATGGATTTTGAAAAACCCGGTTTGAAACGCACTCATAAGTAATCCGAAATAACGGTGTTTAGCGCCGACAGGGCAAACGGAAATTTGCAAACGGGCGCATCGCTTTATCAAGCAATGGAAAGTTATTCGCAGGGCGGTGTATCTTATGAGTGTAAGATTAACCAAAATTGAATAATATATTGTTATGACCTGCGGCATAATTGTAAGTTAAGTCTTATAAAATCATTTTATTATCAAATATAATTAATTAAAAAATAATTAAAGGTGAGTCCAATGTACAAGTAAAACTATACAAATAATTTATTGAGGTATAGACCAATGTACAGTTAACTTTCAAATAAAATTTAATAGATAATATAAGAATCCGTTTTGAAATATCAAAGCGGATTCATTTTTTTAATTATTTCAAAAGCTTTACAATTTTTTATCTTAGTTGTTAATGCCTACTGAATATGTTATATTATTTTATATATTATTTTGAGGTGAGAATATGAAAATTGTATTTATAGTTTTGGGAATTTTAGCTGTGCTTATTTTGATTACAGCAATAAGAGCAGTTTTTTTCAAAAGCGAAAATTTAAAAGCCGAAGCTTTTGAAGAAGAGCTTGTGCATTCCGAAAGAGCACAGGAAAATCTTTCAAGGGCAATCAAAATAAAAACTATTTCCAATGAGGATGACTCCAAGACCGATTGGTCGGAGTTTGAAAGATTTCACAGCTTTTTGAAGGAGTCTTTTCCACTTATACATAAAAATCTCGAAATAGATAATGTTTCCAAAGCAAGCTTGCTATTTTATTGGAGAGGAACGGATGAAAGTCTTGAACCGATAGCGTTTCTTGCTCATCAGGATGTTGTTCCTGTTGCATCCGGAACCGAAGCTGATTGGGTTCATCCGGCTTTCGATGGATATAATGACGGTGAGTTCATTTGGGGCAGAGGAGCTCTTGATATGAAAAACCACCTGATATGCTTAATGGAAAGCGTTGAAACCTTGCTTGAAGAAGGATATCAGCCGAAAAGGGGGGTTTATCTCTGTTTAGGGCATAACGAAGAAATAGTTGCAGGTCACGACAACGGAGCACATGAGATTGCAGAGCTTCTTGAAAAAAGAGGAGTCCGTCTTGACAGCGTTATTGACGAGGGCGGAGCAATGCTGAGCGCCAAGGTTAAAGGCATACTCGATGCAAATCTAACCGGAATAGGTGTTGCCGAAAAGGGATATGCAGATTTTAAGGTTACCGTTAAATCAAAGGGTGGGCATTCTTCACAGCCTCCGAAGCATACCGCTCTCGGAAAGCTTTCAAAAAAGGTAGCCAATCTTGAAAATCATCAGTTTAAAGCCAAGATAATGCCTTTTGTATATAATCTTTTTAACGATATCGGAAAGAGAACAACTTATATCGGAAGATTTGTATTCTGTAATCTTTGGCTTCTTAAGCCCCTGCTTCTTAAGATTATGACAAAAATACCGCCTGCGGCTTCTCTTGTAAGAACAACCACTGCCGTAACAATGGCAAGCGGTTCACCGGCTGCAAATGTTCTTCCTCAAAAAGCAAGCGTAACAATCAATTTCCGAATGATGCCCGGAGAAAGCATAGAGGATGTAAGACGCCATATTGAAAAATATATGGGCGGGGAAGATGTTGAAATTGAGTTTGTTAAGGGCAAGGAGCCTAGCCTTATTTCACCTACCGATACAAGAGCCTTTGACACCTTAAGAAGACTTTCTGTTTCACTTGATGAAAAAAATATTGTTGCTCCTTATCTCGTTATGGGCGGAACTGATGCATATAACTACGAAAATGTTTGCAGTAACATTTATCGCTTTGCCCCCTTTACCGTTGACACCGAATTGCTTTTAACAACTCATTCAACCAATGAGCGCATTCCTGTTGAACAGCTTACTCAGGGAATTACATTTTTTAAGCGTTATATAAAAATTATGAGCGGAGAATAATACTTATGGATTTTAAAGAAGACAAATTTATGATTGCTCTGGCAATGGGAATTGTTTTGTTGGTAATTTCTCAGGCGGTATTCTTTTTGATAAGAGCAATAAAAAGAGCTAAAAAGCTCGGAATAGAAAAAGCAACAATAAAAAATACAATAGTTTCATCAAGCCTGTTTACAATTGCACCTGCTATCGGAATTGTTGCAACCGTACTCACTCTTTCCGCAGGGCTCGGATATGTTCTTCCTTGGATAAGACTTACGGTTATCGGAAACATTTCCTACGAGGTAACGGCGGCTACAAATGCAATAGAAGCATATGGACTTTCGGGCGGAATTGCAAACGAGATAACAAATCCCGAGGTTTTTGCAACAATTGCATGGGTAATGACTCTCGGGTCAATAATGCCTCTTATTCTTATTCCGATACTCTTAAAAAAGGTTCAGAGCAAAATAGGAAAAACGGTATCAAAAAACAATGCATGGGCTTCCGTTATGAGCGCGGCTGCATTTATCGGACTTATTGCCGCCTTTGTTGCAAGAGCCATTGCGGGAAAGGGAGAGGCTTCAATCAGAGGCGACGGTGCAGGAATTCTGTCTGTTGCGGCACTTGTTTTTTCGGTTGTGCTTATGCTTATTTTTCAAAAGCTTGCAAATGCAAAAAAATGGAAATGGCTTGAAAGCTTTTCAATGCCGTTTTCAATGATAGGAGCAATGGGGCTTGTAATGCTTCTTGCTCAGGTTCTTCCTCAAAATATTGCATTTCTTGAATGGAGGGGTTAAAAGTGAACAGTGAATATATCAACAAAACTCATAAATACGGTAAAATCTGGATGGTAGTAACTCTGCTCATTTTCCTTGCCATTCCGTTATTAATCAGCAGTCATCTCGGAGTAACGCCTAAGCTTGAAATGATAGGCAAAGGGCTTGCAACAGTTGCCCTTGTGTTTTATCCAACCGCAGTTCTTGAGGTGCTCACCTATTCGCCGCTTCTCGGAACGGGCGGTACTTATCTCGGATTTGTTACGGGAAATATTACAAACCTTAAGCTTCCTGTTGCATTAAGCGCAATGGAGAGCGCAAAGGTTAAACCGAACTCTGAGGAAGGCGAGGTTATATCAACAATATCAATAGCGGTTTCGTCAATAGTTACAACGGTAATTATTGCCGTTTGCGTTTTGGCTTTTCTGCCCGTTCTTCATAATATAACCGATCCAAATTCGGCTTTTGCTCCTGCCTTCCAGCAGGTAACACCTGCTCTTTTCGGTGCTTTGTGTGCGTCTTACCTAGCAAAGCATTGGAAAATATCAATTCTGCCGATTGCTGTTTTAACTTTAATTTTAATTTTTAAAGGTACTTTAGGAACAGGTGTGCTGATTCCCATCGGAGTGGTTGTTTCACTTGCAGGAGCACACATTATGTTCAAAAAGGGTATTGTAAAATAAGATATTTATACTTAGATATTAACGGAGAAATTTCATGAAGTATAATTTATAATATCTCCTAAAAAGCTCTCAAGATGTTCCTTTGCAAAAGAAATTTGACTTTTATTATGTTAATGCTTATAATCTTATTATTAGATAATATATGAGGGATTACATTGCGATCAAAAAACGATTTTAAAAAACATGCCCTGATTGTTAATTATATCAGCAAGCATAATAACGCAGTAACCATTGATGATTTAATAAACGAGTTTGGCAATAAGAGAGTAACCATAATTAAAACGGTTAACACAATGGAGCGCAATAATCTTGTGGTTGTGTGCAAAAATATTGTTGCGCTTACCGAAAGAACGAGAATGCTTTGCAGTGTTTTCGGCGAGTCTCTTACCTGCTTCGGCAATTCCTTAATAGCGAATATTACTGATTCGGAGATTGTTTCTTTTGAAAAGCAAAAACGGTTAAAATCAAAATTAAACAGTTATTAAAATAAAATGCTGCATTCCTTGCAGCATTTTTTGAGAGGGAAATATGGAGAGAATTAATCTTAACGGAAAATGGACTCTTTTTGATGTAAATAAAAAATATTGCTGTGATGCAACTGTTCCGGGAACGAATTATTTTGCTTTAATGGAGCAGGGAATTATACCCGACCCGTTTTATAAAACAAATGAAAAGGATGTTCAGTGGGTCGGCAGGGAAGATTGGTATTTTAAACGGAAATTTGAAGTATCAGAAGATGCTTTGAATTATGATAATGTTTTTTTGGTATGCAATGAGCTTGATACGCTTTGCGATATCTATATAAACGGTAAAAAAGCAGGCTCGGCAAATAATGCTCATATAGCTTATGAATTTGATGTAAAGGAATTTCTGAATGAGGGTGCAAACGAAATAGAAATTCTGTTTCATTCTCCTGTTGATTACAGCGAAGATCTTCAAAAAGAAAAGCCTCTTCCGAATAATCCCAACGGAACAAACGGTATTTCATACATAAGAAAGCCTGCCTGCCATTTCGGCTGGGATTGGGGAATTTCACTTCCGTTTTCGGGAATTACCGGCGATATAGAGATTTGTGCGTTTAATTCAAGAATTACATCTCTCAGCGTTGAACAGGAAATTAAAGACGAAAAAGCAGTTTTAAAAATTAGAACCGAAACCCAAGGTAAATGTGAAGTTAACGGAGAGCTTGTTTGTCCTAATGGAAGTAAAATTTCGTTTAATTCCGATAATGCAGAGGTTGTTATAGAAAATCCCGAGCTTTGGACAATCCGTGAGCTTTCCGGAAAAGAAAATCAGCCGCTCTACACGGTTACTGTTTCCTGTGAGGAAAACAGTAAAAGTAAAAAAATAGGAATAAGAACTCTCGAGCTTAGAAGAAATAAAGATGAATTCGGCTCGGAATTCAGGTTTTATTTGAACGGTGTTCCGTTGTTTGCAAAGGGCGCAAACTGGATACCTCCCGATGCCGTTGTTGATAGATACGACACCTCCGTTCTTGAATATTATATTGACTGCGCGCTTAACGCAAATTTCAATATGATAAGAGTTTGGGGCGGTGGCAAGTACGAGAGTGAAGAATTTTATAATATGTGCGATGAAAAGGGAATACTTGTTTGGCAGGATTTCTGCTATGCCTGCCTAATGTATCCGTTTTATGAAAAGGATTTCCTTGAAAACTGTTTAGCGGAAGCGAGGCAGACTATACTTCGCCTTAAAGACCATGCGAGCCTTGCGCTTTTGTGCGGAAACAACGAGATTGAAACAATGTATTCCTATTTGCCGGAGAATTCTAAGCTTGTTAAATGGTATAAAAAATACTTCTACGAAATTCTTTTTGACGAGGTAAACACGCTTGCTCCGTCTGTTTCATATATTCCTACCTCTCCGATTGGCTCATCATTCAGAAAAGGCGTTACAGGAGATGCTCACGGCGACACGCATATGTGGAATGTTTGGCACGGTCAGAAAAAGCTTAAGTATTACAGAAAGCGACCGAGCCGTTTTTGCAGCGAATTCGGTCTTGAATCCTTGCCGTGCGTTGATGCAATTAAAATGTTTGCCGATGACCGAGACCTCTCGCTTGAAAGCGAGGTGTTTCTTGCACATCAAAAATGCAAGGGCGGTAATGCCAAAATGCTCTATTATCTTTTAGAGAGATATAATGAGCCGAAAACCTTTTCCGACACGGTTTATCTTACAGGTCTTGTCCAAAAAAACTGCATTGAAGATGCAACCGAATTTTGGCGCAGAAGCAGAAAACGCTGTGCAGGCTCACTTTTTTGGCAGTATAATGATAACTGGTATGCTCCTTCATGGTCGGCGGTGGATTATTCGGGAAAATGGAAGCCGCTTATGTATGCCGCAAAGCACTTTTTTGAGCCTGTTTGCGTAAGCATTAACGAAAGCTCGGAAAATTTTGAGGTTTTCACCATTAACGATACCCAAAACAGTCTTGATGTTAAGCTGAAGATTTCTCTGTGTAAATTCAGCGGAGAAAGGCTTTTTGAAAAAACTGTAAGCGGCTGTGCTAAAGCGCTTTCTTCTCAAAGAGTATTTTCGAAAGGTATTAAGGGATTTGACAAAAGAAATTTATATTTGTGTGTTGATATGATTTCTAACGGTAAGGTTATCAGCAGAAGAACAAAAACCTTTATCCCCGATAAAAAGCTATCTCTTCCAAAAGCACAAATTAATATTGAAAAGAGCTTTAATGACGGAATTCTTGCAATCAGCCTTGAAAGCTCAGTCTATTGCAAGGATGTTTTTCTGAATTGTGAGGGAGTTTCAAAGCCCTTGAGTGATAACTGCTTTGATTTACTTCCGAATGAAAGAAAAACTGTTTATGTTGAGTGCGAAAACGAAAATGTAAATATTGAGTGTAAAACTCTCGGTAATGTTGAATATAAGGGAACAAATGCACAGGCGAAGGCTTACCGTGCAAAATTCTTCATTAAGCCCGAGAATATTGCAAACACATTTTGGTACACAATTAATTAATAAAAAGGTTCTGACTTACTTTTAAGTCAGAACCTTTTTCCTTTTAACCAACCGCGTCTTTAACTGCATTTCCCGAATCTTTAATCGCATTTCCGACTCCGTCAGCAACATCATCAACTGCCTGACCGGCATCCGATACAGCCTCGCTTGCGTTGTCGGCAACATTATTTGCAGCATTGCTTGCATCTGTCATTGCCTCGTTATCATAGTTTGTTGTATCGTTTTCGATTGCCGCATTAGTGGTGGTTGTTGTGTCGCTTGTAGTTTCATTGTTATTGCTATCGCCTGTGCAAGCGGCGAATACGGCACAAATAGCAACCGCCAATGCAATTAAAATCAAAGATTTTTTCATTTTTTAATCTCCTTTATTTGATTTCATTTCTATTCTTTCAATAATTCCGTGATTTATACATTATTTTGTTAATGTTCCGTTGTCGCTGTAAAGAAGAAGCATAATATCCTCTTCTTCACCGTCCTTGGCGTTTATATAAACAAGAACCTCATCGCCTGTTTTTTTGCTTTTGCAGTGAATTTCAAAGCAAAGCTTTTCTGTTCCGTCTTCCTTTGGAATAACGCACAGTCTGCCGTCAATCGCTTCAAGTGACGGTGATATTTTTTTAAGTGCGGTATTGTAATCAATACCCGGAACGGTATCGGTTCTTGTGTAGTGATTTGTTAAATATCCGGCACATTCAAGAGTAACAACCTTGCCGTTACTCATATTAACTCCAACCTTAATTAAATCGGGATAAAACATAATTCCCATATCACTGTAAGAAAAGTTAATAAGGCAGATGTTGTTTGAAATTGAGTAATATGAGTTTGCCATTCCGGTGTAGCCGTTTTCGTCAAGAAAATTCTGAGCCTGACCGATTGCAATTTCGCTTGTTATCTTTTGTTCATTAACCTTTCCGCCGTAAAGCAGATAGCAAATTCTGCATCCCTGTTTTGTTATTGCAATAGTTGAGTGACCGTAGTTAAAAACATAGCAGGGGATTTTTGAGGCCTCCTCACCGGAATAGGTGAGCTTGTCTGCGTTAACACCTAAAATTTGGGATGCCTTTTCCTTTGCCTGCTCCATTGTCACATACTGCTCGTTTTTTGTTACAAGAGCCTCCTTGTTCAAAACGGCATCTGCAAACGGACCGTCATAAAGCAGGGTGGGATAGTCTTTAAAGGTTTCTTCGGATTGTGTAAAGTCGTTTGAAATTCCCGCAACGCTGAGATTGCTCTGTGTGTTTTTAACCTTTCTGTCGGTTATTTTTGCACCGTTATTGCATTGGCTCACCATTTGCGAAACTGCGCTTGAAAACTTCTTGGAATAATTTAAAAGCGTTGAAAGATTTTTTGCCTCTTCCTCACTTATTTCTTCACCGCTTGAAAGCTTGTTTCCGAGATATGAGGCGTAGTCGGCGCTTTGAGATAAAAATTTATAAGTGTTTTGCAGATTCATTTGGCTTATCGGAAGCCTTGATAAAGCTTCCTTTGCCGTTGTGCATTCCGAGTATAAATCGCGGCTGAGCTCGTAAAGCATTGTTCCCGAATTACTGTAAACGCTTTTTGTTAAATTTGTTTCAATAGAGCCCAAGCTTTCATCTAATTCAAGCAGGCTTTGTCTGTAATTGTTTTCAAGCTTTTGCTTGTATTCTCTTGCATAAACATAATTACTTATGCCGAAAACCGTAATAATCAGAAGAAATGCGAAAGCAAAGGATGCACTTCTGATATAACCTCTTTTTGTCATAAAATTACCTCCGAGGTCATTATTGCCTGTTTTTTCATTTTAATGCAAAAAAATATTTTATTTCATAAGAATATATGTTATACTGTAAATTGATTATGTTTACGGAGAATAGTATTATGGAGCTTGTTAAAAATAAAAGGATTGTTATTAAGGTTGGAACATCAAGCCTTACATATTCAACAGGAAAAACAAATATTGCGGGAATGGCAAAGCTCGTTTCTGTCATATCCGATTTAAAAAATATGGGCAATGATGTTGTTCTCATTTCAAGCGGAGCGGTAGGAATAGGGCTTTCAAAACTCGGAATTAAAGAAAAGCCAACCGCCGTGCCTCCGCTTCAAGCCGCCGCTGCAATAGGTCAGTGTGAGCTTATGTTTTTGTATGACAAATTCTTTTCCGAGTATGATTACTTGGTAGCCCAAATGCTTTTAACAACCGAGGATGTTCAAAATCCCGAAAGCAGAAGCCATCTTATAAATTCCTTTAATCAGCTTCTTGAATACGGAGCGGTTCCGATAGTAAATGAAAACGACCCTGTTTCGGTAGATGAGCTTGTTAACGGAGATAACGATTATTTAAGCGCAATTGTTGCAACGCTGATTAATGCGGATATGCTGATTCTCTTAACCGATAAGGACGGAATGTACACCAAAAACCCCGAAGAGCACAGCGATGCCGTGTTAATTCACGATGTTTATGAGATAAATGATGAAATACGCGCAATAGCGGGCGGAGCCTCTTCAAAGGGTACGGGCGGATTTGTAACAAAGGTTAAAGCCGCCGAACTTGCGTGTGAAAACGGAATTGAAACATTTGTTATGAACGGTGAAAAGCCAACGGCAATTTATAAGCTTCTTGCAGGAGAAAAAATAGGAACTCGCTTTGCACCGAAAGGAGAAAGAAATGCTTGATTTGGCAATAAGGGCGCAAAAGGCTAAGGATTTTTTATCAACAGTAACAACCAATCAGAAAAATGATGCGCTCAAGGAAATTGCAAAGGAATTGCTTAACAGAAGCGGCGAAATTATTGAAGCAAATAAAAAGGATATTGAAAACGGAAAAGCCGCAGGCTTGAACGACGGCTTGATCGACCGCCTTACTCTTAACGAAGAAAGAATAATCCAAATCTCAAATAGCGTTCTTGATGTTGTTATGCTTGATGATCCTTGCGGTATGGTTGTTTCAAGCACAACTCATTCAAACGGAATGGAAATCAAAAAAATCACCGTTCCGATTGGAGTTATCGGAATAATCTATGAGGCAAGACCGAATGTTACGGCAGATGCCGCGGTGCTTTGTCTTAAAAGCGGTAACGCGGTAATTCTCAGAGGCGGAAAGGAAGCAATTAATTCAAATATCGTTATTTCCGAAATAATGAGAGATGCCGTTGAAAAGGCAGGCTTTCCTAAAGATGTTATTCAGCTTGTTAAGGACACAAGCAGGGAATCTGCAAATCAAATGATGAAGCTCAATTCATATCTTGATTGCCTCATTCCTCGAGGAAGCGCAGGGCTTATCAAAAGCGTTGTTGAAAATTCAACCGTTCCTGTTATTGAAACAGGCTCGGGTAATTGCCATATATTTATAGACGAGAGCGCCGATATTGAAATGGCGGCAAATATCGTTTACAACGCAAAAACGCAAAGAATAAGCGTTTGTAATGCGTGCGAAAGCCTTGTTATCCACAGCAAAATTCTTGATAAGGCTATGCCGATAATAAAAAAAGCACTTGATAAAAAGAATGTTGAAATCAGAGCAGATGAAAGAGCATTCAATACCTGTGAAGGATTGAAGAGGGCTTCAGAGCAGGATTTTGCCGAGGAGTATCTTGATTATATTATTAGCGTAAAAACCGTTGATTCTCTTGATGAGGCAATAAATCATATAAATAAATATTCAACCGGTCACAGCGAAGCAATCATAACCCAAAGCGAAGAAAATGCAAAAGAATTTATGCAAAGAATAGACAGCTCTTCGGTGTATGTGAATGCTTCAACAAGATTTACCGACGGCGGTGAATTCGGTCTCGGAGCGGAAATAGGGATATCAACCCAAAAACTCCACGCAAGAGGTCCGATGGGACTGCGTGAATTAACAACAACAAAGTATTTAATTTTCGGAAACGGTCAGGTCAGATAAATGGAAAGGCAAAGAGCAAGAAAAAGAAAAAAGAAAAAATCAAAGATTTTTCCTTATGTGATGCTGTTTCTTGTTGTTGCAGCAGTAAGCTTTGCGGTGGCGATAAAGCTTTTTAATCCGGATATGAAGCTTTTCTCCCGTGAAAGCGATGAGAATGTTAAGTCTCCGAGTGTTGTAGCAACAGAAGCAACAACAGGGGATTATACATATATTCCGATTGAAGAATTTTCAAATGACACAGAGCGCCAGGGAAACAGAGTAGGCAATTTGCTTTCTCAGGCAGGAGGTAGAGTTGTAAACGACGGAACAACAATATTTGTCTCTGTTGAGGGAGAGGGTATATTCACACTTAATCCCGTAACGGAAACGGGAAGCACCGTTTCTTTTACGGCAAGCATTCCGTCATCTGATTTTAAAAATCTTAATGCGATAGACGGATATATTTATTTTACTGATTCTTTAACATCTGTTCTTTACAGGGCAAAGAGCGATTCTTCCGAGGCGGAAAAAGTGGCCGACGATATAGGCTTTTGCTATGTTTATGATAAAACCATCTATTTTGTTTCGGCTGATAAAGCTCAAATAGGAATAATTTCTGTTGACGACCTCTCAAAAAAGGTTCTTTACCGCGCAGAAAGCTCAAGTGCGCTTTGCTTTTGCGGAATTTCAAGCAGCAGAGTATTTTTTACATCAACCGATGTTTCCGGCATAGTGGAATATCTTACAGTCAATGTAACCGATTCCAACGATTTGGGCATTTTTAGGGAAAAATCAAATCCGTATGAAATAATGAATCTTCAGCTTGAAGCGGGATTTATGTATTTTTGCAGAGCAAGTGCGTCGGGCGGATATGAGCTTTGCAGACAGAAGATAGGAAGCGCAAATGTTGTTTCGCTTGCAGACGGAGTAAGTCCGGAATATGCTGTTATTTCTAAAGACCGCTGTTATTATTCGTATTTCGATTCAAACAGCTTGATTGTTAGAGAGCTGAATATGAATTCAAGCTCGAAAAAAACCATGCTTAGAGTTGATAATGCAGATGTTAACACATCAATGCAGTATGCAAGCACATATATTATTGCAATAGGAAATTTAAATACCTCGCAGAAGATTTGCCGTGCAACAAGCATCTATACGGCTTCAAATGTAGTTATGGGCTATAATTTTGATGAAAAGTGTTGGAAATATTAGTTTTGAAAGGTTGTTATTGAATGGATAAGTACAAAAAGCTTGCCGCCAATACATTAATATTTGCAGTCGGTAGTTTTTCTTCAAAAATACTTTCTTTTTTGCTGATGCCGTATATAACCAGAATAATGGGAACAGGCGATTACGGTTCAGCAGACCTTGTTCAGCAAACTGCAAATGTTATAATACCTATCGTAACTCTTACCATTGCAAGTGCCGCCTTGAGATTTGCACTTGATAAAAATGAGAATAAAGCGGATGTCCTTTCAACAGGCATACAGATAACTCTTGCAGGCTTTGCGGCTTTTTTGCTTTTTGCATATCCTCTCAGTAAATTAACTATTAACGATTTTTCTTTCGGAGAATATATCGGGCTCATTTATATTTTTGTTTTTACAAGCTCAATGAGACTGTTGCTCCAACAGTTTGTAAGGGGTAATTCTCAGGTAATGCTGTTTTCGGTTGACGGAATTATTGCAACTGCAACAACTCTCGGCTTCACAATTCTTTATTTGAGCGTTTTCAAATGGGGAGTAAACGGCTATATTTTTGCAATTATTTCCTCCGATTTGTGTTCATGCCTTTTCCTTTTTGTTTTCGGAAAGCTTTATCGCTATATTAAGTTTAAAAATATATCCAAAACAACAAGGCGGGAAATGATAAAATATTCCGTTCCGCTTATTCCAACAACTATTTTGTGGTGGATTATTAATGTTTCCGACAGATATATGGTAACATATTTTAACGGCGTTTCTTCAAACGGACTTTATACCGCGGCATCTAAAATACCGAATTTTGTAACTCTTTTCAGCACTATTTTTGTTGACGCATGGCAGCTTTCGGCGGTTGATGAGTACGATAGTGAGGATAGGGCGGAATTCTTCTCAAAGGTTTTCAAGGTTTATTGTGCAGGAATATTCACCGTTTCGTCAGCACTTATCTTTACTTGCAGAATTTTCACAAAAATACTCGTTTCAAAAGAGTATTTTGATTCATGGCAGTATGTTCCCGTGCTTATTATCGGAACTGCATTTTCGTGCCTTGTTAATTTCCTTGCAAGCGTTTATATCGCCGAAAAAAAGAGCGTTATGGCAATGGTTACCGCAGCCGCCGGTGCAATAACAAATATTATTTTGAATTTAGTTCTTATTCCGTATGCAGGTCCGAACGGAGCGGCGATTGCAACGCTGATTGCATTTATGGTTGTTTTTGTGACCCGTGCAAAGAACACAAGAAAGTATGTTAAGTTTGATCTTTCGCTTTTCCGCCTTATCGGCTCTGTTCTTATAATAAGTGTGCAAACTGCCGTTATTCTGTGCGTTGAGCACCTTGGAATTGTTTACGGCGTTGAAGCGGCACTGTTCTGCATAATGCTCGCTTTTAATGCAAAGCCGCTTGTGGAAATGGCAAAAACTCTTGTTTCAAAATTCATAAAGAAAAATATTTAACACTGTTTTTTAATATATTTACCTGTTACTGTTGCAAAATCTGTTAAATTAGTATATAATGTACAAAAGTTGTTGGAATTTATTCGATTTTAATAAAAAATTTGGAGGATTTATATATGAAATCAACGCTTTCGGTTACTCAGGCTAAAAAGCTAATCAGTGATAAACTGAGTCACTTTTTCGGAGTGTCCGCAAACGAAGCAACCGATGAACAGTATTATAAAGCGGTTGCAATGATTGTTCGTGAGAAACTTTCCGAAATGAACAGCGATTTCCGCCATACTGCAAATGAGCAGGATTCAAAGCAGATTTACTATCTTTGCATGGAATTCCTTATGGGAAGATCTCTCAAAAATAATCTTTACAACCTCGGTCTTGAAAAGGTTTTTGACGAGGCGCTTTCTTCATACGGAGTTAAGCTTGACAGACTTTATGAGCAGGAGCCCGATGCGGGTCTCGGCAACGGCGGTCTCGGAAGACTTGCGGCATGCTATCTTGACGGTCTTGCAACAAACGGCTTTCAGTCAATGGGCTATTCAATTCGCTATGAGGCAGGTATTTTCAAGCAGAAGCTTATTGACGGCTGGCAGACAGAGCTTCCCGATTTTTGGCTTCCCGGCGGAGATGTCTGGCTTGTTCCCCGCGAGGAGCGCGCTGTTGAAATCAAATTTGAGGGAAGAATAGAGGAAAGCTGGGACGGTGATTTCCATCATGTTGAGCATAAGGATTACAACTCTGTTGTTGCAATCCCTTATGATATGTATGTTTCCGGTAAAGGCAAGGGCGTTTCAAGACTCAGACTTTGGGCTTCAAAAAAGCCCGATCTCGATATGAGCCTCTTCAATCAGGGCGAGTATATGAGAGCTATGGAGCGTTCGGCAATGGCTGAGGCTATTTCAAAGGTACTCTATCCTGCCGATAATAATCCGGAGGGTAAATCTCTTCGTTTGCGCCAGCAGTATTTCCTTGTTTCAGCTTCA
>CAMFBH010000018.1 GCA_945948515.1 uncultured Clostridia bacterium
TAGAAAAATTCTATCAAACTATCACATTGATTCAAACATATTATTTAAAAATAATCCTGCTTTACCGAGAATTGACAGAGGAATAAGGCAGTATCTGAAAATAGAAATAAGTTATGAAAAAATATTTGAAGTCATAGACAATAAAGCAGAGGAAAATACAATTTATAAATTTCAGGATGAATTCTTCTGCAATTATTTTCTTTTAATTTTACCCGAAACGAAAAAAAAGCACATATTGATTTGCGGACCATATTTAATTGAAGAATGCACAGAAGAAAAGATTTTAGAAATAGCAGAAAGATTCTCAATCCCCGTTAAATCCATTTCACAATTGGAAAAATACTTTTCAAATATTCCTATTGTTACTGACGATTCGTTTATCGTTACTCTTTTCAACAGTCTCGGTGAAACGCTTTGGGGAAGTCTTGACAATTTTTCCGTAAAACGCCACGGGAAAATGTTTACAAACATTACATCGAATTTCAATTTAAACTCTATTGAGCCCGGCGAAGGAGATTCCCTGCTTGAAATTGAAGCGATTGAAAAAAGATATGAAGATGAGGAAAAGCTATTGGAAGCAATAGGAAACGGAATGGAGCATATGGCAGAACAGTTTTTAAGAAATTCTTCACCCATGATTTACGAAAAAAGAGTTGATGATCCGATAAGAAATTCAAAAAACTTTCTTATTGTATTTAACACTCTTTGCAGAAAAACGGTTCAAAAATCAGGTGTTCATCCTTACTATATTGACAGACTTTCCTCAAATTTGGGAAAAAAGATTGAAGAAATTAAATCAACAAAAGAGGTTGGCGCATTTGTAAGAGAATTGTCGGGAAAATACTGTGCACTTGTTAACAGTAACAAAAACTCACAATATTCTTTGCAAATTCAAAAGGCAATGACTGTAATAGACTACGACCTTTCGGCAGATTTAAGCTTAAATAATCTTGCAAAAACGCTCAGTATTAATGCAAGCTATCTTTCCGCATTGTTTAAACGGGAAACTGGTGAAACCCTTACAACCTATATAACAAAGAAGAGAATTGAATACGCAAAAGCATTACTGAGCGAAACGAATCTGCAAGTACAAACGATTGCCCAATATTGCGGAATGCTTGATGTTAATTATTTTTCAAAAACCTTTAAAAAGCTATGCGGAACATCTCCGAGCGAATATAGAAAAGAGAATAACAACTAGTTTATTTAATAATTAAAAATCATAACCGCCATTGTAAAACCATTTTTCAAAACTAATATATCACTTATTATCTTGAATTAAAATCATCATTGATTGCGTTTGACCAATCAGCAGTCATCGGTGCACAGGCTCTTATATTACAGCAAGCCTCTGCAACAGTATCATAAACAAGCTCTGTTCCCTGCTCGTCTGCATGATAGTTAACCGCTCTGTCTTCGTTGATACCGAAATGCTTTGCAGTTTCAACGGCATCAATATTTGCACCGATGAAAAGAAATTCCCAGCCGTACTTTTCTTTTTCGTGCTCTATCATCTTTTTCACTTGATCACTTGTATATTTTTTACTTGCATTTTCGTATCCGTCGGTAATAATTACAAACATTGTATGCTCAGGAACATCCTCTCTTCTTGCATATTTATGGATGTTCTTGATATGATGAATTGCTCCGCCGATTGCATCAATAAGTGCGGTACAACCACGAACAAAGTAGTCTTCATCAGTCATTGGCTTGATGTCTGCAAGCTCAACTCTATCGTGTACGACCTGAATTTCATGGTCAAACAATACTGTTGAAACATAGCACTTACCGTTTTGCTTTTTCTGCTTTTCAATCAGTGAATTAAAACCGCCGATTGTGTCCTTTTCAAGACCTGCCATTGACCCGGAACGGTCAAGGATAAACACAATTTCCGTAATGTTGTTTTGATTTTTTACTTTTTCTTTCATAATAAAAATCTCCTTTAATGATAATTTGTCTTCAACTGACAACATCATTATAGGAGATTTGTTTTACTGTTTGGTCGCCTTGAAAGCGACATTATGCACCAAGCAGACTTTGGTCAAAGGCAAAGAGCGCTTCGTTAATTTCAAAAATATTATAATTTCCTCTTTTAATAAAATACTCAATAATTACATCAAACTTATTGCTGTGAGAAAGGGCAAAGCCTGCCTTTAAAAGCATTTCGTTGGTTTCAGCAAGGCTTAGCTCTAAAGCAATGCAAAAAGCAATAACAGTGGGTTTGATTGGTTTATATTCAGGATTTGAGCGTATTTTAGAAAAAAGCTTTCTGTCTATATTTGCCTTTTTGTAGCACTCGCTATCCGTCATTCCGCTTTCATCAATTTTTCTTAGAAGCATTTGAGAAAAGCTCTCATCAAGAGTGATGGCTATATCACTAAGGTCTGAGTTATCGTCAATCAAAGGCTTTGACATAGTCGGAGCCTCTGTACACGCATAACAATCCTCCTCGTCAGGGAGAAATCTTGTTTGAGGCATAGGAATACTTTCGCCGATATTATCCATTCGCCTGCTGTCATACAAAGAATGCTCTGTCACATAGTTATCATCAATATACTGCGCAATATCCGTGAATAGCTTACTGCTTGCGGCAAGGGCATTTTTATTGTAAACAACAATATAAACAAGCATTTCATTATGCATCAAAAACTCTGCTACGGTATCAACTGCAACCTTAAATGCTTCATTCATCGGATAGCCGTAAACACCGCTTGATATAAGCGGAAAAGCAACACTTTCACAATTATGTTCTTTTGCAAGCGCAAGAGAATTATTATAGCAGCATTTTAGCAATTCCTTTTCATTTTCGGTTCCGCCTCTCCATTTCGGACCAACAGTATGTATTACATATTTACAAGGCAATTTATATCCTTTCGTTATCTTAGCCTCGCCGACCTTACAGCCTCCGAGCTTCATACACTCAAGCAGTAAGCCCTTTCCGGCAGCACGGTGAATAGCACCGTCAACTCCTCCTCCGCCAAGCAGAGTAGAGTTAGCAGCGTTAACAATAGCGTCACACTCAACCTTTGTTATATCGTTTCTAATAATTTGTAATGGCATAATTCACCTCAAAAATAAGAGCATCAACAAATAAACATTGATGCTCTTTTGGAGCTGGAGATGGGACTTGAACCCACGACCTGCTGATTACGAATCAGCTGCGCTACCAACTGTGCCACTCCAGCGTTTATAAAATTTAAAATGAAAAAATATTTGCCGTGCCCGCTTATGCAAGCACAACAAATATTATAAAGAATTATTAAAAAAAGTCAATACAAATTAGAATAAATAATGCTTATCAATCGTTTTTATAAGTTCCGGTAGTTTCAAAGCCATCCGGTTCCTCGGGAATTATTAATGCGCAAGCTATGTACACAATAATTCCGGGAAAAGCGGCGGAAACTAGCGATACGATAGCCCAAATTAATCTTATAATAGTTGCATCTATTCCAAAATAATCTGCTATTCCTCCGCAAACTCCCGCAAGTTGCTTGTTATTTCTGCTTCTGTAAAGTTTTTTCATTTTATTCTCCTCTCTTTTATACTACAAATTATTTTGAATTTTCGCCGCTGTTAGCGTGTTTTGCATGAGCATTGAAATAGTCATGGGTCCTACTCCTCCGGGTACAGGAGTAATATAAGAGCATTTATCCTTAACGCTTTCAAAATCCATATCGCCGCAGAGCTTTGAATTTTCATCTCTGTTCATTCCGACATCAATAACAACCGCACCTTCCTTAACCATATCAGCGGTTACGAATTTTGCTTTACCGATTGCAGCAACAAGAATATCGGCTGTTTTTGTTACATCACTGAGATTTTTTGTTCTTGAGTGCGTTATTTCAACAGTTGCATTTTCATGAAGAAGAAGCATTGCCATTGGTTTTCCGACAATATTGCTTCTGCCTATTACAACTGCTTTTTTACCTTCAACACTTACTCCTGTTGAATGAATAAGCTCCATTACACCCGCAGGTGTGCAAGGGAGAAAATTATAATCTCCTATCATAATTGCTCCGACATTCACAGGATGAAACGCGTCAACATCCTTGATTGGATCAATCAGATTGATTACCTGCTTATCGTCAAGATGAGACGGAAGCGGAAGCTGGCATAGAATTCCGTTTATATCCTTTCTTCCGTTCAGCTCGCATACAAGAGCGTTTAATTCCTCCTGTGTTGTATTTTCGGGCAGAGCAAATTTTTCGGAATAAAATCCAACCTCTTCACACGCTTTTTCTTTATTTCTAACATAAACCTGACTTGCAGGATCTTCTCCTACGATAATAACGGCAAGTCCGGGCGTTATTCCTTTCTTTTTAAGCTCTTCGGTTTCGGCGCTTACTCTTTGCCTTACGGCTTTTGAAACTGCTTTTCCGTCTATAATCGCCATTACACCGCCTCCTCTTCTTTTTTAACATCTGCCGGTGTTTTAATTAAAAAGCTTTCGGGCAGGGTTCCTTTTTTATACTTAACCAACATTATTACAAGAGTTATTGCAAACAATACAACTATTACCGCCGACAAAAGCTGAGAAACTCTTATATTCGTTGAAGCGATATAGAGACTGTCCGTTCTCAAGCCCTCTACCACTGTTCTTTCAGCACCGTAAATAATTCCGTAGAGCAGGAAAATTTCGCCCTTGAATTTACGATGATTCTTTGTGATAAAATGCAGTATTACAAATGCAAGGAGACACCAAGCACTTTCATACAAAAAGGTTGGGTGAACGCTTTGCATGGGGTCAACATCTATTCCTCTTGCGGCAAGGTCAGCCTGGCTTGCGCTAAGCTGTTCACTGATTTTTCTGCTCCACATTCTAAACAGTGCAGTTTCGGTGTTAACTCCAAAGGCCTCCTGATTGAAAAAATTGCCCCATCTTCCGATGCCTTGTCCTATAAGAAGCCCGAGTGCACCTAAATCAAGAAGATTTTTAAAATCAATTTTTCCTATTTTACAGCCTATTGCCCCACCTATAAGAGCACCGATAATACCGCCGTAAATAGCCATTCCGCCCTTGTTAATAAACGGGATTTCAGATAGGTGAGCCGAATAATAATCCCACTCAAATGCAACATAATACAGCCTTGCGCCGATTATTCCGAATATTGTTCCCCACAGCAGAACATCCGTCATACCGTCGAGACTCATTTTCCACTTATAAGCCATTCTGCCACCATACAGAACTGCAAGGGAAAATCCGAATGCGATTATTATTCCGTACCAATGAACATCATAGCTGCCGATTGAAAAGGCTACGGACGGAATTTCAAATTCCCATCCTAGCCCCTCAAAATATACTCTTGTAAAATTGCTCATTTAAAACTCCTATGCTTTAACGACCGACAGAGCCGAATACTCCTCTTTCATCATATTTTGAAGACGCTTTTCGATATCACTCACAGTTATCTCTTTATAAATCTCAAGAGAATCAAAAAGCTCATATCCGTTGAAGCTGCAATAAATCATTGAATTTGCAACTCCGTCGATATCATTATACTCCATAATTTCTCTGCCGTAAAGACTTCTTCTGACTGTTTCAAATCTCGAAGCGTCAATACCCGACTGTCTAAGATTTTTAATTTCTTCTTTAATGCACTCAGATACCTTTTCAGGGTTATTGCTCTCGCCTTCGAAGAGAACGGCTTCAAATCCGTTTCCGGTAAAATATTCCTTTGAAAAAGACTCGTTAATTACACCCTCTTCAAGAAGCTTATTATAAAGAGGAGAAGTTTCCCCTGCAATAATTTCCAGCAAAATATTTGTTTCTATCATATCGCGAAGGCTTCTTTTGGCGGTTTTACATTCTTCTTTAAAGCCAAATGAAAATACGCTCATGCTGACATCAAGCTTATATTCAACATATGGCTGAACAATATCTTTCGGCTCTTCATCAAAGGCTCGTTCAATTTTAATCGGCTCTGAATACTTTAAGCACTCATCACAAATTGAAACGACCTCATTAACATCAACATTTCCAACAACGGCAAGCGCCATATTGCTTAAATTATAAAAGGTGTTATAACAGCTATACAGGAGTTTGTCCGTTATTTTTGAAATTGACTCTTTTGTTCCGGCTATATCAATTTTTACAGGATGGTTATGATATAAGGCTCTTAAGAGGTTAAACATACTCATCCAGCCGGGAACATCATAATACATTGCAATTTCCTGCCCTATTATTCCCTGCTCTTTTTTTACGGTTTCGGCAGTAAAATAAGGATTTTGAACAAAGTTAAGGAGTATTTTTAAATTATCCTTAAAATTGTTTGAGCAGCTGAAAAGATAGCAGGTTTTATCAAACGAGGTATAGGCATTCGCGCTTGCCCCCGTTTTTGCATACTGCTCAAAGGCATCAAGCTCTTCGCTTTCAAACAGCTTATGCTCAAGAAAATGGGCTATTCCCTCAGGAACCGTGGTAAAATCCTTCTCACCCTCAAGCTTAAATTTTGTGTCTATCGAGCCGTAATTTGTTCCGAAAACGGCATAGGAAGAAGAATAGTTTTCCTTTGGCATAACATAAATCTTCAGACCTGATTTATGATTAATTTCGTAATACTTTTCCTGAAGTATTTCAGATTTAATTTCTCTCATCACTCCGCCTCCTTTTCAGAACAGAGCTTATAAACTGTATCGAGCGTTATCCTTTTAGCGCACTCGATTACATCTTCCTTTGTTACCGCTTCGTTCTCCTCAACAGATAATTCAGGTGATTTTATTTCAGAAGAAACAATTTGAACTGAATACCAGTTTTTGAGCATATCGGGAGAATCCGAAACGGAATTAATCATATC
The DNA here is from genome assembly GCA_945948515.1 of uncultured Clostridia bacterium. Classification (GTDB taxonomy): domain Bacteria; phylum Bacillota; class Clostridia; order Oscillospirales; family Acutalibacteraceae; genus CAMFBH01. The sequence goes on from CAMFBH010000018.1 coordinate 6,795, forward strand.
ACTGATTGCAATTTTTGAGGAATTAAACTCATTATCAAAATTACCGAGCTTGATTTGCTCAAGTTGATTTAGTATTTCATACAAAGCCTTGTCCATATTCTCCTCTTCACAGCCGCACTGAACAAGCATTATGCTTTTAGCTTTGTTATACCTTGCCGAGCAATAATAGCAAAGGCTCATTTTTTCACGAACATTTGCAAAAAGCTTTGAATAAGGACCGCCTCCGAAAATATCGGCAGTACTTTTCATTGCAGGTGTAAGCTCGCTTTCGGGTTTTATATCGACCCTAAATCCAAGAACGAGCTTGCCCTGTTTTATTTTTTGCCTTTCTACAACTGTATTGACATCGGAAGCCTTTGAAACGAAAGCAGCTTCGGGAAGGCCTTCGTAGCTTCTTTTTATTGATGAAAGCTCTTTTTTTGCAAGGCTTAATACCTTATCTTCATCAGCCGAGCCGACAACTGTTATTTGGATTTTAGCCTTTTCGAGCATTTTGCTCCAAGCGTTATAGGCATCATTTTCGGTGATTGCTTCAATTTGCTTTGCAGTTCCAAACCTGTGAACACCATATGGCTCGTTTTTAAACATATGCTTTTCAAGCTGTGTTTGAGCATATATTCTTTTTTCATTTTCCTCCCCGTACAAAGCCTGAATAAGAAGCGCCTTTTCTCGCTCAACATCTTCCGTAAAAAACGCATTGTTTTCAACACGGGGACGAAAAGCAAGCTCAAACAACAGCTCGAGACATTTATAGGAAATGCTCTCGCCATCCAGACTGAAACGGTCATCAAGACAGGTTAAATCAAGCGTTAGGCTTTGATTTTCTCCGATTTTTCTGACATTGGCGCTGACAGACGCTCCGTAAAGACCCGCAAGCACATTGCTGAGTTCGGATGCCTTCGGATATTTTGCACAGCTTCTGCTGATAAGAAACGGTACAATCGCATAGTTTGAAGCCGTTTCAGCTCTGAGAGGCAGAGTGAAATTTATTGAAATATCATTAGTTTTAAATCTGCTTGCGGGAACAAAAACAACTTTTGCTCCACTGCATAATTCTTTTTTGGAAAAACTTTTCAATTTAAACCTCCGTTTTTTATATCAATTATGATTATTTTAACACAATATGCATAAAAATACCATAATAATTATAATAAAATATAAAGAAGAGCTAAAATCAGCGTGTTGTTTTCTCCTTGCCGCGAAAGAAGAATTATTATCATCAACAGCAAAAAATCGGAATTTTTATTATCTTTCTCAGTAGTATTATTCGCTTCTTCTTTTTTAGGCTTTTTGTTTTCTTTTTTATCTTCCTTTTTTTCACTGTTGCCCTTTGAAGCTTTAGCATTATTTACATAATAATCCGATTTTCTGCGCATTTGATTTACTCTGCCGATTGCCTCTTCTATTTCTTTAGAATTTGCACTTTGCATAATCTCACCTAAAATAAATCTTTAAGCAGAGGAAGCATTTCAAAGATTTGCAGCATTCTTGCCGCCTTGTCTGCCTTTTCTCTTTCCTCTGCGCTTAAAAACGGTTTAAGAGCATTAATTAAATTTGTGTTTGATGACGAATGCTTGTTCATCTGCTCAAAAATTTGTTTTGCCTTCATTATCATTTGAAGCTCAGAGGTGTTTAACGGCAAGGATAAATCAGTATTCTTACTTTTCTCGGGCGGAGAATTCACTTGTTGAATTTGATTACCGTTTCCATCCTGCTGAGAGCCCAAAATTGATGATGCGGTTTTTTTGAGCATTTCTATATCGCTTTCGCTAAGAGATGAAATAATATCTCCTAAGGATTCCATTTTATTTTCCTTCCGTCAGTTTTTTTATTAATTCTTGTGCTTCCTTTGAATTTAAAATTTGTGCTGTTTTATTTTCATCGCTCAAAATTCCTTTGAGTTTTTTTGCCGCCTGCTCGCTCAAATTATTACTGAGAAACGAATCCAAATTACCGCTCTCAGCCGCTTTTTGCATTGAATCAACATCAAGCCCTTTTTGCCTTGCCTTATTCATAATTTTTTTCGCCTGATTATCATTGATATTGAAATCTGCCATTGAAAACCACTCTCCGTTAAGTTATAATATTTATTATATTCTATGAAAAAGCAAGGAAATGTATGAATGAGAATAGTTGTTACATCAGATGTTCACAAAAGAACATCAAACCTGCTTGATATTATTGAACGGCATTCGGATGCAGACCTTTTTGTTAACTGCGGCGACAGCGAAAGCGATATTGAATATGCTAAAATGCTCTATCCCGATATTAATATTCTTTGCGTTTGCGGGAATTGTGATTGGTATTCGGAGCTGCCCGCCGTTATTGAAACAAAGCTTGCAAATAAAAAGATTCTTGCAACCCACGGACATCTTTATAAAGTTAAGTTCGGCTATGAGGAATTGATGAATAAAGCCCGCTCTGCAAAAGCCGATATTTGTTTTTTCGGGCATACTCACATTCCCTATTGCAAATATATTGACGGAATACATTATTTAAATCCGGGCGCTGCGTGTGACGGAAATTACGGCATAGCCGATATAACCTCAGGCGGAGAAATTTTTTGCTATAACGCAAAGCTTTAATGCATACAAAAACCGCACCATATAATATGGTGCGGTTTTTATTATGCTCATCAATATATTTCACCTGTAACAGAATTAAAGGAGAGCGTTCCTTTTTTGCCGTTATCGGTGTATTCAATTTTAACTCTTCCGTTAATCTCTTCAATAGAATCAATGCTTGTAGGTGAGCCGTTTACGGTATCATTAAAGCATTCTCTCTGCTGAGCATTATAGGTTCCTATATCATCAGAGGTGAAAAGAACAGAGCCGAAAAGCTTAATAAACTTTGCGAGCAGCTTTTGCTGTTCAAAGGTGAATTTTATATTATTGCTTCTGAGAAGGAAAACATCCGGATCGCAAAGAAAAGCACGGTTATTAAGATGCCGTCTGTAAACACTGTTTAAAATTGCATTGGGTGTTGACACATCTTCACGGTGCATAAGCTTTCTCTGGAATGTGTGCTTCCAGCCAAGCGACATATCCGCACCGATTCTCATATAATCAACCATTCCGAAGCTCGGCATCATCTGTGCACCGCAGCCGAGTATTTTTTTATCTCCGACACATTCGCGAAGAAGCTCGATTGAATCATAGGCTATCTCTCCGCGTGATTTATTTTTTCTCGGAATTATTGAGGCGGCATACAGAAAATCAAGCTTAACAAGATCAAATCCCCAAACATTGAGAACGGCATCAAAAACCTTTTTAATATAATCTCTTACTTCGGGATTATATATATCAAGAGCGTAAAAACCGCCCCAGTTCATTCCAACCAAAATCGGCTTGCCCTTTTCATTCTTTATTAACCAATCGGGATGAGATTTTGCAAGCTTTGAATTAATCTGCGCACCAAACGGAGCAAGCCACAGTCCCGCCTTTAAATTGCACTCGTGAATTGAATCGGCAATAATCTTAATTCCGTTTGGAAATTTCTTTTTGTCAATGCTGAGCCAATCGCCAACAGCAGTCTGATAACCGTCGTCCATTTGAAAGGTGTTGATTTCCTTACACGAGGAAATAGATTTTAAGTCGCGCAGAATAACACCTTCATTTATATCCTGATAATAGTTATACCATGAAGTGTAACCAAAGATTCTTTCATTTGTTCTCGGTTTTATTCCCATTTCATTGAAATATGAATCGAATACACTATCATAAGTACCCTCGGTAAAATAGAGGTTAAACACCTCATATGGAAGCCCGATTTTTACGCCCTCAAGGTCCTTATATATTCTTATCTTATTGTTATTTGTATCGCAAACAAAAATTGTGTAACCGAGTTTATCGGAAAGAGAGCCGAAAAAATCAATATTTGAACCGTTTGCAACATATGTGTATGAATGCGAATGAATGATTCCCGGCATTTGCTTTTCGGGAATGAATGTGTAATCTCCTACATATTGAAGACCAAACCTTTTTCCAATCGGAGTTGACGCAACAAAGCCTTTTCCGGGCACTGCTTCATTTGGAGAAAATTCTCTTGTATCGGTCCAGGACTGAAAACCGTTTGCGAAAACTCTGCTGTTATTTGTGAATGAATAATCCTTTTCAATGTAAATCTTCGAAAAGGAAATTTCGCAATGAGGAACAACAGTAACCTTAAGCTTTGAACTGTTCTCGTCGATAATAAGCTCAAAATCCTCGTTTGCTCCCTGCGCCTCTTTGATTTTGCCAAGCTTTGAATATTCGGCATAAAATTTGTACTGCATATTTATTCTGCTCCTCACTCTTTTAACACCTTAAGCAGTGCTTCTCTTGTGTTTTCTGCTTTTTCATCTATAACAAGATCTAACAGATATGAAAGCTCTAAGCCTATTTCCTTACCTTTATATCCCAAATTGATTAAATCATTACCGTTTACGGCGAGATCCTTAACGGAAAAGCATTCGTTTTCATATAAAACCTTGTCAATAATCGGCTTAATGCTTTCAAGGCGTTCAATCGCTTCATAAACCAAATCAGGATTATGAGCCTTCATATCGGATATTTTAACATCAATCAGCCTTTTTAGCTGAATCTCACCAATTTTTGAAAGCCAGCGCTTTATATTCTTTTTGGTTGGCGAAACAGTTGAATCATGATAATAAATAAGCTGTGTTACATCGGAAATTAAAGAACTTTTGCATTTCAGCCTTCTTAATGCTTTTTCGCACAGCTCACTGCTTATTGCGGGGTGACCGTAAAAATGATCGGTCATATCGCAGTCGGTGGTTTTGCAAAACGGCTTTCCCAAATCATGAAAATAAAGTGCAAGACGAATTTCAAGAGTATTCGGTGCACTCTCAACACTTTTGCAAATATGTGTATAGACATCATAAATATGATATTTATTGTGTTGAGGAAAGCCTATACTATCATTAATTTCAGGTATAAAAGTTGCAAAAACGATTTTATACTTTTGGAGAACATTATAAGCATTTTTTCCGCACAGGAGCTTTGAGAATTCACTGAAAATCCGCTCAACCGAAACATTTTTTAACAGCTCTTTATTTTTAAGAATTGATTCGCTTGTTCTTTCTTCAACTTCAAAGCCGAGCACGGAAGAAAATCTAAGCGCTCTCAAAATTCTCAGTGCATCTTCGCTAAAGCGCTTATCGGCATCTCCAACAGTTCTGATTAGTTTATTATTAATATCATCTAATCCGCCGAACAAATCGATTATTCCGCTTTCAGATGAATACGCAAGAGCGTTAACTGTAAAATCACGGCGAGCCAAATCCCCTTCTATTGACGGAAGAAAATCAACATTTTCAGGATGTCTGCTGTCGTTATACTCGCCGTCTTTTCTAAAAGTTGTTATTTCAAACGGAACACCGTCAACAACGGCAGTTACTGTTCCGTGTTGAAGCCCTGTTTCATAATAAGCAATGCTTGCAGACTTCAGAATTTCCATTGTTTGAACAGGAAGTGCATCGGTTGCAAAATCAATGTCGTCACTTTGCCTTTTCATTAAAAAATCGCGCACGGCACCGCCGACAGCATAAATCTGCCTGCCGTTATCGGTAAACAATTCAATTATTTTTTTAGCCTGTGCTGTGAGTTCCAACACTTTTCTCCTTATTTATATAAAAGCTTAACTCTTGATTTTTCGTTGAATTCTTCCAAATCCTTTTTTGCTTTTTCAACCTCTTCGTCTGTTAAAGCCCTGTCGGGATAGGACCAGAAATCGAAAGCGTTTTCCTTTGGAACAAACATATTTCCGTCCTTCAGCACCCAAGGATAAATCAAAACCTTGCGCTTGTTTGCAACATAAAACAGCTTGCCCTCTGTTCCGAATGAAAGGTTTTTAAACTCAACATATTTTTTTGCCTTTTTTGTTAGCCAAAGGCACTGCTGTTCAACAGTCATACTGTTCCAATAACGGTTATTGATTATTGGAAAAACAAACAGAACACACAGGGCTAAAGCCACTATGGCAATCAAAATATAAACAAATTCCATTAATTATCAAGACCTATTGTTATTATTTCAAACGGCTTATACTCAATAACATCGCTTTCACCTTCAACATCCTCAAGCATGTTAAGAAGCTTAACCTTATACGGAAGCTGAATTTTTCCTCTGGCTCCGTTCTGCTCGGAAAGTCTTATAACCGTCATCTTCTTATTTTCGCTCATTTTCATAGCCTGAATGAACAATGGCTCGAATGTTTCTCCGCTGTACTGAGCATCAGATTTAATAAGTTCACAGTTGTACTGATAAGCAATATTATTGATTTTCGCCTCAACCGCACCTTTTGAATGGGGCATAATCATATAGCAAAAATCGTGATGTCCGATATCGGATTCAACATCGGGTCTGATTGTAGCACGCAGAAGTGATAGACTAATTGTGTTATTATCCAATCCTACGCCGTACTTACCGTCGTTAATAATTGCAACTCCTCCGTCGGTTTCGGAAATATCGCACCACTTATGGTGACAGCATTCAAAGCGTGCCTGCTGCCAGGAGGTGTTCTTATGCGTTTCGCGCTTAATAAATCCGGCTGAAGTGTCGCAAAGCGCCTCACGGCTTAGTACATTGAGTGAGAATTCTGCCTTGGCAAGCTTATGCTTTTCATTCCAATCAACAATGTTTTCAACTTCAATTCCGCGTGATTTTCTGAACACTCTGATAAGCATTATCCATTTTGAACTTTCAGTTGAAAGAACGGTTTTAAAGGTTGCCGATTCGGTATCCTTTTCACAAAGCTCAAGCTCGGATTCTACATTAATCTCTATTTGCTTATCCTTATAGTTCGGAAGAATATCCCATGCATCGTAATTACCGGGGCAATCGGTGTAGATTTTAAGCTTGTTGAAATCACCGCTCACCCACTCACGCTCGAGCTCTTTATCATAAAGTGAAGCTATTGAGCCGTTTTTGTTAAACTTAATTGAATAAAACGGAGTTTCCACTCTTTCGCCAACGGTGAGCCACTCCCCTTTTGACCTGAGTGCTCTTACATTAGCACTGCTCATTGCGGGAATATTGGTTACAACCCAATTTCCTTTTTTGCCGTATCTTGTTGCAGTTCCGTTTTTATTTGGAATAAAATCAATTCCCTCGCGTTTAAAATTCAATGTATTAAAATACCTTGAACCGCTTCCGATAATTCTATCGAGTTCTTTTTCAATCTCATCATAATCAGCCATTGCATCTTTATATACGGGATTAATATGGGACCCGGGAAGAATATCGTGAAACTGATTTATGAGAAGTTTTTTATAAAGCTCTGTAATTTTTTCAGTATTGTCTTCTTTTCTGAGAACGGAAAGGATTTCCGCATTTCTGAACTTGAATTCAAGTCGGCGGTTTGCCCTTTTCATATTGCTTTTTGTTGTGAAGGTTCCGCGGTGCATTTCAAGATAAAGCTCCCCATCCCAAACCTTGAGAGATTTATTATTCTTAAGGTTCTTTTCTAGGAATTCGGCACCTCCCATATGCTCGCATTTGGGCATTACCGAGAGCTTATCAAAGCGGTGCATGAGCTCAATCATTTCTTCTGTACATCCCGAGCCTCCGTCACCGTAGCCGAACATATTCATTGTTTGTCCGCCTGTATCCTTATCAATGTATGCCTCCCAGTTTTCCTGTATCTGACTGGGCATATTCCATGTTATAAAGTGTGTCGGCGGAACACATGCATAAACCTCTGTTCCGTCTAAACCGCGCCAAATGAAATTATTGTGCGGAAAACGGTTTGTGTCGTTCCATGTTGACATTTTATTTGAAACAAAATAATCAACACCGCTTTTTTTCAATATCTGAGGTAAAATCCAACTGTTTCCGAATACATCGGGAAGCCATGCATTATTAACTCTTTTGCCGAACATTCTTTGATAAGTCTGTTGACCGTAAAGGCACTGCCTTATAAGTGATTCGGCAGAGGGCACATTGCAATCAGGCTCAACATACATTGCTCCGACAGGCTCAAACTGTCCTCCTGCAACCTTTTCCTTAAGCTCTTCAAAAACATCGGGATAGTATTTTTCAAGAGTTTCATAAACATATGGCTGTGTATGAGTATATTTAAAATCGGGATATTTATCCATTAATCTGAGCTGAATAAGAATAGTTCTTAAATTCTTTTGAACAGCATGAATTCTGCGCCAGTAATAAGCAATATCCAAATGGCTGTGTGCAATAAGGGCAACATCTCCGCTTCCCTTATAATTATCATTAGCAAAAACTACCTCATCAAGATATTTTTTTGCCTGCTCAACCCCTGAAAGCTCATCGCTGTCAAAATCTATAAGATTCATTGCTTCATTGAGCTCACGGTTTAAAAATGCTCTGTAATCCTCATTAAAAAGCTCACTTTTTGCAATATCAAGAAGAAGCTCAAAATCCCAAACGAGATCCTGAACAGCGTGATTAACGGTGCAAATATAAGCGCCTTCGAAAATCTGACGGCAGCCTCTGACTGAAAGAGATTCCGGATTTCTTTCATCATCGGGCTTTGATCTGTTATATCCCATCATTTCAAAATGAAGAGTTTTTTTATCGTCAACATATGGTGAAAGTAGCATTCTCTCTCTGTTCGGATCAACTCCGCCTACATATTTACCGTTAACCTTAACGCATATTTCTGCGGCGGTTTTCAAGCTGAACCAAAGCTCTTTGCCTTGCATTTCCTCGGGAATATTAACATCCGCTTTAATAAATGCCGTTCCGTCGGGAGTGAAATACATATCGCCTTTATTGAGCGGACGGTAATCCTCGCTGTAATATTCAAATTCCATTTCCGAAACCTGGCGGGCATCTCTTATCATAAGATTTTTGATTTCCCACTTTGCTTCGTAGATATGTCTTTTGAGCCATCCGAAGCGTAAATCGGTCCATTCCTCGGGGCGCATTGAACGCCTAACTACTTTAATATGTGCCATATCTGCGCCTCCTTAAACATCTTGAAAATACGGCCTTTTGCGAATAGCATTGATTTCAACATCTTTTTTTAAATCAGTTTTAATCTGTTCTTTTATCCATTCAACACATCGGTGAAGTATTAAGCATTTTGAGCATTCGCCTTTGAAAACAACGGTGAGTATTTTTCCGTCAAAGCTTTGAAATTCTATCCATCCGCCGTCGCCCTGAATTTTCGGCTGTAAAACTTCATTTACATACTTTTCCATAGAGCACCTCAATCAATGATTTCCTTAACTGTTTTTTTAGCAGAAGCAAGGCGCTTACATGCATTTTCCTCGCTTGGGTCCTGAATACTGTAATAAACCTTTATTTTCGGTTCTGTTCCTGAGGGTCGCACCGCTATCCATGAACCATCGAAAAATACATATTTAAGAACATTTTCCTTCGGCAAATCAGCAACACCTAAAGAATAGTCTATAACCTTATCAACACCGTTAAATATTTCTTTTACGTGGTTTCTGAAGTAAACCATAAGCTCCGAAATTCTTTCTGCGCCGTCTTTACCTTTTAAAACAAAGCTATCGAGAGAATCAAGGTAATAGCCGTATTCCTTGTAAATATCGTTTAATGCCTCAACAAGATTTTTGCCCTGATTTTTATACCAAGCCGCCATCTGGCAGATAAGCATTGAGGAAACGACGGCATCTTTATCTCTTGCATGGGTGCCTACAAGATAACCGTAGCTCTCTTCATAGCCTATAACAAATTCTTTTTCTCCGCTTTGCTCGTATTTATTAATTTTATCGCCTATATACTTAAAACCGGTAAGTGTTTCTTCAATATTGAGTCCGAATTTTCTGCCTATGTTTGCACCGAGCTCAGATGTTACTATTGTTTTAACCAGCGTTGATTTGGAATTCAAGCTATCCTTTTTCATAGACAAAACAAAATTAACGAGAAGAGCGCCGGTTTGATTTCCTGTAAACAGAGCATATTCTCCGTTTTCAGACCTAACGGCTATTCCCACTCTGTCACAATCAGGATCTGTTCCGAGAACAATATCCGCTTTAATCTCTTTTGCCTTTTCTATTGCAATAGTTAAAGCGTCTTTTTCCTCGGGATTGGGAGAACGAACAGTTGAAAAGTTTCCGTCGGGAAGCTCCTGCTCCTTTACAACGGTTACATCAAAATTACTTATCATTTTGCGAACAGGAATATTTCCGGTTCCGTGGAGAGGAGTATAAACCACCTTCAGCGTGCTGCTTTCTTCATAAAGACTCTGCTCACGAACCTTTGAAAGATAAACATCCAAAACATCATCGCCGATATAATTAATTAAATCGGATTTCTCGCAAAACGGAATTGAGGAATAATCATCAACGGCATTAATAAAAGAAATAGCCTTATTTGCATCATCTGTGCAGAGCTGACATCCCTTTGAATCATAAACCTTGTAACCGTTATACTCCTTGGGATTATGTGAGGCGGTAATCATAACACCCGCATTACATCCGAGATAAGCGGTAGTAAATGAAAGAACCGGAACAGGAACAAGAGTTTTATAGATATAAACCTTTATGCCACAGGAAGCAAAAATCCCCGCAGCGATTTCAGCAAAGGCAGAAGAATTATTTCTGCTGTCATATGCTATTGCTACGCTGAGTTCTCCCTTGTTCTCAGACTTTAAATAATTAGCAAGCCCGAGCGTTGCCTTTCCAACGGTGTATTTATTCATTCTGTTAGAGCCTGCACCCATAATACCTCTGAGGCCGCCTGTTCCGAATGCAAGGTCTTTATAAAACCTATCTTCTATTTCCTTTTCATCTGTTATTGACAAAAGTTCGTTCTTAGTTTCCTCGTCAAATTCACACCATTTTTTAAATTTTTCCTTGTAATCCATACGCTTCCTCCGCACCTGGTTTTACAGTTTAAAATTTTATCATACATATAAAAATAATTCAATAATTATTTATTATAAAACACAAGAAACCCGAACGGTATCAGACACCGCTCGGGTTAATTCTTATTTCTTATTTATTCTTTTTATCTTCTTTTTTAGCTTTTCTCTCAGCCTTTTTATCTTCAGCTGCCTTTGCTTTTGCTTCAAGCTCGGCTTTTGCCTTTTCCTCAGCAAGACGATCCTCTTCTTCTACACGAGCCCTTGACTCATCGTACTTTTCGCGGATTTCGTCGAGATGATTATAGTTTTCCGCCTGCTTAAGAAGCTTTGCAGCATCATTGAAGGGCTTAGCGGCACGGTTATAGTTTGTTTGAGATGCAATTTCGGTTTTCTCTGCATCTGCAATTCTTTTTGCCTCTTTTTTAAGGTTTGAAATTTCAGATTTAAGCTCTGAAATACGAGCCTTATCCTTTTCGCTCTGAGCATCATAGAGATTTTTATAAGCCTTTGCAAGTGCTTCTTCGTTTGCATCTTCTTCGTTGAAGAGCTTTGTGATATTTGTTTTATCGGGAACTGAAATCTCAGTTTCTGCAAAATACTTTTTCATATACTTTGCAGCAGTAACTCTGTTTCTGTAAAAACGGAGAATTTCTTTTCTGACTTCCTTATCCTCATCTGTTGCATGAGGCATAGCCTTTACCTGACTGATTTTAGCCTTAAGCTCGGAAATATTCTCATTTTTAAGAGCAGAAACACCTGCATTATATATTGCAAGAGAATCCTCATAGAGCATCTTGCCGTGCTCGGAGTTGAATTTATTAAGCTCACGCATAACAAAAGCGGCAATTTCAATTTGCTTGTTGTACTCAATAGCATCCTTTACTTCATTTTTGGCATCCTTAACCTTTTGCTTAAGCTCGGCTTTTTCTGCCTCAAATGCATCGCCTTTTCCGCCCGTTCTTTCTTTAAGCTTTTTCAACTCGACTTTATATTCTTTTTTAGCGGCTTTAACGCCGTCTTTAGATATAACAGCGGCTTCTTTATTGTAGTGCTCTTTTGCACTGTCAATAATATCAACAGCTTCAACGAGTGTTCTGTCACTCAAAACGCCCTCACCGTAATCTTCAAAAAGGGCGCGAATTTTAAGAACGGCAACAATTCCTCTTTGCTTTGTTTCATTTAAATCATACCAGAAATAAGGAAGAACATTAAGGAAAGCACCGAGAATTGAAACGCAAATAAGAATCTTAAGAAGGTTATGAAGAATGGTGGGATCATACAAAGAGAAGTAAGCCGTTATGCCGCTTTCACTGTTTGCAAGAGCATTCTGAATGGCCTCTCCGATTGTTAATCCGTTACTCATTTTGATATTGCTGTTTCCGAGTCTTTGAACAACTTCGGTTGCTTTAGTAATATTAATTCCGTAGTGCTCATTAATCATTGGAAGAACACTTGAGGTAATAAGAGTGATAATCGCACCGATAGCACCTACTGCTGAGAACATACCGTCTATACGCTCACCGGTTACATACTGCTGATAATCACGGATATCTGCCTGGATTGCAGGATTAAGAATATGAGCAAAAGAGCCCATTAATGCGTTCATCCAAAGGCAACCTAAAATCAGCCAAATGAGAGCCGCCTGAGGAGCTAAATCAAGAACCGGTACCATTAATGCGATAAAGAGAATGTTGAACAGATTTGTTACAACCAATACTGCCTTTTTACCCCATTTTTTAATACAGAACGGAGCGGCAAGCATACCCCAAAGAGATGCGTTTCCGTAAATAGTTTGAATAAAGGCAAACTGGTCGCCGGTACAATATCCGCCGTAGTTGAAAAGATAGGAAAGAATCTGAGCGAATGCAGACTCAAGGAAGCCAATCCAACCTGCTATGGAAATAATCCAGAAATACTTATTGCGTGCAACCTCACGGAGTGCGTCAATAAACTTAATTTCAATAAAGTGGGTTTTTGCCTGAACAATCTTCTCCTTTGTTGAAACATAAATCCAAATAAGGAAAAAGAACGAAGCGATTGTTATAGGAGGATATGTATAGCGGTAAACACGGATATCGTACATATTACCGTTTGCAACTCTCTGTGCAACCACAGGAATAACAATGTTCATTATTGACGGTGCAAGAGAATAGATTACTGCTTTTACCGATGATACATTTGCTCTTTCCTGTGAGTTAGGAGAAAGAAGATGAATTAGGTTTTCATATGCATCATAGAAGAAATAGTAACAAAAATGCTGTGCAAGGTTAAACAGTAGAATAACGGCACACATAATAATATACCATCTGTCCTTGCCAAACAAAGTACCTTCTCCGAACAGCATACCGAACTGCTTATACGGAAACCAAACAAAAGCAATGTTTATGAAACAAACAGGAATACCGAGCTTTAAAATATAAGGTCTGTATTTACCCTGCTTACTTCTTGTGTTGTCAACAATATTTGCGCGGATTGCCGTTAACGGAATATTTGCAATAACTGCAATTACATACAAAATGTACATATCGGTTTGACCAACACCAAGAGTGTTTCCGATAATAACATTTGTTGTTGAAAGTATCATTTGCGTTGCCATCCAAACAATGAACTGAACGCCGATACCACCGCCTGCATAGCCCAATATTTCCTTATAAGGCATATAGTTTCCTTTTGCAGGCGTTGTCCAATGAAGTCTTACATTTGAAAGAACATCGGACACCTTTTGCTTTAAATTCTCCATTGCGTATCTCCCTCTTAAGTTAGTAACACTATTGTAACAAATAATATACGATTTGGCAACACTTTAAATCAACTTACCGACAAAAAAGCCGTTTTATTATAAAAAAGTTGAATAAAAAATAAGACTTTACAAGAAACTGATTCTCATAAAGTCTTATAAAATAACTATTCTGAAATAATAATAGTTGAATTTTCAACAGTCCATGATTTGCAGTTTCTGACAGCGTTATACCTGTCATCATCACAAATCGGGGGAGAAACATTAGAGGGTGTTCTGAAGCTTTCGCTCATAAAATCGTTAATTCTGTCGTCATCGGTTTCGCCGAAATACTTTAAGCCCTCTCCCTGAGTTACAAGATATTCGGAATACGGGTCAAAATGAAAATATGCACCTTCAATTTGAGCAATGCTCCACGACCAAAATGAGCTTGATTTTTCAGAGCCTATAACATGAATTGCATTCATATTGTTTTGCTGAAGCAAATATTCAAAAAGTCCGGCAAACGCAGCGCTCATTCCCTCGCCGTACATAACGGCATCATAAACCGTTGAAGCTTCATCACTGCTCGGAGATATGTGCGTTGCGGCATATTTATAGGCATTTGCCGCAAAAATTTCATCACTCACACTTCCCTTACCGCAAAGATCAAGTATCTGACCGATTTTTTCGGTAAACTCGCCCACAAGCGCTTTATGCTCATCAACGGAATTTTTATATTTAATAACATATCCCGTTTTATCTTCTTTGGTATCTATTGAATCAACAAGAACTCTGAGGGGAAATCCTGAATAATAAAGCTGAAAAACCTCTTCCTGCATTTCCGATGCAAATTGAACCTCTGTTTTTCCGTTTATTACGGCATTGCACAATGTTTTATAGGCTCTGAGAACGCTCTCATTTGGAGAAAAAGAAGAATCATAAGTTATTTCAAGTGAAAATGATTGCTCTTGAGTTACTTCATCGTTTTTTGTTTCTTCTTCATTCTTATTGTTTGAGCAAGAACAAAAAACGCTTGAAATAAGGCATAAGCAAAGAAAGACGGAAACTATTTTTTTAACTTTTTTCATCGTTATCCTCCCTTAAATTATCCTGAATATAAACCGTATTCAAATCAACATTTACCTTGCTGACTGTTTTCTTAAACTGAATAAAGGAAATGAGTTCCAGAATTGCAAGTCCGATAAGAGACGCTCCGATAAATCTCACAAGGAACATAGCACTTGAAAAAGGATTAACAACAATAACAACGCCTGTTGCCGCAACCACAACGGAAAGCAAAAGTGTTATAAGCCAGCTTTTTGCTCCGCTTCTATGGGCAACAATTGAGCTTGCAAAATCAGCTGTTGAGCTGACAATGAGCGATAGTCCGAGAAGAATTTCAATGAATGAAATTAAAACATCATATTTTGTACAAACAAAAATTCCGAAAATAACAATGATAATTCCTATAACAAGAGTTGCTTTTCCGCTTTTTTTTGCAAAAAACAAGGAGCTGACAACAATACCGAATACAATTATTGCAATTCCGAAAATAAGGCTGATAATCTTAACGGTTTCAGATGGAAATGCAATCAAGATCATTCCGAGTATGGCAGAAATAAGGATAGTTAAAACGGAGACACTTTTAAATTTTTTAACTATATCTTCCATAAATCCAACCTCCGTATAAATATATTATCATTATTTTAACACTAAGCTTTGCGTTAATCAAGAATAAAACCGGGTAAAAACCCGGCTTAAAGTTAAATATTTCCTATAACAACGCTTTCAACAACATCACAAACATGCTCACAGGCATCGCAAGCACGCTCAAGATAATTGAAAACATCACGCCATGCAATAACATCAAGAGCATCATTTGAATTTGTGTGTAAATTCTTCATTGCTTTAATATAAATCATATCACCCTGCTCTTCATAGCCATTGAGTTCAACAATGAGCTCGGGAAGCTTCTTTGATTTTTTGAAGTTTTTGAATTCCTCCATTATTTTTGTTAATGTTTCACAGCACTTAACAAGGAGTTCGGCAAATTCAATACTGTCAGGTCTAACCTGCTTATGACCGGTAATATTATAATGAATAACAATATCTTCAATAGCATCGGTAACATTATCTATTCCCTGGGCAAGCTCAATCAAATCATCGCGTTCAATCGGAGTAATAAATTCGCGAACGAGAGCGGCAAGCATTTCATGCTTCTTTTTGTCTCCGCTGTGTTCAATTTGATGAAGGGCGTCAAGCTTTTCATCCGCTTTGCTTTCATCATAGTTCTTCAAAAAGTCAAGAACAAACTCTGATGCCTGAAGAGATATTTTTGCACATTCAGAGAGATTGTTAAAATAAAACATATCGCTTTTTTTACTCATTTATAATTCCTCCTAAAAAATACGGATAAAGAGTTTTGTCATTAAGTAACCGATAGCACCGCATCCCGGGAAAGTCAGAACCCAAGTCAGCACCATATCCTTAACTACGCCGAAATCAATTGCAGACAGCCTTTTTGATGCTCCGACACCCATAATTGCGGTTGTTTTTGTGTGAGTTGTGCTTACGGGAATACCGAAAACGCTTGAAACAAGCAAGCACAAAGCTCCTGCTATATCTGCTGAAAAGCCCTGATACTTCTCAAGCTTAACCATGTCCATTCCGACAGCCTTTATAATTTTATAACCGCCTATTGAAGTTCCGACAGCCATAACTATTGAGCAGAGAAGCATCATCCAAACCGGCGGAGCAACATTTGCAACGGTATCCTGTCCGTTTACAAGAAATACGCTCAAGATAAGAACGCCCATAAATTTCTGTCCGTCCTGTGCGCCGTGCATAAAGCTCATTGCGGCGCCGCCGAAAATTTGAGCTCCCTGGAAAAAGCCTCCGGTTTTTCTTCTGTCTGCCTTGGCAAAAATAAGTTCAACAATTTTAGTGCAAACATAGCCCAAAACAAATCCGAGAATCGTTGAAAGAACAAGACCGTAAATAACCTTTATCCATTCTTTTCCGTTGATTCCTTCCATTCCTCCGTGAAGCGCTATTGCTGCTCCCGAAAGACCTGCAATGAGAGCATGGCTTTCACTTGTGGGTATTCCGAACATCCACGCAGCTATTGCCCAAACAATTATTGCCACAAGCGCCGCACACAGTGCAATTGTTGCCTCTTCGGTGTTTCCGTTAAAATTAACCATATTCTTAATAGTCATAGCTACTGAAGGACTTATCAGTGTCATAACTAATACGCCTGCAAAATTAAACACAGCCGACATCAAAACCGCGGGTCGCGGAGCTATTGCTCTTGTTGCTACACAGGTTGCGATTGCATTTGGAGCATCGGTCCAACCGTTAACAAAAATAACGCCGAGAGTAAGCAAAACCGTTATTGCTAAAACCGGGTTAGAAATTACCTGCTTAAAAAACTCAGCAAAAGCAAAATCCATAAACCAACCTCATTTCTTTTAAAAGAGCCAAAATTTAACTCGTATGAACAATGTACTATAAATCGAGCATATTTGTCAATAAAATATTTTAAAGATAATCTGATTTCTATATATATTTCTATTTATTTAAATATTTTATTGACAAAATAATTTACGATTGATATAATACTTAGCAAATTTTATTTTTTGAGTAAAATTTTAAATCATTCAATTTTTTGACAGAAAGGTCGATTTACATGACTTATTCACAGCAGGTTTTAGCAGACCTCATCAAAAGAAATCCCGATCAGCCGGAATTCATACAGGCGGCTACCGAGGTTCTCGAATCACTTGCTCCGGTTGTTGATAACGATCCGAAATACCGCAGTGCTGGTTTACTTGAAAGACTCGTTGAACCCGAAAGACAGATTATGTTCAGAATTCCTTGGGTTGACGATAAAGGTCAGGTTCATGTTAACAGAGGCTATCGTGTTCAGTTCAACTCAGCTATCGGTCCCTACAAGGGAGGTTTAAGACTTCATCCGAGCGTTAATCTCAGCATTATTAAGTTCCTCGGATTTGAGCAAATTTTCAAAAACAGCCTTACAGGCCTTCCGATAGGCGGTGCTAAGGGCGGCTCCGACTTTGATCCAAAGGGCAAGAGCGATATGGAAATTATGCGCTTCTGCCAGGCATTTATGAACGAGCTTTATAAATACATCGGTGCTGATGAAGATGTTCCCGCAGGTGATATCGGAACCGGTGCAAGAGAGGTTGGTTATCTCTACGGTCAGTACAAAAAGCTTACTAACCGTTCCGAAGGCGTTCTTACCGGTAAGGGATTAAGCTTCGGTGGCTCCCTTGCAAGAACAGAAGCAACAGGTTACGGTCTTGTTTATATTACAGAAGAAATGCTTAAAGACCACGAAAAAACTCTTGACGGTGCAAGAGTTGCTGTTTCAGGCTCCGGTAATGTTGCCATTTATGCTATTGAAAAAGCTATTCAGCTCGGTGCAAAGGTTATTTCCTGTTCGGATTCTAACGGATATATTATTGATGAGGACGGAATCGACCTTGATGCGGTTAAAAAAATTAAGGAAATTGAAAGAAAGAGAATTAAAGAATATCTCAACTACCGTCCCAATGCTGTTTATGCTGAAGGCTCACTCTGGAATAATGTTAAATGTGATATTGCTCTTCCCTGTGCAACACAAAACGAAATAGACCTTGAAAAAGCACAGGCTCTTATTAACGGCGGATGCTACGCTGTTGCTGAGGGAGCAAACATGCCTACAAATGTTGAAGCAACCGAAGAATTCCTTTCAAACAATGTGCTTTTCCTTCCCGGAAAGGCTTCAAACGCAGGCGGTGTTGCTACTTCTGCTCTTGAAATGGGACAGAACAGCATTCGCTCAAGCTGGACCTTTGAAGAGGTTGACGCAAAGCTTCAGAACATTATGGTTGGAATTTATTACCACATGAAGGATGCCTGCAAGGAATTCGGTTATGAAGATAATTTCGTTGCAGGTGCTAATATTGCCGGATTTATGAAGGTTGCAGATGCAATGATGGCTCAGGGTATTGTTTAAAAAATTAATGAATACCAACATAAAAGAGGATGTCATATGACATCCTCTTTTTATTTTTTAGTTGTTACCGTTTTTGCTTTTGACCAGTCAGAATAAACTTTCACAGTTTTGCCGTTGACCTTCTTTGTTTTATAAGTACGGACTCTTACATAGTATTTCTTCGAGGCCTTGAGATTTGAAACGGTTTTAGTGAATTTCTTATTACCGCTGTATGATTTTGTTTTTGTTGTTTTCTTTGTAAACTTTTTTGAGGTGCTGTACTGCACTTGATAACCGCTTACTCCTGTTACTTTAGAATAAGTAATCTTAAATGACTTTTTTCCGCCGAGAAGCTTTTTGACAGACGATTTTTTCGGTTTAGCGATTTTCTTATCCTGCTGAACACTGGTTTGTGTTTCAGCTTGAGAGGCAGTTTGAACAGGCGGTATATAATTAGGATTTACCGCACCGCAGGAGGTGCAAAATTGACCGCTAAAGGAATGCTGCGGCGAAGTGAAATCCGAAGTAACCCTCTCACCGCACACCGAACAGTAATACAACGAAAATCCCTGCTGAGTACAGGTTGGACTGTAAACATTTGTAAGAACAAAGCTGTGTCCTGATTTTGGTATTTCATTAATTTTCTGTTCATAATAACAATTACTGCAAACGCCTGTTGTATATCCGTTTGTTATGCAAGTTGGCTGAGTTACAAAATAAGAATAATCATGCTCAAGCTTTTGCGTTTTATTATTAAAGCATTCGGCTTTGCAATCACTGCAACGATAAACATCATATCCCTGTGAATAACAGGTTGGCGCAACTCTTTGAACAAAAGCTAAATTATTGTGCGCGCAGCTTGATGTTAATTTGTAATCGGATGATGCCATTTCCCTACATGAATTATAATCAGCAGTTGAATAATAGCTATCTCTGTTGTGATTATATATTCCATCATTTATATAAGAAGATGTTTGTTCATCCCAATATTTCAATGTATCATTGCTGACAAGGAAGAAATCATAGGAAATTGTATTTTCTTCCTCCGGGTCATCATCCCATGTTAAGTCAACATTATAATAATAATTACCGAGCTTCACAATATTCCAGGCATGATTTCCGAGATCATCCGACGGAATGAAATCGTTCTTAATTCCTATCTCATTACAAATTCTTGAAAATAAAAGCGAGTACGCCATGCAAACTCCGGTTCCGTTTGCAAGAATACCGTAAGGTGAAAAAGATGTGTAATCGTTATAAACAATCTTTTCATCTGTATGATAATCATAAACAGTTATATTACAGATATAATCATGTATTGCTTTGATTTTGTCATAGTCGCTTTTCGCTTCTAAATCAAGAGAATTAATTATTTCGGATATTCTTCTGTCAACAAACATTTCCTGTTCTCTGCTTGTTACATAATCCGAAACCTCAAACTGAAAAAGAAAAGCATCATATTTTTCAACATAACCACCGTAAGCGGTTATGTTTATATATGAGGAATAAAGATAATTGCCTGTGTTTACCGAAAAAGCATATTCATCCTTATTAACCTTATTAAACAATTCTTCAAGGAAACCATTTGAATCAAAATCCGAATTTGATGTTTTGTAATAAAATGAAATATTCTCATTTCTGTTAGCAAGAGCAAAAGCAAAATATCTTAAAACCTCGGTTTCACTTGTGCCTAAAAATGTTCCCTCATCGCTCAGAGAAAAGGTTGCTATTCCGAATTGTCCGTTCTCTTGGGGCGGAGAGGCTTCAAAAAGCTGATTATCCGAGAAGGTAATCTTCGGCACGAAAACTCCGCACCTTGATTTCGTATTTTTTTCGCCTGCATATGAAACAACGGTAATACAAGAAAACAGCATAGCAAGGCTTAACAAAAAGGATATTATTCTTTTCATTGTTAATCACTTTCCCAACAACAAATCATTGCAATTCATAATTGCATCAACATTATTCTGACTGTGTTCAATTTCTCTTGAAAAACGGCAAAACGCATCGGCAGGACTTTTATCCGTTACACAAATCTGAAAAGCCGCATTGGTACAGATATTTGCAAATTTAAGAGCCTGCTCCTCGGAATAATCTTCAAGCACACTTGCAAGGTAATACCTAAAAATAAAATAACGAAATACAGATTCGGTAAAGTTGTTTTCTGCCAAACAATCACTATTAATCAGCTTCAACTTTTCATTCACAAAGCCTTCATCAAGCATTTCAAGATTTGAAAATAATTCTTTTACCTTATTTGGATTAATGGGCTTGAAAAAGTGAGAAGGAAATTTTAAAATTTCATTTCTCTTTTTTAAAGTTTTATAAAAGAGTTCAGCATCAATACTGTTTAACTTCGGCAACTCATTGCTTTCTTCTTCAAAAAGCTCGAAGCCGTTTTCAATTATTTTCTCAGCCGTTTCGGGACAGGATGCGCTCATTGAAATTTCCCTGTATGCTCCGTATTCCGTAATAATTCGAGGAAAGAGTCTGCAAGTATTACAAAGCATTTCTTCACCGAAAGCACTTTGAATATCACACAGCATATTTTCATTTAAAAATATGCATCCGTTTTCGTTAGAATCAAAATAGCTGCACTCGCCGTCGTTAAGAATTGATGATTTAATTCTATCTGCAAGCTCTCCCGAAAGCGCCTTGTATTTACTTTCGGTTTTTTCATCAATAACAATCTGCCAGCCCTTACAGCAGCTTAAGGAGCATTTATCTGCAAGGCATTTGAAGCTTTTATAAAAGCTCGGAAAAACTGTTTTCAATTATTTTTTACCTAACAATAATTTTTTTAATCTACGCGGTATCAATGTGATTATTCTTCCTATTCTGAAGGAAATTGACCTGCGCATCTTTTTATTCTTCGTTTCAAGAGATTTAACCTTTTTCTGAAGCTCAGAGGTTTTCTTCTTTTCTTTTTTCAGCTTCTGATTTGCGCTCCAAATTTCTCCTCTGAGATCGCTCTTTTGCTTTTCAATTAAATCAATGCCTTTTTTGTAGTGGAAAAGCA
This sequence comes from uncultured Clostridia bacterium, assembly GCA_945948515.1. Lineage (GTDB taxonomy): Bacteria > Bacillota > Clostridia > Oscillospirales > Acutalibacteraceae > CAMFBH01. The sequence continues at coordinate 28,344 of CAMFBH010000018.1, forward strand.
TTGAACTGATTATGCAATGAACCTCATCGTTTGAAAACGAGTCGCTTACATTTATGGAATCACTCTTTGAACATACGCGGTCAATAACATCCTTCCACATTTCTTCGAGATTTACATTTTTAAATTCATTAATGGACTCAAGCGCCTCTTCTGACATTTTCTCACACAAATCTCTGTTCTTCCAAAGCTGTGCAAGAGCTTCGGCCGCCGCATCGGTATCTCCCTGTTCAACAGCGATATATCCTTTTTTATCCTTTAGTATTTGAAGATACGGCATATCGTAGGTAACAAGCGGAATTCCGTGCGACTTGCTTTCAATAAAAGTCATCGGAAACGCTTCGTAAGCCGAGGTTACAAGATGAACACGCGCATTAAGATAGTAGGTTTCAACATTCGGTGTAAAATCGTGAAGATGAAGATTATCTTGCAGATTTCTGTTATTAATTTCTTGAACGAGTCTGTTCCTTGATCCGGGGTCATACTCACTTCCGAGCATAATCATTTGAGCATCGGGACAAACCGAAACAAGCTTATCACAAATTTCAACAGCATCAAGATACTGCTTTTGATTTGTATCAAATCTTCCGAGCCAGAAGATATAATCTCCAACAAATTTTTGGGGATAAAAGTTATCTATCGGATTTTGCATATATTCTGCGTTAACGCCGAGAAGACGGTCGTACTTTGCTTCAATTTCCGAAAGCACAAGAAGCTTATCTGCGAGGCTGTAATACTTGATATAATCTGCGGAATGAGGCGCCGCAACAGCCATATGCTGTGAAAACATTTCATGCTTCATAATCACAAACGGTATTCCGTGTGATTTAAACAAAAGCATATCGGAAAGTAAGAGTCGGCACGAAGCGGCATGATAAATCATTACATCAATATTGTATTTATTGAGTGCTTCCTCGATAGCCTGTCCCCTCTTTTTATAATTAGCAAAAGAAATTGTTACGGCAGACGGTGTATGAACACGAATAACACTCTCGGGCAATTCATATTCCTTTTCGGGTGCAACGGAATCCGTAAAGAAAACTACCTCATATCCCATTTTAATATACATTGGTATAAGAAGTGAAAGAACTCTTTCTACACCGCCCTCAAAATAGCGGTGATAAAATATACCTATTCTTTTCGGATTGGATTTAACATCTGCTTCTATTGTTTTAGCACCGGCAACTTTTTTTGCAAGAAGAGGAAACTGAGAATTATTCTGCCTTGTGAGCATTGAAATAACATTCAGCGCTCCCCAGTGACGGCAAAGAATATCAAAGCCCGCAGCCGCATCTGAATTTGAAACAAATTCAAACCAGTTCCAAACACAGTCTCTCAATAAATAATCGAAAATATTGTTGCAGGTTTCCTCATACTCTTCAAAAATACCGTTTTTAACAAGATAATCCTTTATTGCACAGGCAGAATCGTGCTCATTGCAAAACGCTTCAATCAGCTCAAGAGAAACATTTGTTTTTCCTGTTCCGCCGGCACCGAGTCTGTAAATATAAAGCTCGTTTGAATCCTGTGCTCCGTAGTATTTTTTTGTGAGCGTAAGAATTATGAAAAATACATACATATCCTCGGCTTTAATAAGAAATTCATCGCATACCTCGGAAAATGCTTTTCTGCAAATATCACCGTTATATATTTTATTCCACAAATTCCAGCCGAACAGCCTTTTATCAAAGCAATCGGCAGGAAGATTATCGCTTTCAACAAATCCCTTAGGCGGCTTTTGAAAGGATTTCATAATATCAATATGAGCTTTATTGGTTTCTCCGCCTATGATTTCAGTATTAAAATGCACAATATCGGCTTTTTTATCTTCAATAAGCTCATAAGCCTCCTTGCACGCATCCTTTGCAAACAAATCGTCAGAGTCAAGGAACATTACATACTTGCCGGTTGAAGCAAGCACGCCGTCCTTTCTTGCTTTTGATGTTCCGACAGGCTTTCCTTCAACTATAAGCTTTATTCTTGAATCTTTTTCAGCCATATCTCTTATGATATTTACAGACTCATCCGAAGAATCATCATCAACACAAATAATTTCTATATCATCAAGGCTTTGAGAAGCAAGACTGTTAATGCACTCTGCTATATATTTTTCGGAATTATGAACGGGTATTATTACAGATACCTTTGCTTTACTCATTTATATATCCTCCGTTTTTTCATTACTTCTTATGCAGCTTAGTGTTCAAATTTGAATACTGCTCTCTTTGGAAAATCCATTCTCTTCTGTGTTCGATTTCACATTGCTCATGATACTGCTTATAATCAGAGAGTTCTTTATTTAATGTTTGAATTTCATTTTGAAGCTTATTAATATATGATTCGTGCTCTTTCCTTTGACCTTCAAGAAAGGAAATATAACTAAGCCGGTCATTAAATTCCGTTGCGATATAATTAACCGTTTGTTCGCTTCCCCAATAGCTTTCGAGCAAGCAAAACGCTTTATGCCTATCCTCTTCCGGAATCGAATTGGTATAACACTCAAAGGTTTTGATAAACATGTTTTTATCAAGAATATTCAAAGCGTTTTCGCATTTTTCATATTCATTGCTCTCTATTAAAAATGATTTCAACTCATTTGTTACTATTTTTTGACGACAGTATTTTTCAAATCTTTTTAAATTAATTTCAGTTGTTGCATAATCTCCCGAGCCGATACGGTAATAATAAATGCCGCCTTGAGATTTTCGATAGGATTTTGCCTGCTTATAAACCAAGAAGCAAAGATAGGCATCGTCGCCGTACTCAATCCTTTCATTGGTTGTTTTGTCAATAATATTTCTGAGCAAATCTCCTCGAAAAAGGTTTGAGCATAAAACCCATGCAATTTTATTATTACAGTAGCACTCTTCAAGAAGCGCGTTTTCATCAATTTCGCTGTAAACGGGATTTACAAAGCTATCCATATCCGAAATAAATTTTTCATCAATATCATCTGTTTTCGAAAAAACCCTAAGCGTATAATGAACAACATCAGCTTGAGATTTAAGCGCTTCGGAGTAAACAGACTCTATTGTGTTTTCGGAAATATAATCGTCCGAATCAACAAAGAGAATATAATCTCCCGAGGATTCCTTAATCGTTCTTTTACGAGCCTGAAGATTTCCTGAGTTTTCAGGCATTGAAAACACTTTTACTCTGCTGTCCTTTTCAGAATACTTTTCAAGTATTTCGAGCGAATTATCGGTTGAACAGTCATTAACGCATATCACTTCAATATCGCTGAACGACTGATTTAAAACAGATTCCAGACATTCCGAAACATACTCTGCGGAATTATATACCGGAATTAAAACGGACACTTTAGGATTATTCAAAAAAATCCCCCCACAAATAATTAAACAAATTCTCTGATTACACGAACCCAGCCTTCGCGGTCTCCGCCCTCTTTAGTGTCGCAATCATTGGCGAATTCTTTTACGGTTCTGATTTTAATTCTGTCACATTCCATTTTTAGAATTTCCTTAGAAAGACTTCTTTCCTCCATAACAACAAGGAGTGTAAATCTTCCTGATTTATACATAGACAGTAAAATTTTATAAACCTCAAAAATAAAATCCGAATCTTCTGTTGGATTTGTTGCCGAAACCTTTAGAATGAAAAGAGTTTTTTTATCACTGTTAACAAGGTTGATAAATTTATCATACAGATGCATTATTCTGCTTTTTGTGTCTGCAACGGCTTTTTGATAAAGCTCATCGCTGAATTCTCCCTTTTCATCAAGCAATTCTTCTCCGTGGTTTTTAAGATGAAATGAAATCCCGGAAGCACTGCATTTGAGCATTTTCGCGGGAGTTAATTCAATTTCTCCGCTTAAAAAGAGATTGGGATTATAAAATGTTTCGTAAAAGAGACTGCGTGAAAAGACATACGCCCATGAATAAGGATAGGAATGAAGAGACGCAATGTCATTGACGCCGTCAAGAGCATCAATAATCCTAAATGAAACCTCACAGTTGTATCCGAGGCTTACAACTTCATCATAGGTGCAAAGAATTTTATCTGTTTTGCTTATTGCACTTTCTGCAACGGCTTTGCAATGCTCAAGCTCTTTTCTAAGCTTTTTAAGCTCGCGAACATTCTTTTTACTAAGCGTTTGATTGTTTTCAATCTTCTTATTAATTTTATTCAGCTTTGTTTCAAGTCTTGCCGAACTCAGTGGCAGATATCTTCTTAATTTTGAAAACATAATTTCACCTAAAACTTTACATTTTTATATATTTATTATATAGAAAATTATGTAATTAATCAACAATAAAATAAAATTATAAACAAACAAAAAAATGCCGGGCAGAAAGCCCGGCAGGAAATTTATTTATTCTGTTATTATTCAGCAGTTTCCTCAGCAGCAGGAGCTTCTTCGGAGGCTGTTTCTTCCTCTGCTGTTTCCTCAGCAGCGGTTTCTTCTTCAGCAGGTGCCTGCTCCTCTTCAGGGAGAAGAGCGCGGATTGAAAGAGAAATTCTCTTCTTGTCGAAGTCAATCTCTGTAATCTTTGCTTCAACTTCCTGACCGATTTCAAGAACATCTGAAGGAGTTTTGATATGTGTGTTTGCAATCTGGCTGATATGGATAAGTCCGTCAACACCGGGAATAATGTTTGCAAAAGCACCGAAAGATGCAAAATTAACTATCTTTGCTTTAACTACACTGTCAACGGGATAATCTCTTTTAATAATCTCCCACGGATTATCTTCAACCTTCTTGAAGCCGAGAGAAATCTTCTTATTTTCACGGTCAAGCGATTTAATTGTAACCTCAACGGAATCACCTACATTTACAACCTCGCTCGGATGCTTGATTCTGTTCCATGAAAGCTCGGAAATATGAATCATGCCATCTACTCCGCCGATATCAACGAAAGCGCCGTAGCTTGTGAGTGATTTAACAACACCCTGAATTTTCTGACCTTCTTCAATAGAAGCCCAAACTTTTTCTTCCGCTTCTTTTCTTTCTGCGTTGAGAACAACCTTAATTGAGCCAACTGCACGGCGGCGGTCTTTATTAAGGTCAACAATTTTGAACTTAACGGTTGTTCCTTTGAGAATATCAAGAGAATCATTGCGTGAAACTCCAGTAAGGCTTGCAGGAATGAAAATCTGTGAACCCTTAGCAGCAGCTACAACACCGCCCTTGATAACTCTTACTACAACGCCTTCAAGAACCTCGTCTGCCTCTGCGGCAGCAACGATTTCTTCCCAGCCCTTTACGCTGTCGAAAAGCTTCTTAGAAAGTCTTTGAACGCCTTCCTCGTCATTAGTTTTCATAATAACGAGATCAAGCTCATCACCTACTGATACAACATCCTCGCATTTGTCAACAGGCTCTGCTGACAAATCGTCTATTGATATTACGCCGGTCTGCTTTCTTCCGGGAACATCAACAAAAACTTCTGTTGGGGTGATTCTTACTACTGTGCCTTTAACTACTTTGCTGTTATCTTCTTTTGCATAAGAAGCATTAAGCAGTTCTTCAAAGGATGCCTCACCATCAGCAGATGCTTCGACAGCAGCCGTTTCGGCTTTATCAGCGGTTTCTGCTGTCTCAACAACTTCTTCAGTTAAGGCTGAAGTTGTTTCAACTTCCTTTTCATTTTTTACTTCGGACATGGTTTTGAGTACCTCCTTGATTATACCCGACGGAGTTGACGCTCCGGCGGTAACACCTACCTTACTGTAATTGCTGAAATCAATATTTTTCAGCTCTGCGGCAGTTTCAATCAGAAAGGTGTCGCAGTTTACAGCACTCACATCCTTTAATTTGCAGGTGTTTGATGAATGACGACCTCCGATAACAACCATTGCATCGGAATTTTCGGAAAGCTCCGTTGCTTCAAGCTGTCTTTCAGATGTCGCATTGCATATTGTATCAAATATTTTGCAATTTGTACATACCTTTTTAATAATTTTCTGACACTTTTTCCACTCTTTTGTGCTGAAAGTTGTTTGAGAAACACAAATCAGGCTGCTTTTTTCGGATAAATTCTCATTTTTTGCGAGTTCGAGTAATTCTTTGTCGTTTTTGAAAACAAACGCTTCCCCTTTGCAATAGGACTTAATTCCGATAACCTCGGGATGATTTGCATCTCCCGCGATAAGCACTGTTGTGTTTTCATCATACGAGCTGACAATTTTATGGATTTTCAAAACAAACGGACAGGTTGCATTGCAATAAGGTATTCCTTTTTTTTCAAGTTCATCTATTATTTCTTTTGAAATACCGTGAGTTCTTATAACAATCTTATATCCATCGGGGGCATCATCAATGCTTTCGATTGTTTTAACTCCCCTGCTTTCCAGATCGTCAACAACCTGCTTATTATGAATAATCTGCCCGAGTGTACAAACCTTTTCTCCGCTGTTAACGAGAGAGTAAACCAAATTAATTGCACGGTCAACGCCAAAGCAAAAGCCCGCTGTTTCAGCAAGTGTTATCTGCAATTTTTCTCAGCCTCCCAAAGAGCGAGTATTCTATCCATAACCATATTTGCAGCGACTCTTATTTCCCTCGGGGAATCGGTATTCATTCCGAGATCGCTGTTTTTTATAATTTCACCGTAGGAAACAACAACGCCCTTTCCCGCTTTGATAGGACCATTTGAATAAATTGCGACGGGAAGAACATCGGCGCCTGTAGCCTTTGCAATAAGCGCAACCCCTGCTTTTGCTTTTTGAGGCACGCCGTCCTTATCCTTAACTCTTCTGCCCTCGGGACAGATTGCCATAACATGACCTTCCTCGATTATTTTAATACCGTAATCAATAGCGGAGTTATCGTGCTTTCCTCTGCGTACGGGAAATCCATAGAGATGCTTTATTACCCAACCAACTATAGGATTTTTAAACAATTCGGCTTTTGCCATAAAATGAAGAGCCGGCAGCTCTTTCGGGCTTGAAACAAATACAGGGTCAAATGCTGAAGTATGATTAATTGCAACTATGTAGTGATTATTCCCTTTGGGAATATTCTCAAGCCCTTTAAATTCAATTTTATAAATTCTTTTTAGTACAGGGCCGAGATATTTTTTTACAAAATCATAAAATTTATAATGCTTAACAACGCTGTAATCAAAATCCATCAGTTCATTTTCTCCTTAATAATGTCCATAATATATTTTACTGACTCCTCGAGCGACATTTCACTCGTGTCTGCCATAACCGATTCATTGCAGGGCTTCAACGGAGCAATTTCACGGTGACTGTCCTGATAATCGCGCTTATTAACATCATCAAGAACCTCGTCAAAGGTTACATTTTCACCTTTTTCAATAAGCTCCTTATATCTTCTTTCCGCTCTTTTTTCGGGGCTGGCAAAAAGAAATATTTTTACATCTGCATTCGGCAGAACAACAGTTGCTATATCTCTTCCGTCCATTATAACATTATTGCTTTTTGCAATATTCCTTTGAAGCGAAAGAAGGAATTCTCTGACATACGGATATTTACTTACATCGGAAGCGCCCATTGAAATTTCAGGTGTGCGAATTTTTGATGAAACATCCTCCCCGTCAAGATAAACCTTTTGAGCATCGTTTTCATGCTTAAGTTCTATTTTTACTCCTTCAAGAGAGGCTTTAACCTCGTTCTCGTTTTTCACATCGGCACCTTTTTGGATTGCATTAAGCGCAACCGTGCGATATAGCGCGCCTGTATCAACATAAATAAAGCCAAGCTCCTTAGCCGCCGCCTTTGCTATTGTTGATTTTCCTGCGCCGGCAGGTCCGTCTATTGCCACATTAATCATTTTCTATCTCTCCCATACTTTTTGCACAAGCATTTCCTGTTGAAAAGGCTATTTGCAGATTATAGCCGCCTGTAAAAGCGGCAACATCTATTATTTCTCCTGCAAACCACAGGTTTGAAATCAATTTTGACTGCATTGTTTTAGGATTAATTTCCTTAATGCTGACTCCTCCGCGAGTAATTATTGCCTCATCAATCGGTCTCAGTGACACAATCTCCAGTCGAAGACATTTAATTACATTTACAAGGCTGCTTCTCTGCTCTTTTGTTATTTGATTAACCTTTTGAGAAGGCGGTATTTTGCTAAGCGAAACAATGCTTGGAATTATTTTTGACGGCAGAAGCTCACTTAATGCATTAATAAAGTTCTTATTACGGTTTTTTTCAAAATCGCGCTGAATTCTTAAATCAAGCTTTTCCGTTTCAAGAGCAGGCTTTAAATCAATTTCAGCATAATAACGGTGCTTTTTTAAATCTCCCACGAGCATTGAAGCGGAAAGGACCATTGGACCTGAAATTCCAAAATGAGTAAAAAGCATTTCACCGAAATCGGAATAAACAATTTTGCTATCCTCATAAAGCTTAAAAGAAACATTTTTCAAGCTCAATCCCTGACAGTCGCTTACCCAATTTTCATGGATATTCATTCCAACAAGGCCGGGCTTAATTTCTGTTATGGAATGACCTGCGCTTTCAGCAAGTTCATATCCGTCACCCGTTGAGCCGGTCAACGGATAGCTTTTTCCGCCGGTGCAAAGAGCAAAGCGTTCTGCCTCGAGCCTTTCTCCGCTCTCGAGAATTAACGCTTCAATTTTAGTTTTATCCGAATTAAATTCAAAGCTCTCAGCCGCAGAGTGAATTATTTTTACACCGTTTGAAACTGCAAAATCAACAAGGCAGTCAACAATATCAACCGCTTTATCCGAAACAGGAAAAACTCTGTTTCCTCTTTCAATTTTGGTTTTGACGCCGCGCTCTTCAAAAAAAGCTATTGTATCGTACGGCATAAAATCGGACAGTGAGCTGTAAAGAAATCTCGGATTATCGGTGACGGAGGAAATAATAGAATTAATATCGTAATCGGCATTTGTAACATTGCATCTGCCTTTTCCTGTTATAAGCACCTTTCTTGCACAGCGAGGCATTTTTTCTACAAGCGTTACATTATTTCCGCGCTCAGCACAAAGCCCTGCGGCGAAAAGCCCGGAAGCACCGGCGCCTATAACAACAATGCTTGACAAATCCTCACCCCGTTTTCGATAAATATCTAAACTATTATAAATTAAGTATCAACCAAAGTCAATTCATTATCAAGGCTTTCCCACTCTTCATAAAGAGAATTCAGCTTAACCTGCAATTCTGAAAGCTCGTTTGTTTTCTCGGTTAAAAGCTCATAATCGCTCAAAGCCTTTTCGGATGCTATCTCGCTCTCGGTTAATTCAATTTTTTCTTCGGTTAGTTCAATATCCGACTGGACCTTTTCAAGAGCGGTTTTAAGCTTTCTGATTTTGGAATTTCTCTCCTTGCGAAGCTTATAATCGTTTTGAGAATTATCCTTTCTCTCTGCTTTTTGAACTGCTTTAACCGTTCTTCTCTCTGCGTAATCGTCATAATTACCCGAGAAAGCATTAACACCATCGCTTGTGAGTTCAATAATTCTTGTTGCAAGCTTGTTAATAAAATACCTATCGTGAGAAACGATAAGCATTGTTCCCGAATAATTAAGAAGCGTTTTTTCAAGCTCACCGCGTGAAAAAGAATCAAGATGATTGGTAGGCTCGTCAAGTAAAAGGAGATTATATCCGCCGAGCATAAGCTTCAACAGAGCAACTCTTGCACGCTCGCCGCCCGAGCAGGAGGAAAGCTTTTTATAAACCTCGTCACCCTTAAAAAGGAATGCCGCAAGAGACGACCGTATTTGAGTTTCCGTCATTGCAGGAAAGGCGCTCCAAACCTCTTCAAGCGCTGTTTTTTCAAGATCAAGCTTAGCCTGAACCTGGTCAAAATATCCGCAGAATAGATTTGAGCCGAACTTAAAGCTACCCGAATCCTGAGATAATTCACCCATAAGAATTTTTAAAAGAGTTGTTTTTCCGCAGCCGTTTTCACCGAGCAGAAAAACTCGCTCGCCCTTTTTTATTTCAAAGCTGACATTTGTGAAAACCTGTTTGTCCTTAAAGCTTTTTGAAAGACAGTCTGCACTTAAAACATCCTCTCCGGAAACAGCTTTAGGAGTAAAGGAAAAACGGATTTTCTGCACCTGTTTATCAGGCACAACCATTTGTGCCTTTATCCTTTCAATAACCTTTTCCTTGCTTTCGGCGGTTTTAATATTCTTTTCTCTGTTCCACTGCCTTTGCTGAGCGATAATCCCCTCAAGCCGTTCTATCTCTTTAAGGTCGTTATTGTACTTTTCTTCTATCGCTTTTTGCTCGCGTTCCTTTTTTTCAAGGAAAACGGAATAATTTCCTTTATAAGAAATTGCTTTCTTATTTTCAATCTGAATGGTTTTATCGGTTATTTTATCTAAAAAATATCTGTCATGAGAAACAATAAGCAATGCGCCTTTGAAATCCTTTAAAAATCCTTCAAGCCACTCGATAGCATTAACATCAAGATGATTGGTGGGCTCATCGAGAAGAATAAAATTACAGTTTGATAAAAGCAGCTTTGCAAGAATAAGCTTACTTCTCTGCCCTCCGCTGAGCTTTGATGTTTCTTTATTAAAATCTTTTTCGGAAAAGCCGAGTCCTATAAGCGCCGAACGGGTTCTGCTTTTATAGGTTAAGCCGCCTTCACGATTGTATTTTTCAGTTAAAAAATCTTGCTTTTTAATTAAATTATCTAATAACGGCGTGCCTTTTTCTAATTCTTTATTTATAACTTCAAGCTCTTTTTCAATTTGTGACAAATCGGAAAAAACGCTGACTAACTCCTCCCAAACAGATCTGTTTTGCGAGCAGGTGTGCTGCTCCATATATCCGAGAACGCAATCCGACGATTTAAAAACTCCGCCCTCATCGGGAGAGTACTCACCGGTTATAAGCTTAAAAAGGCTTGTTTTTCCCGCGCCGTTAACTCCTACAAGACCGACCTTTTCATTGTTTCCTATTTCAAAGCTTACTTTTGAAAAAAGCTCATTTTCTCCGAAAGAAAGCGATAAATTTTGAACCGACAGTACTGACATGGCAAATTTCCTGAATTTCTAATATTAATACAGAGATATTTTACAATAAAATCTATTGAATGTGAAGTGCAAATTTGATATTATTTTAATGAAAAAGAATATTTAGGCTTGGAGAATAATAAAATGTATATTATGAAATTAAAGCCCGTGCTAAAGGATTACATTTGGGGCGGTACTCGTCTTAAAGACGATTTTAAAATGGAAACCTCTCTCGATAAGGTTGCGGAAGCATGGACTCTTTCCTGTCATAAGGACGGAAAAAGCATTATTGAAAACGGAGAATACTCCTCTCAGTCTCTTGATGATGTTATTGAGAGCATTGGCGCAGTAAAGCTTGTTGGAACTCAGAGTGAAAAATTTCCGTATTTTCCTGTTTTAATTAAGCTCATTGACGCTAAGGACAATCTTTCCGTTCAGGTTCACCCCGACAACGATTATGCTCGGCGCGTTGAGGGAGAATTCGGAAAAACCGAAATTTGGTATGTTGTTGATGCGGCAGAGGATGCAAAAATAATTTACGGCTTTAAAAACGAAATCACCTCAGAGGAATTTCGCAGTGCTATTGAGAACAACACACTTTTAGACACTCTAAATACCGTTAGCGCAAAAAAAGGCGACCTATTTTTTATTGAAGCGGGAACAGTTCACGCAATCGGAAAAGGTGTTTTTGTTGCCGAAATTCAGCAAAACAGTAATTCCACTTACCGAGTTTATGACTACGGCAGAGTTGGTGCAGACGGAAAGCCGAGAGAGCTTCACATTGACAAAGCTGTTGATGTCAGCATTACAAAGCCTCCTGTACATCCCGTTGCGCCGCAGGGAAAAAGAGAAAGGTTTGACGGCTTTTCAAAAACTCTTTTAACGAAATGCGATTTGTTTACCGTTAACAAATATGAAATTGAAAACGCTTTAAATTTAAAAACCAACGAAAAAAGCTTTAATCACATTTTGATAATCGACGGTGAAGGAACAGTTGATTCAATGCCGTTTAAAAAAGGTGACAGCTTCTTTGTTCCGGCTAATTACGGAGAATACAAAATCAGAGGAAACGCAGAAGTTCTTATAACAAATATTTAAATAATGTATTATGCGATTAACTGTTCATATTCCGTCTTTGCTTTTT
>CAMFBH010000019.1 GCA_945948515.1 uncultured Clostridia bacterium
CAGTTTCTCTTAATGCCCTGTTGTTCCCACCATACTATAAAAGAGATACCTTAACAGTGTCTCTTTTTTGTTTTTTATCTTCTATTTTGCTTTTCTGCACGCAAATACGAGCCAGCCTTTTTCCTCTTTTCTTTCAATGACCTCAAAGCCGTTTTGTGCAAATGAATAGAGAACCTCGTCCTCGCGTGTGTCGATAATTCCGCCGGTGATATAAACTCCGTCGTCCGTAAGAAGCGAGCCCACCTCTTTGTTGAACTCCATAATAATATCGGCAACAATATTGGCAACTATAAGATTATACTTTCCGCTGACGCAATCCGATAGATTGCCCTGAAAAACGCAAAAACGAGGCTCTGCAAATCCGTTTTCGGCACCGTTTTCCTTTGCCGTTTTAACTGCAAGGCTGTCTATATCAACTCCGACTGCACTCTTTGCTCCGAGAAGCAGACAGGCTATTGAAAGGATTCCGCTTCCGCACCCGATATCGAGAACGGTTGATTTTTCGCCAACATAATTTTCAAGCGTTTCAAGGCACAGCCTTGTTGTTGGGTGGCTGCCCGTTCCGAATGCAAGACCGGGTTCGATATGAAGAATTTTTCTGTTTTCATATTCCTCACAGCTTTCCCATGTTGGCTTGATTAACAGCTTTTTGCCGATTGGCATGGGGTGAAAATACTGCTTCCAGTTGTTTACCCAATCCTCTGTTTTGCAGTCTGAAATTTTTATTTCATTTTCTATTCCCTGTGCTTCAAGTCTTTCTCTTATGAACGAAACGGCTTCAAGCGGATTTTCATGCGGATTAACATAAACATGAATTATTGCCTTTGTTTTATCCTTTTTGAGAAGCTCTTCTTCAATTAAATCAATATGTGCAATTTGCCATGTTTCCTCTTCAAGCGCAGAATAATCCTCAATATATATTCCGTACGGCACAACCATATTTGCAATGCTTCCCGCCGTTTCAATATCCTCGGTTTTAACAAAAACCGATATTTCGCTCCAGCTCTGTTCTTCCATATCTATTCTCTCTATTCTTTAAAATTTACCTTGTATTTTGAATCGGGAGCAAGTCCGTGATTATAAATCTTTCTGTTGTCAAGCGCCCACTGCCTGTCGCTGAAGGAGCCTGCTTCAACCTTTTCGACAGCTCCGCTCATCTCGAAAATTGCGGCATCAAGCGAGTCGAGTGAGGAAAGGATTTCAGCCTCAACAAACATAGGTCTCACGGGTGAGCCGAATTCGGGAACACCGTGATGTGAAAGCAGCATATGCTCAAGCAGAGCCGCCTTGCTCTCCGGAACGCCGAGCTTTTTTGCGGATTCCGAAACAAGCATTGCGCCCTTAACAAGATGGCCTATAAGCTCGCCCGGAGCGGTATAGCCTTTAGCAAGTCCTGTTTTCGACTCTTCAAGCTCCCATACCTTTGCAACATCATGAAGAATTGCACCCGACAGGAGAAGCTCTCTGTTTACATTTTTATATATCCTGCAAACCTCCTCCGCCATTGTTACGATTGACATTGTGTGATAAAGCAAGCCTCCAACCATTGCATGATGAAGCCTGAGCGCCGCAGGATATTTAATAAGCTTTTCCTTATTCTGCTCGTAAATATCGGTTACCACCGCTTTAAAATCGTTATCACTAAAGGCAGAAACCTTTTTCATTATCATTGAATAAAGCTGTTCTCCCCCTGTTTCGGAAGCAGGAACAAGGTCCGACAGCTTGTAGCCGTCACTCTGCGAGGCAGGTCTGATTTGAGAAATTCTGAACTGGTCTTTGCCGTTGTACTGCTCAATCTGACCTCTTACCTTAACAACCATTTCGCTTTCAAAAAGCTCTCCGCTTGCGGCATCCCAAAGCTTTGCCGGTATTTCTCCGCTGTTGTCGGAAAGAATTAAATCAAGATATTCCGAGCCGTTTTTTGCGGTTTTCTTTTCACACCTTTTTAAAATAACAAAGCCTTCGCACATTCCGTTTTGCAAGCTTGTAAAATTCATTTTGCGCCGCCCTTCCGCCCTGAACGGGCCGTTGATTTGCAATATATAAACAGTATATAACAAAAAACAGTTTTAAACAAGTGGCAATAAAATTTTGCTTTGTTAATTATCCGTGCGCTTTCTTGACAAAGATGTTTTTCACTTATATAATACTTTTAGATTACGGCATTAAGATTTTTATTATATTTTCGGAGTGATAGAATTGAAAAATTTTGACGGCTTCTGTTTAAATTGCTTTAAGAGGCTGACAAACGGTCCGGTTTGCACCGAATGCGGCTTTGACAATGATTCCCAACAGGATTTTATGCATCTTCAAAGAGGTGTTCTCCTTTCGGATAGATACCTTGTTGGAAAGCACATCGGCACAACCGTTGATTCTCTTTCATACATCGGATACGATACCGCGCTTGACACTGTTGTTGTTATACGCGAGCTCTTTCCTCAAAGCCTTGCAAACAGGCTTGAGGGTAACAGCAGCGTTCACATCCGCGAGAGAAACCGCAAGCTGTTTTCGGAGCTCAAGGAATCCTTCAGAATTCTTTGGACCTCGCTCAAAAGGTTTACCAACCTTTCTGCGGTTATTCCCGTTACCGATGTTTTTGAGGAAAACGAAACCGTTTATGCAATCACGGAAAAGATAGACGGCATTTCCCTTGCAGATGCTCTTGAGCGCGCTCAGGGTGTTATGGATTGGGAAAAGGCTCAGCTTATGTTTGTTCCGCTGTTTTCATCAATGGAGGTTCTCCATAAAAACGGCATTTACCACGCAGGAATATGCCCCGAAAACCTTATCCTTTGCCGTGACGGCAAGGTTAGGCTTGATAATTTCTGCATTAAAGAGGGTAATTCATTCAACGGTACAATAAACTTTAACGAGCACGACGGCTATTCCGCTCCCGAACAGTACGAGGAGAAGGGCGAAATTACCGCTTCAACGGATATTTATTCTGTTTGTGCCTGCCTTTACAGAGCGCTTACAGGTTCACTTCCGCCCAACGCTGTTTCAAGAAAAACAGACGATAAGCTTATGATTCCTGCAAGAATTGCAAAATTAATTCCGCTTGATATTATTAAAGCTCTCGGTTCGGGACTTCAGCTTCCGCCCGAAAAAAGAACCAAGGATATTTCCTCCCTGCGCGAAGCTCTCAGCAATGCTGCATTGAACGACGGCACAGATGTGCAGAAGGTTGTTCCCGAAGAACAGCAAACAGTGCCCGAGGCTCCTTCTAAATTCGATCTTGAAGAGTTTTCAAGCTATCAGGCTCCCGAACAGCGCCGCGAGAGAAATGCTCGGCGTGAAGAAAGCAAAAAGCAGCGCGAGAAAGAGAAAAAAGAGAAGGATAAAAAATCGAAAGTAATTATCATTGTGCTCTGCGTTCTTCTTGTTGTTTCAATCGTTGCCGGCGTTCTTGCCTCAAAGGGCGGTTTGCTTGAGGGCAAGGAAACAACAACCACTCCCCCGGAAACGGTTCAGAGCTATCAGGTTCCCGATATTGCGGGCGCGGGCTACACCCAGAGCGATGTTGAGAACAATGCAAACTGGAACAAGTGGTTTGATATTGTTTTTGAATCCGAATACACGGATAAGGCCGAGGAGGGCGTTATCTTTAAACAGAGCGTAACTAAAGGAACAACCGTTCAAAAGGGTACAAAGCTTGTTCTCACCGTAAGCAAGGGCATTGAAATGAAGGAAATTGTTGATGTCGGCGGTCTTGAAGAGGACGAGGCAAGAAAGCTTCTTGAAAAGGACGGCTTCAAGGTTTCTGTTGTTTATGTTTATAATGACGGTTCAAACACAGCCGGAACAGTTAAGGCAAACTACGGCATGTCTCCTGCCGCCGGAACGCAATACGAGGTCGGCAAGGAAATTGTTCTTCAGGTTTGGGAAGAGGAAACAACCGAAGAAGAAACAACCGAACCGGAATCAACAACAAGCGCTCCCATTACTCCCGAGGTTGAGTTTGATTAATTAACTATAATTGTATAGCGGGCAGTTTCGGCTGTCCGTTTTTTATTATATTTGATAAGATTGTTATTTTTTTGTCAATCTATCGTTAAAATATACAAAGTTTCGATATGGGCATTGACAAAAAGTTAAACAGGTATATAATGTAATAAGTCACTATTTTAAACAATAAACAAGAGAGGTATATAATAATGGCAAGAGTTTATAACTTCAGTGCAGGTCCCTCAACCCTGCCCGAAAGCGTTTTGGAACAGGCTGCAAGCGAGATGCTTGATTACCAGGGCTGCGGTCAGTCCGTAATGGAAATGAGCCACCGCTCAAAGGTTTTCGACAAAATAATTAAGGATGCAGAGGCTCTTATGCGCGAGCTTTACAATGTGCCCGACAACTACAAGGTTCTTTTCCTTCAGGGCGGTGCTTCTGCTCAGTTCAGCGCTATTCCGCTCAATTTTATGAACGGCAGCGGCAAGGCAGACTACATCATCACCGGTCAGTGGGCTAAAAAGGCTTTCCAGGAGGCTCAAAAATACGGCGATGTTAAGGCTGCTGCTTCCTCGGCAGACAAAACATTTTCCTATATTCCCAAAACAAAGCCCGAGGATTTCAGAGAGGATGCAGATTATGTTTACATCTGCATGAACAACACTATTTACGGAACTGTTTACAAGGAGCTTCCTCCCGTAGGCGACAAGGTTCTTATTGCCGATGTTTCCTCATGCGCGCTTTCCGAGCCGCTTGATATTTCAAAATTCGGCATGGTTTATTTCGGCGCTCAGAAGAATGTTGCGCCCGCAGGTCTTGTTGTTGCAATAATCAGAGAGGATTTACTCGGAAACGCAAGAGACATCACGCCCGTTATGATGAACTACAAGGTTCAGGCAGATGCAGATTCTCTTTACAACACTCCTCCCTGCTGGACTATTTATATCTGCAAGCTCGTTCTTGAATGGATTAAATCCCTCGGCGGTCTTGAGGCAATGAAGGAAAGAAACGAGAAAAAAGCAAAAATTCTTTATGATTTCCTTGATTCCTCGGAAATGTTCAAGGGCACAGTTGTTCCAGAGGACCGTTCTCTTATGAATGTTCCTTTTGTTACAGGAAACGACGAGCTTGATGCAAAATTTGTTAAAGAGGCAACAGAGGCAGGCTTCGTTAATCTTAAAGGCCACAGAACAGTTGGCGGTATGAGAGCAAGCATCTACAACGCAATGCCGATTGAAGGCGTTGAAAAGCTTGTTGCATTTATGAAAAAATTCGAGGAGGAAAATAAATAATGTTTTCCGTTAAAACTTTAAATAAGATTTCAAATGTCGGCCTTTCCAAGTTCGACAGCACAAAATATGTTTACGGCGACGATATTGAAAATCCCGATGCCATAATGGTTAGAAGTGCAAAAATGCACGATATGGTTATGCCCGAATCTCTTCTTGCAATTGCAAGAGCAGGTGCAGGCGTTAACAACATTCCCGTTCAGGAATGTGCTCAAAAGGGTATTGTTGTTTTCAATACTCCCGGTGCAAATGCAAATGCAGTTAAGGAGCTTGTTATCTGCGGACTTCTTCTTTCAAGCCGCAGAATTACAAACGCTATCGACTGGTGCAAAACAATTAAGGACGAGGGCGACAATGTGGGCGCCGCTGTTGAAAAAGGCAAGAGCGCTTTTGCAGGTCCTGAATTAAAGGGTAAAACAATCGGCGTTATCGGTCTCGGTGCAATCGGACGACTTGTTGCAAACGCCGCTTCCGACCTTGGAATGAAGGTTATCGGTTACGACCCGTTCCTTCCCGAAGAGCTCAAGGAAACTCTCAAAAAGGATGTTGTTATCAACAACAATCTTGAAGAGATTTATCCCGAATGCGATTATCTTACCGTGCATGTTCCCCTCACTCCCGACACAAGGGAGCTTATCTGCAAGGATACAATTTCAAAAATGAAAAGCAATGTTCGCATTATGAACTTTGCAAGAGGCGACCTTGCAAACAGCAAGGATATTGTTGATGCTCTTGAAAACGGCGAAATGGCGGCTTATGTTACCGATTTCCCGTCGGCAGAGCTTATCGGAGTTGACGGAGTTATTGCAATTCCCCATCTCGGTGCTTCAACACCCGAAAGCGAGGAGAACTGTGCTTATATGGGCGCTGTTGAGCTTATTGATTTCCTTGAAAACGGAAACATCAAAAACAGCGTTAACATGCCCTCGGTTTCAGTTGCAAAATCAGGTGTTGCAAGAATAACAGTTATTCACATCAACAAGCCGAAAATGATTTCAACAATTACCGACACCATCAGCCGTGACGGTGTTAACATTGCTTCCTTTGAAGATAAAAACAGAGGCGAAGTCGCTTACTCAATTATTGATGTTGACAGCGAGGTTTCCGACGATGTTGTTAAGGATATTGAAGCAATCGACGGCGTTATCCGCGTTCGCGTAATTAAATAATTTTTGTTCAACGAACAAAGCACCCGCTTAACAATCAAGTTAAACGGGTGCTTATTTTTTGTATTTACCATTCGTATTTAGTTAGGCTTCCGCGCTGTGAAAGCTCGGGATAATCCCACTGCCTCAAAACCTCATAGGTTCCTACGGCAACCGCATTTGAGAGATTAAGGCTTCTTATTATTCCCCTCATCGGCAGGCGCACGCACCTTTCGGGATTTGCTTTAAGAAGCTCCTCGGGCAACCCTTTGGTTTCCTTTCCGAAAACAAGAAACGCTCCATTGGGATAAGAAACATCGGTATGCGCCCTTTGTGCTTTTGTTGAAAAATAGAAAAACTCGGCAGAGGAATTTTTTTCAAAAAATTCCTCGCTTGATGAATAAAAGGTTATATCAAGCTTGTCCCAATAATCAAGTCCTGCTCTTTTAAGCTTTTTGTCATCAATTTTAAAGCCCATAGGCTCAACAAGGTGAAGCCTTGCTCCCGTAGCGGCACAGGTTCTTGCAATATTGCCTGTGTTTTGCGGTATTTCCGGCTCAATTAATGCAATGTTTAATATATGTATATGCTGTTTCAAATTCTTTCTCCGTTAATAAACACATCTGTTATTTCAAAATTTTCATTGAGCGCAACTATATCGGCGCACTTTCCCTTGGCTATTGAGCCGATTTCTTTATCTGCTCCTATTGAACACGCGGGATTTATTGTGCAGCTTCTGAGCGCCGCTTCAAAATCAATTCCGTAGGAAAGAAGATTTTTAAACTCAAAATAAATATTGCTGATTGATGCGGCAATTGTTCCGTCCTCAAGAGTTGCATACTTCGCGCCTTTGAGAACAAGAACCCTTTGACCGCCGAGGTCGTACTCGCCCTCGCCGAGTCCTGCGGCCTTCATACTGTCGCTGATAACAACCGCCCTGTTTTTTCCGAGAATTTTAAAGGTGTTTCTCAAAACCTCAGGGCAGATATGACCGCCGTCGCATATGATTTCGCACATAACCTCACTGTCAAGCAACGCTCCTACTGCTCCCGCCGCGCGGTGAGTCATAGGGGTCATTGCATTATAAAGGTGTGTTGCGTGAGAAACACCGAGAGAAATTGCTTTTTTGCACTCCTCCGCTGTTGCCGCCGTGTGACCTATTGAAACGGTGCACATTTCCTTTACGGCTGATATAAACTCATCGCTTTCAAACGCCTCGGGCGCTATTGTTATTAGCTTAACCATTCCGTTTGCACATTCATACAGGCGTTCAAATTCCTCAACACTTCCGGCTCTGACATATTTTCCGTTCTGCGCGCCCTTTTTACTCTGTGCGATAAACGGACCTTCAAGATGAAATCCGGCAACCTTTGAGCCCTTGGATTTTTTTGAAAACGAAGCTCCCGTTTTAAGGATTTCCGAAAGCTCCTTCTCGGGCAGAGTCATGGTTGTGGGGCAAAATGAGGTTACTCCGTTTTTTGCAAGATACGAGCTCATTTTTTCGAGGCTTTCTTCACTGCAATCACCGAAGTCTCCGCCGTTTGCACCGTGAATATGAACATCAACAAAGCCCGGAATCAGCACCTTGCCGCTCATATCAACGCCGTCTTTTTCAATTATTCCTATATCTCCGATTTTTCCGTCCTGCGTTATTTCTATATCGGCAAAATCCTTTTTGAAAGCTTCATTATAAAAGCAGCAGTTTTTTAAAATCATTACTCATTTTCCTTTACTATTCTGAATGCAAGCTCGCACAGCTGTTCAAAATGCTCAAAGGTTCCTATTTCCTTTCTGAGCTGTGCTCCGCCCCTCATTCCCTTTGTGTAGTATGCCGCGTGATGGCGCGCCTCTCTCATTCCCGTGTATTCACCTTTATATTCAATTAGCTTTTCAATGTGGGAAAGCATAACCGCCATTTTCTGCGCCGCAGACGGCTCGGGTATAACCCTGCACTCGCTGAAGTATGCAGAAAGCCTTTGAAATATCCACGGATTTCCAAGTGCTCCTCTGCCAATCATAACAGCATCGCAATTAGTA
Source organism: uncultured Clostridia bacterium (assembly GCA_945948515.1). GTDB lineage: Bacteria > Bacillota > Clostridia > Oscillospirales > Acutalibacteraceae > CAMFBH01. The sequence goes on from CAMFBH010000019.1 coordinate 8,417, forward strand.
TATTCAAGCATTCGCGTTGCCGACTGTTCATCGGTAACATCGCCGTTTCCGATAACGGGAATATCGAGCGCGCTCTTTATCTGCTTAATTATTTCCAAATCAGCCTTGCCCGAATACATTTCCTGCCGCGTTCTGCCGTGAACGGTTACTGCCGCCGCTCCGCCCTTTTCGCAAAGCCTTGCAACCTCAAGAGCGCTCAGGCATTCATTATCCCAGCCCTTTCTTATTTTTACGGTTACGGGAGTTTTTACCGCTTCCGACACCGCTTTTGTTATCTCATAGCAAAGCTGAGGATTTTTCATAAGCGCGGCTCCCGCTCCGTTGCCCGCAACCTTCGGTGCAGGACATCCCATATTAATATCAATAATTTCCGGGTGGAACTCTTTTTCAATTCTTTCGGCGGCAAGAGCCATAACCTCGGGCTCTGTTCCGAAAATCTGCGCGCCTGACGGTCTTTCCTCAGGGCTTAAATATAAAAGCTCGGCGCTTTTTTTATCGTTCATTGTGTAGCCCTTTGCACTAACCATTTCCGAAACGGTGTAGGCGGCACCGAAATGAACGCAAAGCTCGCGGAACGCCCTGTCGCAAACGCCAGCCATCGGCGCAAGAAAAAATATATTTTTAAATTCAACATCTTTAATATTCATAATGATTAATATAGCACAAATACATTCTAAAATCAAATTATTATAAGAGCACATTTCAAAACCGCAATTTTGCATTTTTTTGTTGGAGCGAAGAGGTTTTTGTGATATAATACTACCATAATACTCCTTGAGGTTTTAAAAATGAAAATACTTGTTCTTGACGGCAACAGTATTGCCAACCGCGCTTTTTACGGTATTAAGCTTCTTACAAATAAAAAAGGAAACTACACAAACGCTATTTACGGCTTTTTGAAAATTTTGCAAAAGCTCTGCGACTCCTGCTCTCCCGATGCCTGCGCAGTTGCTTTTGATGTTCACGCTCCAACCTTCAGGCACGAAATGTATGAGCACTACAAGGAGGGGCGCCATGCAATGCCCGAGGAGCTTCGTGAGCAGATGCCCGTTTTAAAAAATCTGCTTAATCTTCTCGGCTACAAAACAGTTGAATGTGCCGGCTGGGAGGCAGACGACATTCTCGGAACTCTTGCCGAGGAATGCAGAAAGCAGGGCTGTGAGTGCTATATTTCAACGGGCGACCGCGACTCGCTTCAGCTTGCGCATGGCGGAGTTCGTGTTTATCTTGCAAGAACGCTTCACGGTCAGGCAGAAACGGCTCTCTATGATGAAAACAGAATTCTTGAAGAATACGGAGTTACAAGCAGAGAGCTTATTCAGGTTAAGGCAATTCAAGGAGATACATCGGATAAAATCCCCGGTGTTCCCGGTATCGGCGAAAAAGGAGCGCTTGCGCTAATTTCCCAATACCATTCGGTTGATTATATTTATGAAAACATTGATTCAATAGATGTTAAAGAGGGAATAAGAAATAAGCTTAAAAACGGAAAGGAAAGCGCTTATCTCTCGCTGAAGCTCGGAACAATATCAACAGATGTTCCGATTGACAGGAATTTAAGCTCCTACAAAATCGAATGCAAAAACAAGCAGGAGGCGGCAAAGGAGCTTGCACGCCTTGAGCTTTACTCCCTTATGGACAAGTTTAACCTCAGTGCCTCTGATTTTCACGAGGAAGCAGAAGAGGAAAAAGAGGAACGAAATCTTGAAAGGCTCACCTGCCTTCTTGCCGACGATTTGCTTGAGCGTTTAAAAAAGCAAAAAAGGTCTTACTGCCTTGCAAGGCTTGAAACAGGCGCGCCAGATGCGCTGTACTTTGCCGACGGCGACACCGTTTTTGTTATGCCGAGTGACGCTCAGGAGTTTTCCTACTTTGTGCGTACTCTTTTTGGAAGCGAAGAAATTGAGCTTTATTCCTACAACACAAAGCTTCTTCACCGCCTTGCCGCTCAAATGGAAATTGAATGCAAATGTGTTAAGGGCGACCTTATGCTCAGCGCATATCTTCTTAATCCCTCCGACAGCAATTATTCGATAGAGCGACTTTGTGCCGATTTCAATGTTCCCATGCCCACATATGCCGACTCTCTCGGAAACGGCGATGAATATGTTGAAAAATGCGCTGTTCTCAAACAGCTTTTTGAAAAAACAGATGTGCTTCTCGACGAAGCAGAACAGCGTTCGCTTCTTGAAAGCATTGAGCTTCCGCTCAGCGCCGTTCTTGCCCGAATGGAAATTACGGGAGTTGCAGTTGACAAAAACGGCATAGAGGATTTCGGCAAAATGCTTGAGGAAAAAATCAATCTTCTTATGCAGGAAATATATGAGCTTGCCGGCGAAGAGTTCAACATTAATTCTCCAAAGCAGCTCGGAACGGTACTTTTTGAAAGGCTTAATCTTCCCGCAAAGAAAAAAACCAAGAGCGGATATTCAACAAACGCCGAGGTGCTTGAATCACTTGTTAACGCCCACCCGATTGTTTCACTTGTTCTTGAATACAGAAGCCTTGCCAAGCTGAAATCAACCTACTGCGACGGACTTTTGAAGGTTATTGCAGACGACGGAAGAATTCACACCTCGTTTAATCAGGTTGAAACCAGAACAGGCAGAATTTCAAGCCTTGAGCCAAATCTTCAGAACATACCTGTTCGCACCGAGCTCGGAAGAGAAATGCGCAGATTTTTTGTTGCAGGAAAAGGCTGTGTGCTTGCAGATGCCGATTACAGCCAAATTGAACTTCGCGTTCTTGCCGACCTTTCAGGCGACGAAAATATGATAAATGCATTCAACAATAATGATGATATTCACACGATAACCGCAAGCCAGGTATTTAATCTTCCCTGCGAAATGGTTACTCCGCAGATGAGAAGCAGGGCAAAGGCAGTTAATTTCGGAATTGTTTACGGCATAGGCGCTTACAGTCTTGCCAAGGATATCGGCGTTTCAAATAAAGAAGCAAAGCAGTATATTGATAACTACCTCGCAACATACCACGGCGTTGCCGATTATATGAACAAAATGATTGACAGCGCAAAAGAGCTCGGATATGCAAAAACTCTTTTCAACAGAAGAAGATACCTTCCCGAGCTTAACTCCTCAAACCATATGATGCGCGCATTCGGTGAACGCGTTGCAAGAAACATGCCTATTCAGGGAACCGCCGCAGACATTATTAAAATTGCAATGATTAAGGTTGATTCACGGCTGAGAAGCGAAAAACTTTCGGCGCGCCTTATTCTTCAGGTTCACGACGAGCTTATCGTTGAAGCTCCCGAAAACGAGGAAGAACAAGTTATAAATATTCTTAAAGAGGAAATGGAGAATGCCTGCCGGATGAAGGTTAAGCTTACCGCTGATGCCAAATCCGGAAAATCATGGTACGACACACATTAACAATGATTACTATTGAAAGCTTTAAAAAAGAGCATGTAAAAGCTGTTGCCGAAATTGAAAAAGCCTGCTTTTCTTCCCCGTGGAGCGAAAACGCTCTTTCGGAGGAGCTAACAAACGAAAACGCTCATTTTCTCACGGCTTTTTTTAACGGAGAGATTGCAGGCTATCTCGGGCTTCATATTATATGCGGTGAGGGATATATAACAAATATTGCCGTTTTGCCCGATTACAGACGGCACGGAATTGCAAAAGCCCTCATTACCGAGGCGTTTAAAAACGATTTAACCTTTATAACTCTTGAGGTCAGAAAAAGCAATCTTCCCGCAATAAGCCTTTATAAAAGCCTTGGATTTGATGAGGTCGGAGAAAGAAAAAGCTTTTATTCAAATCCCGAAGAAAATGCAATTCTTATGACGAAACACTTTAAGGAGATAGTGTGAAAAATCACACTGTCTCGATTATATTGCCCTCAAAATTTGCCTGAGGCATATTTTTGAGATGGCTGAATTCACATCACGCCTTGTCCGGCTACAACAAGGATTAACTGTGATTTTTAATAGCTATTTGTAGCCGGAAAGGCTATGTGAATTAAAATGAAAATACTCGGAATTGAAAGCTCCTGCGATGAAACAGCGGCCGCAGTTGTTGAGGACGGCAGGCGCGTTCTTTCAAATATTATTGCAACATCTCTCGAAGAGCATAAGCTCTACGGCGGAGTTGTTCCCGAAATAGCATCAAGGCGGCACGCAGAAGCAATATCCGGAGTTGTGCGTGAGGCACTTGAAAAAGCGGAATGCACTATGGACGATATAGATGCAGTTGCCGTTACATACGCTCCCGGTCTTATAGGCGCACTGCTTGTAGGAGTGAGCTTTGCAAAGGCTCTTTGCCTCAGCACATCAAAGCCGCTTATTCCCGTTCATCACTTAAGAGGTCACATTGCCTCAAACTATATCAGCAGCGATGTTGAGCCGCCGTTTTTATGCCTTGTTGTTAGCGGCGGACACAGCCATATCGTTCGCGCAAACGATTACACAAGCTTTGAAATTATAGGAAAAACAAGGGACGATGCGGCAGGTGAGGCGCTCGATAAGGCAGGGCGCGCAATGCACCTTGAATACCCCGGCGGAATAAGCATTGATAAAATTTCAAAGGGTGCAAACGACTGGGCATATTCCTTTCCGCATCCTAAGGTTTCGGGCAGTGAATACGATTTCTCGTTCAGCGGTCTTAAAACCGCCGTTATAAACACAATTCATAATTCAGAGCAAAAAGGAGAAACTGTTAATATACCCGACCTTGCCGCATCCTTTCAAAAGAGCGTTGTTATGTGCCTTGTTGATAATCTTGAAAAGGCATGCATTAATTTTAACAGTAAAAAAATTGTTCTTGCAGGAGGCGTAAGCGCAAACTCAAGGCTTCGCCTTGAATGTGAAAAAATGTGCAAAAAAAGAGGCGCAAGTCTTTATCTTCCCGAGCTCAAATACTGCGGCGACAACGCGGCAATGATTGCCTCCCAAGGCTATTATGAATTTAAAAACGGCGCAAGCGCAGAATTAAATCTAAATGCTTATGCAACTATGCCAATAGATAAAGTCTATTATTAAGAATTTTTTTACAATAAGTCTATTGAAATAACGATATTATTTGATATAATTATAATAACAAAAAATGCGGTAATTTTAATCATATAACTTTTTTTGTTAATTTATTGCAATATGCAAAGGAGAATAAATATGGAAAATCTCACTTCCAATAAGTCCGTGCTTTCATGGCTGGACGAAAAGATTGACCTTCTCAAGCCTTCAAAAATCGTTTGGATTGACGGCTCCGAGGAGCAGATTGCTGCTCTTAAAAAGGAAGCTTGCGAAACAGGCGAAATGATTAAGCTTAATGAGGAGCTTCTTCCCGACTGCTATCTTCACAGAACAGCAGAAAACGATGTTGCCCGTGTTGAAGCACGCACTCTTATCTGCTCAAGAGAAGAAAAAGATGCAGGCCCCACAAACCACTGGATGGATCCTCAAAAAGCATACAAAATGCTCTACGACATTGCTGCCGGCTCATACGAGGGCAGAACAATGTATATCATTCCTTATTCAATGGGTCCCGTTGGTTCTCCGTTCTCAAAAATCGGTATTGAGGTAACAGATTCAATTTATGTTGTCCTCAATATGAACATTATGACAAGAGTAGGAAAGAATGTTCTTGACGCTCTCGGCGATTCAAACGACTGGGTTCGCGGACTTCATGCAAAATGCAATGTTGACCCCGAAAACAGATGGATTTGCCAGTTCCCCGAGGACAACACAATTATCAGCGTAAACTCTGCATACGGCGGAAATGTTCTTCTCGGTAAAAAGTGCTTCGCTCTCAGAATTGCTTCTTATCAGGGTAAAAACGAAATGTGGCAGGCTGAGCATATGCTTATTCTCGGTCTTCAGAATCCTCAGGGCGAGGTTAAATACATCTGCGCCGCTTTCCCGTCTGCATGCGGTAAAACAAACCTTGCAATGCTCATTCCTCCGGAGGGATATGCAAAGAAAGGCTACAAGGTTTGGTGCGTAGGCGACGATATTTCTTGGATCAGAAAAGGTCCCGACGGCAGACTTTATGCTATCAACCCCGAAAACGGTTTCTTCGGCGTTGCTCCCGGCACAAATATGAAGTCAAACCCGAATGCTCTTATTTCAACTCAGAAGGGCACAATCTTCACAAATGTTGCTCTTAATCTTGATAACAACACCGTTTGGTGGGAAGGCCTCGACAAGAATCCGCCCACAAACGCAATTGACTGGAAGGGTAATCCCTGGAACGGTCAGGAAAGCGAAGAAAAGGGTGCTCATCCGAACTCAAGATTTACTGCTCCGGCTAAGAACTGCCCCTGCATTTCTCCTGAATTTGAAAATCCGCAGGGTGTTCCGATTTCAGCAATCGTATTCGGCGGCCGCCGTGCTAAACTCACTCCCCTTGTTTATCAGTCAAGAGACTGGAACAACGGTGTATTCGTTGGCTCAATCATGGCTTCCGAAACAACCGCAGCAGCAACAGGTGCAGTAGGCGTTGTTCGCCGCGACCCGATGGCAATGCTTCCCTTCTGCGGTTACGATATGGGAGATTACTGGCAGCACTGGATTGATATCGGCAAAACTCTTGATCCCGAAAAAGCTCCCAAAATCTTCAATGTTAACTGGTTCCGTAAGGATGACGAGGGCAACTTCCTCTGGCCCGGATTCGGCGATAATCTTCGTGTTCTCGATTGGATTATCAGCCGCTGCGACGGCAAGGCTGATGCTCAGGAAACAGCTATCGGCTACCTTCCCTATGCTAAGGATATCAACCTCGAAGGTCTTGATATGACTGAGGCTGAGCTTGACAAGATTCTTGATGTTGACAAGGAAGCTTGGAAAGAAGAGGCTAAGGGAATTGAAGAGTTCTACGCTCAGTTCGGCGACACTCTTCCCGAAGAGCTTAAGCACCAGCTTTCAGTTCTCAAAGAGAACCTTGATAAATAATGTATTAAATTAATAAATTTAGGGCTGTCTGAATAAGGCAGCCCTTTCTTTGTGAACAATATTTTAAAAATTTGTTGTATTTCTAAATATTTCTTGCATTTTTCTGAGAGAGCGCTATAATAGTATTAGCACTCGTAAGAGTAGAGTGCTAATCTGCGAAATAAAGGATGATAAATTTGGGAACAAAACAATTTAAAGCAGAATCAAAAAAGCTGCTTGATATGATGATTAACTCAATTTACACAAACAAGGAGATTTTTCTCCGAGAGCTTATTTCAAACGCTTCCGATGCACTCGACAAGCTCTATTACCGCTCTCTTACCGACACTCAAATCGGTTTGAACCGCAATGATTTTGTTATTGAAATTAAGCCCGACGAGGAGGGCAGAACATTAACAATTTCCGATAACGGTTGCGGAATGGATGCAAAGGAGCTTGAGCAAAATCTCGGAACAATCGCAAAAAGCGGTTCTCTCGCATTTAAGAACGACAACGAGAAGAAGGACGATGTTGATATTATCGGTCAATTCGGAGTTGGATTTTACTCCGCTTTCATGGTTGCCGACGATGTTACCGTTATAAGCAAGCCCTACGGAAGCAACGAAGCAAACAAGTGGCACTCAAAGGGTGTTTCCGGCTACACGGTTGAGCCCTGCGAAAAGGAGAGCTTCGGAACAGATGTTATTCTCCACATCAAAGAAGACGACGAGGACAACCGTTACAGTGAATTCCTTGACACCTACACCTTGAAATCGCTTGTTAAAAAATATTCCGATTACATCCGCCACCCCATTAAAATGGATATTGAAACCTATCAGCCCAAGGAGGGCGGAGAAGAGGGCGAAACAGAAAAGGTTATTGAAAACCAAACCCTTAACTCAATGGTTCCGATTTGGAAGCGCAGTGCAAAAGAAGTTACCGACGAGGAGTACAATGCTTTTTATTCCGAAAAGTTCTATGATTTTGAGCCTCCCGTTAAGGTAATTAAATCAACCGTTGAGGGTGCGGTAAGCTACGATTCTCTGCTGTTCATTCCTTCCCATACTCCCTACGACTATTATTCAAAGGACTACAAAAAGGGACTTTCCCTTTACTCAAGCGGCGTTATGATTATGGAAAGCTGTGCCGAGCTTTTGCCCGATTATTTCGCATTTGTTAAAGGCGTTGTTGACAGCGAGGACCTTTCGCTTAACATCAGCCGTGAAACACTTCAGCAAAACGCACAGGTTCAGAGAATTGCAAAAAGCATTGAAAAGAAAATAAAATCGGAGCTTGAAAAGCTTCTTAAAAACGACCGCGAAAAATACGATAAATTCTATTCCGCTTTCGGCAGAGCTTTGAAATTCGGTCTTTACAGCGACTACGGAATGCACAGAGAAACGCTTCAGGACCTTGTTATGTTCTATTCTTCAACGGAGAAAAAGAATGTTACTCTTGCGGAATATGTTGAAAGAATGGCAGACAGCCAAAAATCAATTTACTACGCATGTGCCGAAAGCACCGACAAGGCGGACCTTCTTCCCCAGGTTGAAGCGGTTAAGGAAAAAGGATTTGAAATTCTTTACTGCACCGAGGATGTTGATGAATTCTGCCTTAAAACCCTTATGAACTATAAGGAGAAGGATTTCAAAAATGTTTGCGCCGATGCTCTCGACCTTGACACAGATGCAGAAAAGGAAGAGCTCAAAAAAGCAAACGAGGAATCCAAGGAGCTTCTTGATTCAATGAAAGAATATATCGGCGATGTTACGGCGGTAAGATTCACAAACAAGCTTAAGAATCATCCTGTTTGCCTTTCTTCGGATGGGGAAATCTCTATTGAGATGGAAAAGGTTTTAAACGCAATCCCTGCAAACGACCAAAAGGTTAAGGCTCAGCTTGCGCTTGAAATTAACAAAGACCATCCGATTGCCTCAAAGCTTTCAGAGCTTTTTAACAGCGATAAAGACAAGCTTGAAAAATATTCAAAGCTTCTTTATAATCAGGCGCGCCTTATTGAAGGACTTCCGATTGATAATCCAACCGAGTTTTCAAACTTAATCTGCGAGCTTATGTAATATTAAACGGCTTCCCTTTTGGGAAGCCGTTTTTATTTGCAAAATCTTTGTTCAGTTTATACTTAAAAGGCGTTTATAAAGCCCTTTCTTTGTTAAAGCAACATACAGCAGCGTTCCGAGAACAAGCAAAACTGTCGCTTCTCCGATAAATACATAAAGCGCATTAATTCCGAAAGCGGCAAGGGTGAAGCCGTTTTCCGAAAGATAAAACGCAAGCTCTGCGCCGACAATGGGAGCATTGAAAAGCGCCGGCATCAACAGTCCTAAAAACGGAATGCTCTTGATTTTAACATTTCTGAGAAAATACATTGCAAGCGTTGCAAGCAGAGTTGCCAGAGTTCCGGCAAGCCAATCAATCGGAAGCGCCGCGGCATTTGAAATGTTGAAAATAAGGCATCCGACAGTGAGCCCCGGTATTGCCGCAGGAGTAAAAAATGCGAAAATACAAAGCGCTTCACTCGCCCTGAACTGGATTGCCATGCTTGTTGTTCCGGGCAACAAAAGATTCTGCGCATATGTTAAAACAACATAGAGCGCAGCAAGCACCGCCGCATGAACAACAAAAAGAGTTTTTTTGTTTTTCATTCTTATTAAATTCCTCCGTAGTTTTATTTAAAGTCAGGATTTTGCGAACTGACAAAAACAATTATATATCACAGTTAAAAAATGTCAAGAAAATAATTGATTTTTTAATAGCCCTTCTGTATAATCAAAAATATAATTGTTACAGTATCTCTGCTGTAAATAATAGAGTTGGAGGAAATATGAAAAATTTATACCTTGACACAAAGAAAAAGATTTACCGAACAACGGCAATAATGTTTGTTGTTCAGCTATTCGGCGCACTCGGTGCAGGCTTTTTCTTCGCTGTGCAAAACCTGTTTCAAAAATACCACCTTCTCGGTGCAACCGGCGCAGTAAACGAGCCCAATCTTTGGTTTATTCTTTTTTGGGCAACCGATTTCTTTTTTGTTGCAATGGTGCTTGTTTTGTCGTATCTTATTGCGGGGATACCGGCAATCGCTCCCGCTCTTGCACTTTCGGTTTATTTCTGCCATTTCCAAACCGCTCCTGTAAGCGCAGAGGAAATGTACAACTGCTATTTTGCAACACCTGCGAGTTATTCAAACGCAACCTCAATAGGCTATATGGGCTATTTAATAATGGCGGTTTTCCTGGCTCTTATGATTAAGCTTCTTTTTGCAGGCTGGACCAATCTTAAGCCTTCAATAGGCAGAGGTTTTGATAATCTTCTTGCAAAGCTTCGCAAAAAAATTAAAGCAATTCCAAATGAGCTCAAAGGAATAGAAATCGTTGAGGGCGTTGACCTTATTGTTATGATTCTTATTCTTCCCGTTGCTTCTGCGGCGCTCACATTTGTTCTTATTAAATACGGAATTGAAGCTCCGTTTGCGGCTTTGGCAAATTCGCTTTCGGGAATCCTTACCGCTCTTTCCGAGCAGAATGTTATTTTAACGGCTCTTGTTATGGGGCTTATGGTTGGCTTTGACCTTATCGGTCCGCTGTCCTATTCCGCATTCGGAGTTGCCGTTGCCGCTTACCTTTCAACAGGTAACGCTCAGCTTGTAACAATTTACAGCGTTTGCTTTATAACTGTCGGCTGGAGCGCATTCTTCGGCGTTCTCTGCAACAAGATATTTAAAAAAGGCGGAAAATCCGATACCGACGATTTCAACATAACAGTTTCCGGTCCGATTAACGCATTTTTCGAAAACATTAAGCTGACAACTGCATTCTCCATGCCGTATGCATACAGAAGCCCGCTCACCGTTATTCCCGGTTTAATGGCAGGCTCGGCTGTGGGCGGAGTTCTCACCGCTCTTTTCAAAATTGTTAACACGGCATACACCGACGGCTCGCTTCCGAAATACACAATCGGAAAATATACCTACGGCGCAGTTGATTATACATATGCCGAAATGTTCAGACGCGGCGACCTTTATATGAGCTTTACTCTTCCGCTCCGTTCAGGAGATTGGCTGACATGCAGAATTCCTCTGTTCGTAATTATTCTTGTTAGCGGATTTGTCGGCGGTCTTGTTATAATGGGACTTAAAGAGCTTGAATACCGCTTCCTTTCAAAGCGCGGCTGCTATTACGAATCAAACGGCGATATGGTTATTGAAATCAGAGAGTACGGAAAAAAGCTCGCACAGAGCATTAAAACAAAATAAACCATCAAAATTTTAAGGCTCCCTATAATCAGGGAGCCTTTTCGTTACTGCTTATTAAGATATTCAATTATTGATTTTGCGGCAAGTTTTCCCGCACCCATTGCAAGAATAACCGTTGCTGCACCGGTTACGGCATCTCCGCCTGCATAAACGCCCTGCTTTGAGGTCATTTCACTCTCATCAACAACAAGACCGCCGCGGCTGTTAACGCTCAAGCCGGGAGTTGTGTTTTTAATAAGAGGATTGGGAGATGTGCCTATTGCAATAATAACACTCTCGGCGCTTATTTCAAATTCCGAGCCCTCAACCTCAACAGGTCTTCTTCTGCCCGAAGCATCGGGTTCGCCGAGCTCCATTTTTACGCATTTAACCGCTTTAACAAAATTATTTTCATCGCCGATTATCTCAACGGGGTTTGTTAAAATATCAAATTCAATTCCCTCTTCAATGGCATTTTCAACCTCTTCCGCTCTTGCAGGAAGCTCGCTCATTGAACGGCGGTAAATAATATGAACATTTTCTGCACCGAGACGAAGCGCACATCTTGCGGCATCCATTGCAACATTTCCGCCGCCGACAACGCAAACCTTCTTTGCTTTAATAATGGGAGTTCTTGAATCCTCCTCGTAGGCTTTCATAAGATTAACCCTTGTTAAAAACTCATTTGCACTGTAAACGCCCTTGAGATTTTCTCCGGGTATTCCCATAAACCTCGGAAGTCCTGCGCCCGAGCCAATGAACACGGCATCAAAGCCCTCATTCTGAATAAGGTCATCAACCGAAAGAGACTTTCCGATAATAACATTTGTTACTATTTTAACTCCCATTGCCTTGAGAGTTTCTATTTCATTCTTAACTATCTGCTTTGGCAGTCTGAATTCGGGAATTCCGTAAACTAAAACGCCTCCTGCAATATGAAGCGCCTCAAAAACAGTTACATCACAGCCTGCCTTTGCAAGCTCTCCCGCACAGGTAAGTCCGCTCGGTCCCGAGCCTATAACGGCAACCTTTTTACCGTTCGATTCTTTTACCTCAATCTCTGATTTTCCCGAACAGTAATCGGCAACAAATCTTTCAAGCCTACCGATACCGACGCTCTCGCCCTTTATTCCTCTTACGCATCTGCCCTCGCACTGTGTTTCCTGAGGACAAACTCTTCCGCAAACAGCAGGAAGCGTTGAGCTTTGGCGAATAATTTGATATGCTTCTTCAAATTTTTCCTGCGCAACCTTCTCAATAAACGCGGGTATATCAATACTTACGGGGCAACCCTGAGTACAGGGCTTATGCTTGCAGTTCAGGCATCGCTTTGCTTCGGCAACGGCAGTTTCCCTGTCGTAGCCTACGGCAACCTCCTTAAAGCTCTTTGCTCTCTCTTTTGCATCAAGAGTGGGCATCGGATGCTTTTTCGGGCTCATATCAGCCATTACTGCACCTCCTTGTGTAGCAAATTGCACGCCTCTTCACGAGCATGCTTTTCAAAATCTCCGTACATTCTCGAGCGATCCATCGCCTCGTCGAAATCAATAAGATGACCGTCAAACTCCGGTCCGTCAACGCATGCAAACTTAGTTTCTCCGCCAACGGTAAGGCGGCAGCCGCCGCACATTCCCGTTCCGTCAATCATAATCGGATTCATTGAAACTATTGTTTTTATGCCGTATTTTTTAGTTACATCGCAAACGAACTTCATCATAATCAGCGGTCCGATTGCGTAAACAGCGTCGTACTCCTCGCCCGAAGCAATAAGCTCCTCAAGAGCATTTGTTACAAGACCCTTTTTACCGCATGAGCCGTCGTCGCTCATAAGAACATATTTATCTGAAACTGCTTCAAATTCCTTTTGAAGAATAACAAGCTCCTTAGTTCTGAATCCTGTAACCGTGTGAACAACGGCGCCGTTACCATGAAGCTTTTTTGCAACGGGGTATGCTATTGCACAGCCGACACCGCCGCCGATTACGGCAACCTTTTTCAATCCGTCAAGCTCGCTCGCTTTTCCGAGAGGCCCTGCAACGGCCTCAAGATAATCACCCTCCTGCTTTTCAGAGAGCATCATTGTTGAAGAGCCGACAGTTTGAAAAATAATGGTTATGCTTTGCTCTTCTCTGTTATAATCCGCAATGGTGAGAGGTATTCTCTCACTGTCCGGAGAAGCACAAACAATGACAAACTGACCGGGCTCTGCCTTTTTTGCAACATACGGCGCTTCAACAGTCATTTTAACAACCGTATCATTCAGCTTTTCTTTACTGATAATCTTATGCATATATATCAAATCCATCCTAATACCTATATATTAAAATATATTAATTTGTTAAAAGAGAGTATTTATATAATAGTGAAATAGAAAGTTATTGTCAATAGAAAGATTTTGCCTTTTTTATTAGTTTAACAAAAATTTATATTTTTTTCACAAAAAGACTATACTTTTTTTCACGCTTTTGCTATTATAAAAAAAACGAATTTTGCGAGGAAAGAATTATGGAAAAATACTTAATCAATCCCAACCAAAAGCTTTCAAAAATCAACAAGGATATTTACGGTCATTTCAGCGAACATCTCGGCAGATGCATTTACGAAGGCCTTTATGTTGGCGAAAACAGTAAAATCCCGAATGTTAACGGCATGCGCTGCGATGTTGTTAACGCACTAAAGGAAATGGGAATCCCCGTTCTTCGCTGGCCGGGCGGCTGCTTTGCCGATGAATATCACTGGAAAGACGGTATCGGTCCAAAGGAAAGCCGTAAAAAAATGATTAACACTCACTGGGGCGGAGTTGTTGAAGATAATTCTTTCGGAACGCATGAATATTTTGAGCTTATTTCTCAGCTCGGATGCGATGCTTACATAAACGGCAATGTCGGCTCGGGCACTGTTCAGGAAATGAGCGAATGGGTTGAATATATGACCTTCGGCGGACTTTCTCCCATGAGTGAGCTCCGCGAAAAGAACGGAAGAAAAGAGCCGTGGAGGGTTAAATACTTCGGAGTAGGAAACGAAAACTGGGGCTGCGGCGGAAATATGCATCCCGAATACTATGCAGACCTTTTCAGAAGATACAACACATATGTAAGAGATTACAATTCCGACTCAAGAATTTACAGAATTGCCTGCGGTGCAAACGCTTTCGACTACAACTGGACCGAGAGAGTTATGAAATCCGCCCGTGACAGAATGAACGGTATTTCTCTTCACTACTACACCGTTCCCCATAATTGGGACAAAAAGGGTGCCGCTACTGTTTTTGACGAGAACGAATACTATCTCACTCTCGGTAAGGCATATAAAATGGAAGAGCTTGTTTCAAGGCATATTGATGTTATGAACCGCTACGATCCCGATAAGAGAGTTGACCTTATTGTTGACGAATGGGGTACATGGTTTGATGTTGAAGAGGGAACAAATCCGGGATTCCTTTATCAGCAGAGCACAATGCGTGATGCAATTGTTGCCGCTCTCACTCTCAACATTTTCAACAAGCATTCAGACCGTATTAAGATGGCTAACATTGCTCAAACCGTTAATGTTCTTCAGGCAGTTGTTTTAACCGACGGAGAAAAAATGCTTCTCACTCCCACCTATCACATTTTCAAAATGTTTAAGGACCACCAGAACGCAACTCTCCTCGGCTCACACATAACCACCAAAACCGAAAAAACCGACGGCGGTATTCTTCCTCAGCTCATTGAATCCGCTTCAATGGCAGACGACGGAACAATTACTGCAACAATAGTTAACACATCGGCAACGGAGGCTGCGGAGCTTCGCTGTCAGATTGCAGACACAAGCTCCTGCGAAATCAGCGCTGAAATTCTTACCGGAAAAACAGATGCTTACAATGATTTTGACAAGGCTCCCAATGTTGAAACAAAGAAATTTGACGCATTCAAAACTCTTTCAGACGGTTTTGAAGCAAATCTTCCTGCTTGCAGTGCAGTAAAATTCACAATTAAAAGAGGCTAAAAAATGTATATTTCAGATTCAGTAAAATATGTTGGAGTTAACGATACGGATATTGATCTTTTTGAAAGCCAATATCCCGTTGAAGAGGGCATTTCATACAACTCCTATGTTATATTCGACAACAAAACCGCCGTTATGGACACAGTTGACAAGCGTAAAACAGACGAATGGCTCAAAAATCTTGAAGATGTTTCCTGCGAGCCCGATTATCTTGTTATCCACCATATCGAGCCCGACCATGCAGGCAGCATAGGCGCATTCTGCGAGAAATACCCAAACGCAAAGCTCGTTTCAAACGCAAAAACCTTTGCAATGCTTCCTCAGTTTTTTGAGGGGCTTGACCTTGAATCAAAGAAGGTTGTAGTCGCCGACGGAGATACTCTTTCGCTCGGAACCCACACTCTTAAATTTATTTTTGCTCCTATGGTTCACTGGCCCGAGGTTATGCTCAGCTATGAGGAAAGCGAAAATCTTCTTTTCTCGGCAGACGCTTTCGGAAAATTCGGTGCGCTCACCGATGAAGAGGACGATGACTGGGCTTGCGAGGCAAGGCGCTACTATTTCAACATAGTTGGTAAATACGGTGCTCCCGTTTCAACTCTTCTTAAAAAAGCAAGCGCTCTTGACATTAAAAAAATTCTTCCGCTTCACGGTCCCGTGCTTGATAAAAATCTTGAGTACTATATCGGGAAATACACCGTTTGGAGCAGCTATGAATGTGAAGACAAGGGATTTCTTGTTGCATATGCTTCAATTCACGGAAACACCGCAGAGGCTGCTGAATTTGTTGCAAAAACTCTTGAGGATAAGGGCGAAATGGTTGAACTTTTTGACCTTTGCAGATGCGACACAGCCGAGGCTATTGAAGCGGCCTTCCGCTATGACAGAGCAATTCTTCTTGCTTCAAGCTACGACGGGGGAGTGTTCCTTCCCATGGAGGATTTCCTCATACACCTTCGCTCAAAGGCTTATCAAAAGCGCCGCGTAGCACTTGTTCAAAACGGTGCTTGGGGTCCGACCGCTATCAGAGCAATGAAGCCCTATCTTGAAAATATGAAGGAAATTACTCTTTGCGAAAAAGAGGTAACTCTTAAATCAATTCTAAATGAAAGCGCAAAGAAAGAGCTTCTCTCTCTTATTGATGAAATGATGTAATAATTATTTGAACTAAGCTCTTCGTTCAGGCTGAACGAAGAGTTTTTTCTCATTTTAAACAATATGTTGATAAAATATTAATAATATGTTATTATATTTTAGTCACTCGATTGCAAAGCCTTATCGGCGTTTGCGGTCAATACATAATAAGGAGAAAAAAATGGGTAAAAGAATTGATTTAAAAAATGCCACCGTTAAAGAAATTATTTCTTTCTCGCTTCTCCCGTTCGGACTTCTTACCATTGTAAATGTTATAGGAAATGCCCTTAATGTTTACTTTTCCGATGTTCTCGGAATCGGTATGGTTGCAACGGGTATTATTTTGGCAGTAACAAAAATTTGGGACGCTGTTAACGACCCGATGATTGGAATGCTTGTTGACAAAACAAGAACAAAATGGGGAAAATGCCGTCCTTGGGTTATCAGCATGGCAATTCCGCTTTCGGTTTCGCTTGTGCTTCTTTTCCTCCCCGTTGATTTCGGAGATAAATACGGAACCTTTACCGTTTCTCAAATCAACCTTGAAGAAACACTTGCAACTATCGGCAACGGATTTCACATTATTAAAGACACCAGCGGTGAGATTTCAAAGGGCAATTTCTGGTACGCTGTTTTTGCTTATTTGATTTTCTACACCTTCAACACCGCAGTTGATATTCCTTATCAGAGCTTAACTCCCCTTGTTTTCCCCGAAAGCAAAAGCAGAGTTAAGGCAATTTCAATCAGCAATATTGTTGGTTCTATCGGAACAATCCTTCCCTCAATCGTTTTCTTCCCGATTGTTTACGCTTTCCCGAACGAAAGAACCGGCTATATGGTTGCGGCAATTGTTTTCGCTGTTGCGGCAGGTATTCCGATTATTATTTCCTTCTTCGGTATAAAAGAAAAGGTTTACATAAAGCCAAAGCGCATTAAATATTCAACAACTTTAAAAATTATATTCAAAAACAAAAACATGAAGGTGCTTATTTTAACAGCATTCTTCTCAGCAGTAACAAACCTCGGTGCCATGTTCCTTATGTACTTTGCAAAATGGAACTGCTACGGAATTTTTGATTTCCCTGCAATAGAGGCTTGGATGAAGAGCCACATCGGTTTTGCCATTCCGCTTTCAGAAGAGGGAATTCTTTTCCCCGTTCTCAGCATAAGCAGCGGTATTTCATATATGCTTTCAATGGCTATTATTCCTCCGCTCCTTAAAAAATTCGATAAGAAAACTCTTTGGATAGGAATGAGCTTTGTTTTTGCAGTTGCAGATGTGCTTGTTTTCCTTATTTGCATGTATATTTTCCCGTACACCAGCCCGGACCTTTCTGTTGCAAGAACAGGATTCTTCGTTTACTGCGTTCTCCGTTTCTTCACAAACTTCCCCGTAGGAATGAGTGTAGTTCTTCTGACAGCAATCTTTGCCGACACAACGGATATTATTGAAATGGAATCCGGAGAAAGACTTGAAGGCGCAATTTTCTCCTTCAAAAGCCTTGTTAACAAATTCGGAATTGCCGGCTTCAACCTCGTTATGATGGCTGTTGTTAATGCTTTTGGATACGAAAAGCTTCAATCTCTTGCGGTTAAAAAGGCAGAGCTTGAGGCGGCAGGCCAAACTCTTGCAAGAAGCGAGGTTCTTGCTCACACTCCAACTCTTAACGCAATCTTCTTTATGCTCACCGTTCTCGGCGCAATCGGTCTTGTTTTACAGGCTATTCCGATGTTCTTCTACAAGTTCGACGAGAACAAGGAAGAAGCTAAGCTTAAAAAATTCAGAGAAGAAAAAGAGGCTGCTCTTCAGGCAGAGCTCGATGCCGCAGAATCACTTTAATTTCTGCAAGCTTACTCAATAATTAAAGGGCTTGATACTAATCAAGCCCTTTTGTTATATCATATTTTCTGACTGTAATATCTCCGCTTCTGAGCACGGTTTTTTCGCCGTTCTCTAAAACAATTTCAAGTCCTCCCGTTTCGTCGATGCCTGTTGCTCTTGCGTTGGTTTTTACTCCGTCCTTAATAAAATAAATATCCTTGCCGATAATCATGCTCCTGCTTCTGTAATAATCAATAAAATCATTATACGGACTGCATGCAATCTTTAACAGTTCATCTGTTATACAGGCGGCAAGCTCACTTCGCTTTATTCCTGCATTAACCGCTCCTGCCGAGCCTGCTTCCCTTGGAAAATTTGTTGTTGTGTTGTTTATGCCTATTCCGATTATAACGGCATTTACTGTTTGAGTTTCAAAATCGCTTACTGCCTCGGTAAGAATTCCGCAAACCTTAGCCCCGTCAAGATAAACATCGTTTACCCATTTGATTTCGGGAGATTTTTTGCAAAGCTTTTCTATTGCTCTGCAAACCGCAACAGCCGCCGCAGTTGTGCTTGTTACTGCATTTTGAAGAGTTGTTTTCGGAAAAATAACAAGGCTGAAATAAACACCTGTATCCTTTGGGGAATAAAAACTCTTTCCCTGCCTGCCCCTGCCCGCAGTCTGCTCGTTTGAAACAATAAGAAGCTCCTTATCAAGTCCGTTTGCAAGAAGCCTTTTTGCCTCATTGTTTGTTGAATCAATTGTTTTATAGTAGGCAATATCAATATCGTTTTTAAGATATTTTTTGATTTCGCGTTCACTGAGATAGTCATAGCTTTCGGAAAGTATGTAGCCGCGGCTTTTTACGGAATCAATTTGAACTCCGCTTTTTTTCAGGCTGTTAATTGCTTTCCAAACTGCCGAGCGGGTTACTCCGAAGCGCTCTCCCAATTCCTCACCGGTTACATATTCTCCGTTTGCATTTGAAAGAACACTCATTATGCTTTCCTTAAGCTCCATAGTATATCCCCTTAATCAAAAAAGGCGACAAACGCCGCCTTTGAATTTATTTTAAAATATAGAAAACAGCAACGGTTTTAGGTCCGCAATGCGAGCTGATTACACAGCCTGCATCTGCTTCAATTATTTCTCCCCATTTGCCTTTGGCTTCAAACACACCTCTTGCATATGAAGAAACGCTCGACAAAATCTGACCGCTGTTTGCAAAAACAATTCTGCTTTTATCTATTTTAGATGCATTTTCAAGACAGTCGTCGATATACTGCCTATAAACGAGCTCGGATTTTCCGCGGTACTTTTTTGCAACATCAAGCTTACCCTCGGAATTAACGGCAATACTCGGCTTAATTCCGAGAACATTTGCTCCGAATTTAGTAAGAGCAGAGCATCTTCCGCCCTTGTAGAGATATTCCATGCTGTTGATAACAAATGTTGTTCTAACCTTAGGAACAAGAGATTCAACATTTTTTGCAATTTTTTTTGCATCCCATTTTTTATCTCTGAAATCGCAGGCTTTAAGAACAAGAAGCCCCATTCCCATGCAAAGCGATTTACTGTCTATGCAATAAACGCCGCTGAACTCCTCGGCAACCATTTTTGCATTTGAAAAACTTGAGGAAATTCCCGAAGAAAGTCCGATATGAACAACCTCGCAGCCCTCGGAAGTATATTTGGAAAAAACATCGTAATAATCCGACGGGGGAACGGCAGCGGTTTTCGGCATATCCTTATTTTCCGAGCAGTACTTATAAATATCGCCGGGATTGATATCCATTCCGTCTTTATATGAGCTTGCTCCAAGCAGAATTGAAAGCGGAATAATTTTTATATCTCTTTTTTCAACTATGTCCTTTGGCAAATCGCACGGAGAATCCGCTGTTATTATTACATTTTTCAAAAAAAGCTCCTCCGTTTCTACCTTAAAAATAAACATTGAAATTATAACACACCCTATTACACAAATCAATAACTACATATATTATGTGTATTAAACACCATATTTAACGGAAAGTGTCTTAATTTCTGTAATATTATATTCCTTATCGAAATAAATTGTTAAAGTTCTGTCTTTGCTTTTATTGTTTATTTCACATCCGTTTTCGATAGAATAGCTGCTTTCAAGATTTTCATTTATAACAACGGTATATTCCGAACTGTTTGCAGGCCCCTTCCCGAAAGTAAATTTTTCACCAACCGTTAAAACAATTTTATCCTGACTTATTAAAACGCTTTTAACATATTTCATTTCACCGCCGAACGAGGAAAAATCAATTCTCTGTGAGGAATCTTGCAGTGCAAAGCTACCGCTGAGCCAGGTTATAACCTTATCCTGAGAAAACGAAGCAGGTGCAAAGTTTTTAATTTCACAGCTCCACGGCTGAACCGCTTCGGTATTAGGGCTTGTTACGCGGTTGCCCTCGCTTGCATTAAAGGTTACACTTCCTTTAACGATTTTAAACTTTTTACCTTCCATTTTGAATTCGCAGTGGATACTGCCCGGAATCTGCGGCTCATTAATTCCTTCATAATATGCAATCGCCTCAATATCAAGACAGATTTTACTGTTTTCACCCACATAATAATAACCGTTTCCGAACTCCCACCTACTGAGCTTACAATACTGAGCGTTCTTCATCGGAGCGAGTGCATAGGCTGTGTAGCAATCCTTAGCAATTCCTGTTTCTACATCATATGAAATGCTCTTTTCGGTTTGCGTTGTCATTGCAAACTGAAGTCTTTTGGGGGTTGAAACAAGCTGGCTGAACTCACATCTTATAGATTGGCTGAAAATCGAAGTCCATAATGCGCGGTCCGCATAGGTCAATTCAAATGTTGCGGGCGAGGTTTCCTCGTTAATCTGAATGATATAGAGCTCATACACGCCTTTTCCCGTAAATTCATCCTTGCCGCAATATGCTTTAACAACAATATCGTTTTTACCGTCACCGTTCATATCGGTATAGAGCATTTCGGGATTTTCAAAGCTGATTTTATTACTCCAATCAGAAAACTCCTCGCGAGTTCCTTTATAATCAAGAATAACGCTTTTTCCTGTGTAGTAAATAAAAATATTTTCACTTTCAATTCCTGCCAGCAAAATATCTTTGTTCCGATTCTTTTTTTCGGCATTTTCGGGAACGCTGACAGTTGTTAAATCCTTTTCGATTTCGGGAACATAAACATAATGATGGTATGCAATTCCGACTGCCGAAAAAACAACAATCAGCGCAATAAGAATTTTAACAAAATTTCTCATAAAATCAACTTACTTTATAAACATCTTTATACTCGAACAAAATCCGTTCTCCGCCTTTTTTAACATTAAAACATCTTTTTCCGAGAGAAAAAATCGGTCTGTCGTGCTTTAGCGAATCCGAATAAACATCGCACACGGTTACATCTTTTTCGAGAAACTCCTCGCGAAATCTTCTTACCTTTTCCTCATCGCGGCAGTTTTCGCCTATGATAACACCATTTTTGTCGTGCCTTGTACATATTAATTTTTCAAAGCCGAGCCTTTTTTGAATTTCAGCAAGCAAAAAATCGGGAGATGCGCTGATAACGCACGCATATCGCTTTCTGTTTTCGCTGAGAAACCAATCAAAAACCTGCTTTTCATGTCTGTTCCAAAACGCACAAACCGCTTTTTCAACAGGCAAAACCATAATGAAGCAGAAAAAAACCTTTTTAAACTGAGTAAAGCTTATTATTTTTAGAATAAGAAGAATTGCACAAATAAGCTGAAACGGTACAAAAAGTATTATCCACGGATAACGCAGCATGCAAAAGCCCCAAAAAAGGGAGCCGCTGTCAAACGGAACAACCGTTTTGTCAAAATCGTAGATATCAAGCTCCATTAAATATCCTCCTCTCTAAAGGATATGTTGAGCTTTTCTCTTTTCATTTTGAGCTGAGTGAGCTTAACCCCCGCCGCGTTCAACATTTTTTTGCTTGCAAAAACGCCGTCTGTGTTTGCATATTTATCCGATATGTAGATAACCTCCGTTATCCCGCTTTGAATAATCGCCTTTGCACACTCGTTACAGGGAAACAGAGCAACATATATTCTGCATCCCGCAAGGCTTCTGCCTCCGGCATTCAAAATCGCGTTAAGCTCTGCGTGGCAAACAAAGGGATACTTTGTGTCCGACTGCTTTTCGCCCTGTCTGTTCCACGGAAAATCATCGTCGCTGCAACCGCGCGGAAATCCGTTATAGCCAACGCTCATTATTCTGTTTTCGGAATTAACTATACACGCGCCGACCTGAGTGCTTGGGTCCTTGCTCCTTTGAGATGACAAAATTGCAATCCCCATAAAATATTCATCCCAGCTTATATAATCTGCTCTTTTAGACATTCTTCTCTCTCCTTAAAGCAGAGCACTGACAAAATCGTTCAGCTCATCCGCATTCACATTTTCAACCATTCCCCTGTCAACAAGCCTGTTGATTTCGGGGTCAATACCGAGCTTTGCAAGAACGGGAACACCGTTTTCCTTTGCCGCTTCATCTACGCTGCTTTCACCGAAAATACTATGCTTAGCGCCGCATTCGGAGCAAACAAAATAGCTCATATTTTCTATAATTCCCAAAACGGGAACATTCATTATTTCCGCCATTTTAAGAGCTTTGTTTACTATCATTTTAACAAGCTCCTGCGGAGTTGTTACAACAACAATTCCGTTTATCGGCAGGCTTTTGAAAACGGTGAGCGCAGCATCGCCTGTTCCGGGGGGCATATCTACAAAAAGATAATCAAGCTCTCCCCAGTTGACATCGCTCCAAAACTGCTCAATAACTCCGCTGATAATAGGTCCTCTCCAAACAACAGGAGCATTTTCATCCTCAAGCAGAAGATTTATACTCATCATTTTAATTCCGAGCCTTGATTCTCCGGGAATTATTCCCTTTTCATCCTGCATTGCTTTTGTGTGAACTCCGAAGGATTTTGGAATGCTCGGTCCTGTAATATCAGCATCGAGGATACCTACCTTAAGCCCTGCCTTTGCACATTTCTGCGCTATAAGGCTTGTTACAAGGCTCTTTCCAACGCCGCCTTTTCCGCTAACAATTCCTATAACCTTTTTAACATTTGAAAATTTATTCTGCTCCTTAACAGTGCTCTGCTGTGTTCTTTGAGAACAGCTTGCATTGCAACTTGAGCAATCATGAGAACAGTTTTCGCTCATTTTTTCTCCACCTTTTTAATAGTTTCTTATAAGAGCCTTAACTCTTCCGAGAATTCTAACCTCGTTTACAATTATGGGCTCATAGCTGTCATTTTCCGGCTGAAGCCTGAAATGACCGTTTTCCTTATAGAAGGTTTTAACAGTTGCTTCGTCGCCTACAAGCGCAACAACAATTTCGCCGTTTTGGGCAACAGATGTCTGCTCGATAACAACGATATCTCCCTCGCAAATCGCCGCATTTATCATTGAATCGCCCTTAACCCGAAGAGCAAACAGTTTTTTCCCCGCAAAGCTTTTTGAATCGGAAAAGGGAATATAATCCTCTATCTCCTCAACAGCAAGAATGGGCTGACCTGCGCGAACTGTTCCGACAAGGGGAATATGATAGGTGTGCGCCGTGTGGCTCGCTATTCTTATTGTTCTTTTTAAATTTGGGTCTTTTTCAATATATCCTGCTTTTTCAAGCGCTTTTAGATTGTAGTGAACGCTTGATGTTGAGCGCAGACCGACAGCTTCTCCGATTTCACGCACCGACGGCGCAACGCCTCTTTCCGAAATAACATCCTTAATATAATCAAAAACCGCTTTTTGCGTTTGAGTGAGCTGTTCCGTAAAACCACCTCCGTTTTAAACCGTTCAGATCTTATGCTAATTGTACCATTAAAAAAAAGCAATGTCAAACGAATGTTTGAACAAATCTTCTTTTCAAAAAAATTTTAAAAAAGTGTTGACAAAATATAATATATAAGATATAATCTCTTTTGCGTATTAAGCCTATATGGCTGTATAGCTCAGTTGGCTAGAGCATGCGGTTCATACCCGCAGTGTCATTGGTTCAAATCCAATTACAGCCACCAACGGCCCGGTGGTCAAGAGGTTAAGACACCGCCCTTTCACGGCGGTAACACGAGTTCAATTCTCGTCCGGGTCACCATTCAAAGCCTTGTTCTTTTGAACAGGGCTTTTCATTTTCCTATATATTATATTATATATTAAAAACATTATATATATATGCTTTTCGTTTGCCTATGTTTCTGTTTTACATATTCTCGTTGACAGATTGGGCGTTTTAATATATAATTTAGTAACAAATGTCTCCGTAGCTCAGTAGGATAGAGCGACCGCCTCCTAAGCGGTAGGCCGGAGGTTCGAATCCTCTCGGGGACGCCACAAACAGCAAGCCGTTTCGTGCCTGCTGTTTTTTTATGCCGTTTTGGGGCGGTTTTTACAGTCTTTTTCTTTCGACAAAGTTTTTAACACGCTTTCCTCAGAGTTTTCCACAGTCACATTTTGTGTTTTGTAACCGTTTTGTTACATTTTAACACAATATATAGTGTGAGGTTAAAGAAATTGCTCAAAAAAGTTACAAATTTGAATTTTTTATTGTGAAATTTTGAAAAGGTTCACAAAAAAACGCTTTCACGCTTTACTCTGCTAAAATTTAGAACCACAAGATAAGCGATGACTTCGGCATTAAATTTGCAAATGCGGAAATTGATTTGTGCAAATTAAACAAAAAGTTGCTTCTCGAAAAATTGACACTTTGGTGATGTTTAACTATAATGTACAGCGCTAGGGAAATAACACTAAGGTAAAGGCAGAATTTAACGCTTCTGTCTAACGAAATATGAACAGTATTTCGTGAATATCCGAGCGGCTCTGCCGCGAGATATTTTCCGAAACAAAAAGGAGATTAATATGTACAACCAATCACAAGTTGAAGGCATACGAAAAATTTGTCGTGTTGCTCTTACAACTGTAATTGCGGTTATTCTCACCGTTGCGGTTTTTGCAACAACAGCATTTGCAAGTCTTTTATCAGAATACAATGTTACTGTTGTTGACAACGGAGTTTCAACCGTGGTTACAACAAATGAGACGGCCCCTATTGAAATCCTCAATCAGGCAAACATCACCCTTAACGACGATGATAAGCTTGACATTTCAGGCTTTGAAGCAGGTAACGGCGGAACAATCGTTATCTCAAGACAAAGCACAATCAATGTTGAATACGGCGGAGTTATTCAAACATATTCGGTTTGGGCGCCCACAGTTGCAAGCGCGCTTACGGAAGTAGGCATTGCAGTTAGACCCGATGATAAGCTTAATTTCGCTCTCACCGATTCCGTTGCAGACGGAATGGTTATCTCAATCAAGGCTGCATTTAATGTTATTCTTAATGCAGACGGCGCAAGTGCTGAATTCAAAATGAACGAAGGCACAGTTGCCGACCTTCTCGCTCTTGCTCAGGTTACTCTTGATGCAGACGATTACACAGAGCCCGCAATTGAAACGGCTCTCGTTCCCGGTATGACTGTTAATGTTAACCGTGTTGAAATAAAAGAAGAAACAAAATCAGAAAAAATTCCCTACGAAACAGTTGTCACAAGCTCATCTAAGCTTGAAAAGGGCAAAACAGAAGTTATTTCAGACGGCGTTAACGGCAAGCAGGAAGTTAAATATTCCGTTAAATATGTTAACGGTAAAAAGGTTGAAACAAAGGAAGTTTCAAGAACTGTTGTTAATGCGGCTGTCAGCAAGCAGGTTCTTGTTGGAACAAAGCAGCCCAAATCAAACGGTGTAAAAAGTAAAAACGGATACAGGGTTGGTCAAAAAATAAAGGGCAGATATACTCACTACTGCGCATGCGGTAAATGCGGAAGCGGAAGAGGAGTTACTGCCAGCGGTAAAAAAGTTAAAAACGGAATGAAGGATCCGCACTACATTGCATGCAACTGGCTTCCCATGGGCTCTGTTGTAAGCGTTAACGGAGTTAACTACACGGTTGTTGACCGCGGAGGCTCAGGACTTTCCTCAAAGGGAAGAATTGATATTTTCACTCCCGAGGGTCACCAGGCATGCTTTAAATACGGCACCGGCTCTTGCGATCTTGAAATTGTTCGCCTCGGCTGGTAATTAAACAAATTATTTCCCTTGCTCTCCCCATTAACAAGCGTTAATGCGGGAGAGTTTTTTGTTATAAAGGTGTTTGCCTTTATTGACATTTTTGATATTATAAGTTAATATATTATAAATATGTGCATTATGCGGAGGTATAATTATGCTCAACAGCGAAAAATCACTCGACCAAATCGTTGCCCTTTGCAAAGGCAGAGGCTTTGTTTTTGCAGGCTCCGAAATTTACGGCGGACTTGCCAACACTTGGGACTACGGCCCTCTCGGAGTTGAGCTCAAGGAAAACATTAAACGCGCTTGGCGTAAAAAATTCATTCAGGAAAACAAATACAATGTCGGTCTTGACAGCGCAATTCTTATGAATCCTCAAACTTGGGTTGCTTCCGGCCATCTCGGCGGATTTTCCGACCCTCTTATGGATTGCTGCGATTGTAAAACCCGCCACAGAGCCGACGACCTTATCGAAAGCTTTGACGGAACAAATGTTGCCGGCTGGACCAACGAGCAGATGAGCGAATATATTAAAGAAAAGAATATTCCCTGCCCGAACTGCGGCGCTCACAACTTCACCGACATTCGCCAGTTTAACCTTATGTTTAAAACCTTCCAGGGCGTTACCGAGGATTCCAAGGACGAAATATATCTTCGCCCCGAAACCGCTCAGGGTATTTTTGTTAACTTTGCAAATGTTCAGAGAACAACGCGCAAAAAAATTCCTTTCGGTGTTGCTCAAATAGGTAAATCCTTCAGAAACGAAATCACTCCCGGAAAATTCATTTTCCGAGTTCGTGAATTTGAGCAGATGGAGCTTGAGTTCTTCTGCAAGCCCGGAACCGACCTTGAATGGTTTGATTACTGGCGTTCATTTTGCAGAGACTGGCTCTATTCTCTTAACATAAGCAAGGAAAATCTCCGACTTCGTGACCATGACCCGGAGGAGCTTTGCTTCTATTCAAAAGCTACAACCGACTTTGAATATCTTTTCCCGTTTGGCTGGGGAGAGCTTTGGGGCGTTGCGGACAGAACCGACTACGACCTCACACAGCATATCAAAACAAGCGGAAAGGCTCTTGAGTATTTCGACCAGGCAACAGGCGAAAAATACATTCCCTATGTTATTGAACCCTCACTCGGCGTTGAAAGACTTTTCCTTGCTGTTTTATGCGAGGCTTACGACGAGGAAATGCTCGACGAAGAAAAGAACGACAAGCGTGTGGTTATGCATTTCCACCCCGCACTTGCTCCGTTTAAGGCAGCCGTTCTTCCGCTTTCAAAGAAGCTCAGCGACAAGGCTCTTGAAATTTTTGATAACCTCTCAAAGAGCTTTAATGTTGATTTTGACGATGCAGGCTCAATCGGTAAACGCTATCGCAGACAGGACGAAATCGGAACTCCCTGCTGTATAACATATGACTTTGACTCCGAAACGGACGGCTGCGTAACCGTTCGCGACAGAGACACTATGGAGCAGGTTAGAATTCCGATTGAAAGCCTTGATTCTTACATTGAAGAAAAGCTTAAATTCTGATTTTATTTAAGGACAGTGATTGTTTTGGACAGAGGAATTATTAAATCACAGGCAAAGCAACTCATTAAAGGCAATGTTTTTGCTCTTTTCGTTATTGCGCTGATTTGTATGGCTCTTTCTAATGCAGGGAGCTTTATCACAAGCATTGACACAACAAAAAGAATCTATGACAATCCGAACTCGTACTCTTACAGCACTGACGACTGGAAGAATTATTTTGAAAATCCCGGCAGCTTTTACCGTGATGATGACGATGACGACAGCTATTACGAATTCGACGACGATGATGAAGATAAAAATAATTTCTACAACTTCGGTCAAAAAGACAGTGAAAACGATTTTTATAATTTTACGGGCTCACTCGGACTGACCGGATATATTGACAGAATTTCCGTTAACGCCGTTTCGTGGATAGGCTTTTTCCTTTCGGCTCTTCTCGTTGCTCTCGACGGATACTTCGTTCGATTTGTAAGAGGAAAAGAGGTTACGGTTGGAAGCGGAATATCCGAAATATTCAAAAAGACCTTCGACTCTGCCTATTTCAAAAGGCTTGTGCTTTTTTATGCAAGAACAATTATAGTTTTCCTTTGGTCGCTTCTTTTCATAATTCCCGGAATCGTTGCTTACTACAAATATTATTTTGCAACGCAAATTCTTGAGGATAATCCCGAGCTTTCCGTTAAAGACGCTCTCAGACTCAGCAAGGAGCTGACTCAGGGCAGTAAATCCGAGCTTTTCCTACTTGATTTAAGCTTTATAGGCTGGTATTTCCTCTGCGTTTTCATTTTCCCGATGATTTATGTTGTTCCTTACTATATGACAACAAAATCACTTTTCTACGAAAACTTCCGTATTAGAGCTTTTGCAACGGGACAAATGAACGAACTGGATTTTCTTTCCGAACAGCAGAGAATAAACCGAATGGCTCAAATGCAGTATCAAAACGCATTCACAGGCTCGGCGGTTAATTTCGGCGGCACACCTCAGCAAAGCAATACCCAAGGCGCTCAATCCGTTCAGGGCAGTTATTATCACCCCTCAGAGCCTCAGTACAGCAATGCTGTTCCGAAGGAGGTTAATCCCGGAAATCATTCTTCGGGCAGCGCAGATGCTGCTGTTACCGATAAAAACGACATACCGCCTGTTTTCACTCCTCCCGTTTCGGAGGATTTCCAACCGGTAAAAGCCCCTGTTGAAGAAGAAAACAAGGCTGAATCGGAGCCGGAAAACACGGAATTTGAATAATTTAGAGCTCTCTGCTTTTTGCGGAGAGCTTTGTTTTTTACCTTAATATTGACCTTTTATATACTTTTGTGTTAAAATGGTAGAAAATTCATCGGAAAGGAAGAAAAAATGAATACTGCTAATTTGGGCATTATTATCGCCATTATTGTTTATCTCGGAGGAATGCTTGCGATAGGATTTCGTTTCAGCAGAAAAAACAACAATGTTGACGATTTCTATCTCGGCGGAAGAAAGTTAGGCCCGCTTGTTACCGCAATGAGCGCAGAAGCCTCGGATATGAGCTCGTGGCTTTTGATGGGACTTCCCGGTGTTGCTTACCTCTGCGGAATTGCCGAGGCCGGCTGGACCGCAATAGGTCTTGCAATCGGAACATACTTAAATTGGCTCATTGTTGCAAAGAGGCTTCGCAAATATTCAGAGAAGTTAGATGCTATTACGATTCCCGATTTCTTCTCAAGAAGATTTAACGACAATTCAAACATACTTATGGGAATTGCGGCAATTATAATTATTATCTTTTTCGTTCCTTACACGGCATCGGGATTTTCAGCATGTGCTAAGCTTTTCAACGCGCTGTTCGGAATGGATTACCACCTTGCAATGATTATCTCCGCAGTTGTTATAATCGGCTACACCTGTCTCGGAGGATTCCTTGCCGCATCAACAACCGACCTTGTTCAAAGCATTGTTATGACCGTTGCGCTGATAGTTGTTCTCTGCTTCGGCATTAACACGGCAGGCGGCTGGGATGCCGTTGTGGAAAATGCAAAATCAATAACGGCTTACCTTGAAATGACGCGCACAACTGACGGCGCGGGAGGAATTGTTCCGTATGATACTCTTACGATAGTTTCAACTCTTGCATGGGGTCTCGGATACTTCGGAATGCCTCATATTCTTTTAAGATTTATGGCTATTGAAGACAGTAAAAAGATTAAAACCTCAAGAAGAATCGCAACTGTTTGGGTTGTTATTTCAATGTCGGTTGCAATCGTAATCGGTATTGTGGGTCTTGCAATGGCTAATGTTGAGCCCTCAATGGCGCTTAAAGACAGTGAAACAATTATTGTTGCTATTTCAAGCCTGCTATCCAAAAAAGGATTTGCTTTTGCTCTTGTTGCCGGCGTTATTCTTTCCGGTATTCTTGCTTCAACAATGAGCACATCGGACAGTCAGCTTCTTACCGCTTCATCTTCGATTTCGCAAAACCTTCTCGTTGGAACATTCAAGATGAAGCTCAGCGAAAAGCAGAATATGATTATTGCAAGGCTCACCCTTGTTGTTATTGCAATAATCGGTATTATATTTGCATGGAATCCGAATTCCTCTGTTTTCAGAATTGTTTCGTTTGCATGGGCAGGCTTCGGCGCAACCTTCGGTCCGCTTATGCTGTTCTCGCTCTTCTGGAGAAGAACAAACAAATGGGGCGCTCTTGCAGGAATGCTTTCCGGCGGAATAACAGTTATTGTTTGGCACTATCTTGACGGTGGATTGTTCAAGCTCTATGAGCTGCTTCCCGCATTCATTATTTCAAGCATTTTCATTGTTGTTGTTTCTCTAATTACCAAAAAGCCCGACGACAGCGTTCTTGATGTATTTGACTCGGCTAAAGGCGACGAATAATATTAACTAAAAACCGGCTCAAAACTTGAGCCGGTTTTCTTTTTGATTTGCAACAATAAAAGGCATCCTCAAGCGAGGATGCCTTTGTAATTATTATTCTTACGCTCTCTTAGCGCCCTTTGTATCCATCAAATACTGATCATCACAGGGGAAGTGCATTTTGTAGGAAATATCAACTACTGCGCTCTTGTCTTTGATTACAGAAACATTTGCGTGTGAAACTTCAACTGTTACAGACATATCGTAATCGGCTTCAACGATTTCGCCGGACTTTGTGTCAATCTTAATAGTACCTGTTCCGTTTCTGTAGAACACCTTACAGTTATCTGCTGTTGTGCCCTCGGACCAAGAAAGCATATCAATTGAATCAACAACCGAGTCAATAGCACCGAGAGTATTGAAGAATTTACCCTGGGCGTCCATTCCCTTATGGCTCATATTAACTTCCTTGGGCTGAATTACCATTGTGATTGTGCCGTCGCCGTTATCTTTAACATTAACTGCTTCAATGTCTTCCGCGGTAAGTCTGTTTTCTGCCATTGTTTTTCCGGCTTCATCAACATCGTCCTTCGGGTTTCTGCTTGCGCAGGGAGGAAGTCCGTACGGAGTTTGGCTGAAGAGACCGCCAACGATTGTGGGAACAAGTCCGTCAATCATACCGTTTGATTTGCCTTCAATAAGAACACTGTTGATTTTTAAATCCTCTGTTCCGAGGAAATCATACCAAACTTCTTTTTGACCGTCCTCATTTATGTATTCAGAGGTTCTGCCTTTTGTTTTGTTGTAAGCCGCAACATAATAATTGATTGCGTCTTCTTCGGTTTTCATTTCAACTCCGCCGTAGGTGTCTGCCTTGAAGGCTTCAATAACTGCGCCGCCTTCTGATGAGCCGCCTTCTTCTGAAGCGGTAGCTTCGGTGGGAGCCGGAGCTCCGTCATAGAAAGTAACAACGCCTACTGTTGCAACTATTACTACAACAAGCAAAATTGAAAGAACTTTATTTAATTTGTCAAGAGCTGATTTTGATTTTACTTTACTCATATAAATTAACTCTCCCTTCCATAATCTATATATTAAACTAAATTATAAATATTTTCAACACTTTTTTAATAAATTAAGGATTTTATTTTAATTATAT
>CAMFBH010000020.1 GCA_945948515.1 uncultured Clostridia bacterium
AAATAGGTCTATGCCGACATCTCGACCTCATACTTCTTGTATGAGGTCTGTTTTTTTGCATAAATATAAGCCGTCTTTATGACGGCTTAAAATATTTTCTGAGTAAAAAACTAATTATTTCTCCAAACTTTTATTTAAAAACTCTACTGACTGCTTCATAATATCCTCGTCCTCCTCTGTAATGAGCGAATAGTCAATTGAGGAGTAGAACGCCTTGATTTCATCTGTTTTTTTCTCTTTTTGAAGCTTTGCAATTTCTCCGAATACAGAGCAGAGATAACTGTCCGCACGCAAGCTTAAATACGGATTATGATGCTTTCTTTTGCATATTACAAAATTTGAGTTTTTATTTTTTGACATTTCTTCTTTGCTAGCAGGGCTGTTGGAAAGAAGAACAGATGCATCCTCATCACCGTGAAAAATCAATGTAGGAACGCTGTTTGATGAAATTGACTTGCTTGATTTCAAATTTGCATATTTACCGAATTTTATATAACTTACTGCGCTGAAGAATGGATTGAGAATTTTAAAGCTTATTCCTGCCATTTGCTTAGATTGATCGTTGATTAATGTGTTACAGCTATCAAACGGAGCATACGCGATAATTGCCTTAAGATTTTTTGGTGTGTAAACAGAGGATAGATTGCATACTGTGTAAGCACCCCATGAGTGTCCCACAAGGAAAAGAGGCTCGTTGCAAAGCTTTTTATCACTTTCTATGTATTTTACAGCGTGTTCTAAATCAATTATTGAGCGTGGGAAGCCGAAGAGCCTTTTACCGTCGGATTCACAGGTTCCGGTGTTATCATACGCGAAAACTTGAAAACCCTTTTGTGCAAAATAGTTTATTTCAGTTGTATAGCTTAGATGACCTCCGCCCATTCCGTGGCAGAAGACAATTATGCCTTTAAAATCATCTGAGCCGCTTTTTTTATAAATGTTTCCGCGAAGCGTTATTCCGCCTTTTGTTTGAAATGATACCGGCTCGGCACTTAGGTTTTCGAAATCGCTTGCCGTGAAGTATTTTAAATTCTCGTTTCCCTCGCATCTTTTTGAAAATCCTGCAAAGTTCATTATTAAATCCGCAAGCAGTAAAAGAAGAATGCAGAGAATTAAAATAATCAAAATATAAATCATTTTTACCACCTCTTGACAATATAATATCATAACTCAGAAAAAATCGAAATACCGAAAAACAATTCTTGATTTAATTAGAGACAGAATTTATCAATTCGGTCTATTAATGGCTTGGTGTGCTTGAAAAGTATTGTAAAAAAATTCAAATAATGATAAAATATGCCAGAAGAGAGGTAATAAATATGAATAAGAGAACAAAGATTTTTTTATCAGTATTGGCATTTTTTGTGGCAGCTTGTGTTATTGTTCAACTTGCAATTTACACCCACAAATCGGTTCCGGCATCAGTTATTGAGTATAAAACAGATAACCCGTATATAACCGAAGTAACAATGGTTTCGGCGCATCGCAGCGGTGGGGGAATTATGCCTGAGGAAACAATGATGGCATTTGAAAACTGTGTTAACAGCGAGAGCTTTAATACCGATATTTTTGAGTTTGATTTGCATATTACAAAAGACAATGTACTTGTTCTTCTTCACGATGACACGCTTGACAGAACGAGTGATGCCTGTGAGGTTTTCGGTGAGAAGAAAATCCGACCCGAAAACAAAACCTATGAAGAGCTGTTAAAGCTAAATATGGGTGCAAAATTTGAAGACGAAAACGGAAATATGCCTTATTCCGATTTAAGCGGCGATGAAGTTCCCGATGAATTAAGAATAACAAGAGTGGAGCAGGTGCTTGATTATCTTGAGTCTAGCGGAGATTTTCATTATATTATTGAAATTAAAAACGGCGGAGATTTGGGAATAAAAGCACTCGATATTCTTTATGAAATACTTGAAGAAAAGAATTTGACTGACAAAGTTATTTTCGGAACATTCAAGGCTGAAGTCAGCGAATATGTTGACAGAAATCATCCTGATTTAAAAAGAAGCGCAACTATTGAAGAAGTTCTGGAATTCTATTTTAAATCGTTGTTTGGAGCAGAGAATTATAATCCTAAGTATGTTGCCCTCCAGATACCGTATAAGCTTGCAGGCTTCAATCTCGGAACTGCTAAGGCAATAAACTATGCTCACTCGCATAATGTTGCGGTTCAGTATTGGACAATAAATGAAGAGGAAGATATTGATTATCTTGAATCCTTGGGTGCAGACTGTATAATCAGTGATTATCCCGATAAAACATATGAAATTATTCATGAGAGTAAATAGAGATTAATTAAGAGGTTTTATTTTGATTCAGGATATTGAAAAAAGCAAATTAAATAACGAATATCAAAATGCAGATCCAACAGAAAACAGCGTTGCTCTTTGTTATAAAGACGGGAAAATACTGTGTAGTATTATAAATGGAGTTGTTTCTTTTCCGAATTGTTCAAGCGCTGATTTAAAAGAATATGTTTATCTGTTTTCCGTTGATGAAAATTCGTTTTTTCTGTGTTCCGTTGAGCCGTTCTCGGATTTTGAGTTTCATAATATAAGGGAACTCAGAGAGTGTAAAAACAAAAAAGAGATTTATGCAGGAGTTACGGGCTATCATCTATTTTGCTGGTATTCAAAAAACAAGTTTTGTCCTGCCTGCGGTAGCAAAGCTTTTCATTCAAAAAACGAAAGAGCGCTTGTGTGCAGCTGCGGAAATGTTATTTATCCGAGAATTGATATAGCTGTGATAGTGGGAGTAATAAACAAGGGCAAAATCCTGTTAACTCGCTATTCAAAGGCTCACAGTGCTTACAGAAAGCCGGCTCTTGTTGCCGGCTTTGCCGAAATCGGAGAAACAATAGAGCAGACCGTTGAGCGCGAGGTTTTTGAGGAAACTTCTTTAAAGGTAAAAAACATAACCTATTGTAAAAGTCAGCCATGGGGATTTACAGGAGGAATGCTCTTCGGATTTTTTTGCGAGGTTGACGGCAGTGCGGATGTTAAAATAGATGAAAATGAGCTGAGTGAAGCATTTTGGGCATCTCCTGATGAGATTGATTTTGATGACAACGGAGTGTCGCTGACCGAATATATGATAGGATTATTTAAGAGTAACAAAGGGGCTGTTATATAAAACAGCTCCTTTTTAATTACAATATTGTGACCGTAATTTGAATTTTGAATAAAATTTGTTCTATTTAACTATTTTTACTTGCACTTTTTATATTTTGTGTTATTATAATTTATATCTTATAATTTAATATATAAGAAGTACCTGTGATTTTATTTAAACGAATGTAAAATTATTGCACTGTTTCGGAGTTGTGTATGGAAAAAATCACGAGCAAAACCAATAGCTTAATAAAAGAAACAAAAAAGCTTTTCACCTCAAGTAAAGAACGCGCAGAAAAAGAAATGTTCGTTCTGGAGGGTGCAAGGCTTTGTTTTGATGCCGTTAACTCCGATTGTGAAATAAAAACAGTTTTAATAACCGAAAGCTGCTTTGAAAAGAATGAAAGATTTGCAAAGGTATTGATTAATAAAGCAGAAAGCAGTTATATTATAACCGAGGAAATTTCATCAAAGATTTCTCAAACACAAACCTCACAGGGAATTTTTGCATTGTGCAAAATGAAAAGCAATCAAAGTGATATTGATTACGAAAAAAAGTATATCGCCCTTGATTGTGTTCGCGACCCATCAAATCTCGGCGCAGTTTCACGAAGCGCCGAAGCACTCGGGATTTCGGGAATAATTGTTTATAATTGCTGCGATATTTATAATCCGAAGGCATTACGAGCTTCAATGGGAAGCTTGCTTCGAATACCTGTTGTTAAAAGTGAAAATCTTTGCGAAACAATCGAAAAGCTAAAAAAGAACAGCATGAAGGTTTATGCAACAGTTCCC
This sequence comes from uncultured Clostridia bacterium, assembly GCA_945948515.1. Taxonomy (GTDB): domain Bacteria; phylum Bacillota; class Clostridia; order Oscillospirales; family Acutalibacteraceae; genus CAMFBH01. The sequence continues at coordinate 3,915 of CAMFBH010000020.1, forward strand.
GATTCCTATGCAAAGGATATAAGAAGCATTGATTTTTCAGGCGGTTCGGTTTGCGTTATCGGTAATGAGGCAAACGGAATTTCCTCAGAGGTTAAGGCTTCGTGTGATTTATCCATAACAATAAAAATGCTCGGCCTTGCGGAAAGTCTTAATGCGGGAGTTGCCGCTTCAATCACTATGTGGGAAATGCTGCGGGGTGAAAAGAGTGAATAACGATGTTTATTGGCTTTGGCTTCAAGGTGTTCTCGGTGAGGGAGCAATGTTTAAGGAGCTCATTGAAGAGTTCGGATCGGTTGTAAATGTTTACAATGCAAATCTTATAGAACTCAGAATGAGTCCGAATCTAACCCCTAAGCAGATTAACAGGATTTCGCAGTCGAAGTTAAATGATTTTGAGCATATTATTTATGACTGCAACCGTAATAATTGGAAAATAATAAGCTATGATAATGAAAGCTATCCGCAAAGATTAAAGAATATTCCTAATCCGCCGGCAGTGCTTTTTGTCAGCGGTGAGCTTGTTGATATTGATAACTCCGTTGTTATCGGAATGGTTGGCACAAGAAAAGCTTCAGAGTATGCCTTGAGAGTTGCACATCTAATGAGTAAGGGCATTTCTCAGGCGGGTGCGGTTGTCGTGAGCGGAGGAGCAATAGGCGTTGATTCCGCCTCGCACAGAGGAGCGCTGATGTGCGGTGCAAAAACAATTGCCGTTCTCGGATGCGGATTCGGAGTAAATTATCTCAATGAGAATAAAAGCTTAAGAGACAGTATTTGCAGAAACGGCGCGCTTGTAACAGAGTATCCTCCGTTTACTAAAGCAAGTAAATACACATTTCCATTGAGAAACAGAATAATAAGCGGCTTGTCTCTCGGAGTAACGGTTATTGAAGCAGGTGAAAAAAGCGGAAGTCTTATTACCGCAAATTATGCTTTGGAGCAGGGTCGTGATGTTTATGCAGTTCCGGGCTCGCTTATCAGCCGAGAATTCAGAGGAACAAATAAGCTCCTTGCAGACGGTGCAAGGCTTGTAACCGAGCCTGTACATATTCTTGAGAATTATTCCGAAGAATACAAAATTGATTTATCCAAGGTTAAAACCTTTGAGGAGTTAATGAACTCCGAACGAGACAAAAGTGCAAATTTACCCGATAACACAAATAAAAAAGATGATTTTGTGAATATAGACAAGGGCAGGGAAAAACAGCTTGAACGCTCAAAATTCGAGGCTTCTCTATGCGGTGATGTAAAAACTGTTTATGAAGCGATAAGCTTTGAATTTGAGCATATAGATGAAATAGCGTCAAAATGTGAATTAACGGGAAGCGCGGTAATGGCTGCAATAACCCAGCTTGAAATTATGGGAATTGCAGAAAGCGCCTCCGGAAAAAGATACAGAATAAAGCAGTAGCGTTTATTCGAAAGGAAGAAGACAATGTCAAAATTAGTTATAGTTGAGTCTCCCGCAAAGGCAAAAAACATTAAAGGATATCTCGGAAGAGGCTATGAGGTAATAGCTTCAATGGGTCATGTTCGTGATTTGCCGGCTGCAAGACTCAGTGTTGATATAGAGCATGATTTTACTCCGAAATACGCAGTTATTAAAGGCAAGGAAAAATTTGTAAACGAGCTTAAGGAAAAAGCAGATAATGCAGATTTTGTTTTCCTAGCAACCGACCCAGACCGTGAGGGAGAGGCAATTTCATGGCACCTTGCAACGCTTCTCGGTTTGCCGCTTGATTGCGAAAACAGAATAACATTTAATGAGATAACAAAATTCGGTGTTCAAAACGGTATGGCAAATCCGAGAAAAATTGATCTTGACCTTGTTGATGCTCAGCAGGCAAGAAGAATTCTCGACCGCCTTATCGGATACAAGCTTTCTCCCTTTATCAGCCAAAAAATCAGAAGAGGCTTGAGCGCAGGCAGAGTTCAGAGCGTTGCGCTTCGCCTTGTTGTTGACCGTGAGAATGAAATTCGCGCGTTTAAGCCCGAGGAGTATTGGAGCATAGATGCAAAATTCACCAATCCTCCCGAAAGGAAAACCTTTGCCGCAGCATTCTACGGAGATGAAAACGGAAAAATCAAGGTAACAAGCAAGGAGCAGTCGGATAAAATTCTTTCTGAGCTTGACGGAGCTCAATTTGTTGTTTCCTCTGTAAAAAAAGGAACAAGGAAAAAGAGTCCCGCACCGCCGTTTATAACTTCAACTCTTCAGCAGGAGGCTTCAAGAAGGCTCAGCTTCCAGGCTAAAAGAACAATGAAAGCCGCACAGGAGCTGTATGAAGGTCTTGATGTTGAAGGACTCGGCTCAGTAGGTTTAATCACTTATATGAGAACCGACTCACTCAGAATTTCCGAAGAGGCAAGAAATGCCGGAAACGAGTATATACTTAAAACCTACGGAAGTAAGTATCTTCCCAAAAAGCCCCGTTTCTTCAAATCAAAAAGCAATATTCAGGACGGTCATGAGGCAATCAGACCCACAATGCCGAATGTTACTCCCGAAATGATAAAATCCTCAGTAACAAACGATCAGTATAAAATTTACAAAATCGTTTGGGAACGCTTCATAGCTTCGCTTATGGAAAATTGCCAGCACGAAACAATGAAGGTTGAAATTAAAGCGGGAAATTATTTATTTAACGCAACGGGCTATACCGTGAAATTTGACGGCTTTACTGCGCTCTATGAAGAGGGCAAGGACGAGGAGAGCGATGAGCAGGGCGGTGCACTTCCCGCAATGAAAGAGGGAGATGTGCTTAAGCTCAGAAGTATTCTCGGTAATCAGCATTTCACACAGCCTCCCGCAAGATACACCGAAGCATCGCTTACCAAGGCGCTTGAAGAAAACGGAGTGGGAAGACCTTCAACATATGTAACAATAACTTCAACTATTGTTGCTAGAGAATATGTAGTTCGCGACGGAAAGCAGTTTGTTCCCACCGAGCTCGGTGAGGCAGTAACAAACCTTCTTGAGGATAAGCTTCCCAATATTGTTAATGTTAAATACACAAGCAAAATGGAGAGCGATCTTGATAAGATTGATTCGGGCGAGAAAAATTATATTGATATGATTCGCCTTTATTATGATGATTTTGAAAAGCCGCTTGAAAAAGCTAAGCAGGATATGCAGGGCGTAAAAATCAAGCTTAAAGAAGAAGAAACCGATGTAGTTTGTGAAAAATGCGGCAGAAACATGGTTGTAAAGGTTGGAAGATTCGGAAAGTTCCTTGCCTGCCCCGGATATCCGGAATGTAAAAATACTAAACCGCTTGTTTTCAAAACAAGTGCAAAATGTCCTCGTTGCGGCGGAGATGTTATCGAAAAGAAAACGAAAAAAGGAACTTCTTTCTACGGGTGTTCAAACTATCCCAAGTGCAATTTTATGACTTGGGATGTTCCAACCGACGAGCTTTGTCCGGATTGCGGAAAATCACTTTTTAAACGCAGAGGCGGAATGCTTGTTTGCCTGAATGAAGGCTGTAATTTTACAAAGAAGGCAGAAAGAAAAACCAAAAAGGAAGAATAAATGAAATTTACCGTTATAGGCGCAGGGCTTGCGGGAGTTGAAGCCGCATGGCAGATAGCAAACAGGGGATATAAGGTTCGCCTTGTTGAAATGAAACCGCTTCATTTCAGTCCTGCCCATAAAAGTGAAATGTTTTGTGAGCTCGTTTGTTCAAACAGCCTTAAAGCCGAAAGAATTGAGAGTGCGGCGGGGCTTCTTAAAGAAGAAATGAGCATGCTCTCATCGCTTACCGTTCCCTGTGCAAAAGCGGTTAGAGTTCCGGCAGGCGGAGCACTTGCCGTTGACAGAGAGCTCTTTTCATCGGAGATAACAAGAAGAATTAAAGAAAACAGTAATATCGAGGTAGTAAACGAGCTTGCACGGAAAATCGAGCCGTCGGATGATGAAATTGTAGTTGTTGCAACAGGCCCTCTTACATACGGGTCACTCAATGATGAAATTCAAAGACTGACGGGAAATTCTCTCTCATTTTACGATGCGGCATCACCCATTGTAACTGCCGATTCCGTTGATATGTCGGTTGCTTTCGGCGCTTCAAGATACGACAGAGGCGGAAGCGACGACTATATTAACTGTCCGTTTAATAAGGAACAGTATGAGAGCTTTATTGAAGAGCTTGTGAATGCCGAAGGTGCGGTGCTTCACGATTTTGATGTTTATGAGGGCTGTATGCCCATTGAAAAGCTTGCAAAAAGAGGAAAGGACGCCGCGCGCTTTGGACCTATGAAGCCTGTCGGACTTGTTGACCCGAGAACGGGGCACAGACCTTGGGCAGCCGTTCAGCTGAGAAAGGAAAACGCTAAGGGAACTCTGCTTAATCTTGTAGGCTTTCAAACAAACCTAAAGTTTCCGGAGCAGAAAAGAGTGTTTTCAATGATACCGGGTCTTGAAAATGCGCAGTTTGTCAGATACGGCGTAATGCATCGAAACTCGTTTATTAATTCGCCTCAGGTTTTGAACAGTGACTTCAGTCTCAGAAAAAACAAAAATATATTTTTTGCAGGTCAGATAACCGGTGTTGAGGGGTATATGGAGTCTGCCTCAAGCGGAATACTTGCAGGAATTAATGCAGTAAGGCGCGCAAAGGGCGAGGAAAGCTTCGTTCCCGAAGATGTAACAATGATCGGTGCGCTTTGCAGATATATAAGTGATGAAACAGTTAAGAATTTTCAGCCGATGGGTGCAAATTTCGGAATTCTTCCTCCCATTGAGCCGAAAATAAGAGATAAAAGGGAGCGCTATGCAGCACTTGCAAAAAGGGCTGTTGAGTCGCTTTCATCATCAATCGGAGAATTAGAATGAAAATTATAGTTGATGCATTCGGCGGCGATAACGCACCGCTTGAAATTATAAAAGGCTCTCTCCTTGCTATAAAAGAATTGAATGTTCAGATTGTTCTTACAGGTGATAAGGAAAAAATAATCGAATGCTGCAAAAAGAATAATATTGATGCTTCAAATTTTGAGATTGCAGATGCAAAAGGTGAAATCTCAATGACCGATGAGGCAAAATGTGTTTTGAAGGAAAAAAGCGATTCTTCAATGGCAATAGGATTTAAGCTGTTGAACGAGGGAGTGGGCGATGCATTTGTCAGCGCAGGTAATACAGGAGCGGTAACAGTCGGCGCAACCTTTATCACAAAGAGAATTAAAGGTGTTAAAAGACCGTGTATAGCAACTGTAATGCCCTCTGAAAAAACACCGTTTTTACTTCTTGACTGCGGTGCAAATTCCGAATGCAGAGCAGATGCGCTTGTACAGTTTGCACATCTCGGAAATCTTTATATGAAAAAAATAATGAATGTTCAAAATCCGAGAATTACGCTTGCAAACAACGGAACGGAAGAAACAAAAGGAACCTCGCTTCAAAAGGAAGCGTATGCGCTTATGAAGAACGAGCCTTTTAATTTTGTGGGAAATATTGAGGGCAGAAGAATTCCGTACGGCGATGCCGATGTTGTTGTTGCCGACGGCTTCACGGGAAATCTAATTCTCAAAACCTATGAGGGCGTTGCAAAGGTTCTTATGAACGGAATTAAAGGAATTTTCAAGAAAAACATTTTCTCAATGCTTTCCGTTATAGGAGTTGCCGGCGGTATTTCAAAAATGAAAAAGCAGTTTGATTATAAGGAATACGGCGGTGCGGCGCTTCTGGGCGTAAGAAAGCCCGTAATCAAAGCGCACGGCAGCTCGGATGCAAAAACCTTTAAAAACGCTATCAGACAGGCTGTAAAATTTGTTGACAGTAATTTTATAGAAGAAACAGAAAATTTATTTAAGGCAGAGATGAAAAATGATTAGTTTTGAGCCGCTCGAGAAAAAAATCGGATACTCTTTTAAAAATAAAGAATATCTGCAAATTGCACTCACTCACTCGAGCTATGCAAACGAAAAGCATAATGCCGTTGAGAGCAATGAACGCTTTGAGTTTTTCGGAGATTCAATACTCTCTTTTATAACTGCGGAATATCTTTTTAAAACATATCCCGATTTAACCGAGGGAGAGCTTTCAAAAATGCGTTCATCCCTCGTTTGTGAGTGGAGTCTTGCGGAGTTTTCAAAGGAACTCGGTGTCGGAATGTATTTGTTTCTCGGTAAGGGCGAGCTTCACAGCGGCGGCAGAGAGCGGGAATCAATTCTTGAAAACACTTTTGAAAGCCTTGTTGCCGCAATCTATCTTGACGGCGGAATTGAAGAAGCAAAAAAATTTGTTTTAAGATTTATTTCAAGACCTGTTTCAAAAGAGGTTATAGATCATAAAGACTGCAAAACCGTTTTGCAGGAGGTTATTCAGCAAAATCCGGATCAGTCGGTAACATATGTTGTTGTTGACGAAAGCGGTCCCGACCATAATAAGAGCTTCACAGTTGAAGTTCACCTTAACTCAAATCCGATAGGCAGAGGAACGGGAAGAAGCAAAAAGCAGGCTGAACAGGCGGCGGCAAAGGAAGCTCTTTCCTTAATGGGATTATGATTAAAAAAAGCAATATTTCAATTTTTGTTCCGCATCTCGGCTGCCCAAATCAATGCTCGTTTTGTGATCAAAGAGCAATAACGGGAAAACAGAAGGCGCCTGATTGTGATGATGTAAAGCAAGCGATAGAAACAGCTTTAAAATCAAAGAACTATAAATGTGAGCTTGCTTTCTTCGGAGGCTCATTTACCGCAATAGAACGAAGCTATATGGAGAGCCTGCTCAAAAGCGCTTATCCCTATGTTAAAAGCGGAGAAATAAGCGGAATAAGAATATCAACCCGCCCGGATTGTATAGATGAAGAAATTCTAAGCACGCTTAAATCCTTTGGAGTAACAAGCATTGAGCTTGGTGCTCAAAGTATGAATAACAGAGTTTTGGAGCTAAACCGCAGAGGGCATACTGCTCAGGATGTTTGTAAGGCTTCAAAAATAATAAAGGAAGCAGGCTTTGAGCTCGGACTTCAAATGATGACCGGACTTTACGGCGATACATACGAAAACGCGTTGTTAACAGCAACAAGCTTTATAGAAATAGGATGTAAAACGGTTAGAATTTATCCAACAGTAGTTTTAAAAAACACTTATCTTGAAAGCTTAATGCTCAGCGGTGATTTTAAGCCGTGGGGAGTTGAGGAGTCGGTTGAGCTTTGTGCCGAGCTTTATGAAATGTTTGAATATGCGGGCATTAAGGTTATCAGAGTCGGGCTTCATTCATCAAGCGGCGTTAAGGAAAACGCTGTCGGAGGCGCTTATCATGAAGCGTTCGGAGAACTTGTTCAGTCAAAAATATTTTTAAATAAAATTCTTAAATATCAGCCGGGAAATTACACGGTTTGGATAAATAAAAAATCCCTTTCAAAGCTTAACGGTCAGAAAAAGCAAAACCTTAAAGCATTAAGCGAAATGGGATATGTTATTAAAACAGAATTCAGCGAAGAGCTTAAACCAAACGAATTGAGGATAAACTAAATGTTATTGCGATCACTTGAAATGCAGGGCTTTAAATCTTTTCCGGACAAGACCGAGCTCAACTTCGGAAAAGGAATTACTGCCGTAGTAGGACCTAACGGTTCGGGAAAAAGTAATATTTCCGATGCAGTGCGTTGGGTTCTCGGCGAAACCAGCACAAAAAGCCTTCGAGGCGCAAAAATGGAGGATGTTATTTTCGGAGGAACAAGCACAAGAAAAGCGCTCGGCTTTGCTCAGGTTACTCTTGTTCTTGATAATTCCGATGAAACCCTAAAGGATAAAGGCAATATTGTAACAGTATCAAGGCGCTATTACCGTTCGGGTGAAAGCGAGTATAAAATTGACGGAGAGCAGGTACGCAGAAAGGATATCCACGAGCTTTTCATGGATACGGGACTCGGTGCAGACGGCTATTCAATAGTCGGTCAGGGAAAAATAGATTCAATTATATCGGCTAAGAACGAGGACAGGCGCGAGCTCTTTGAAGAAGCGGCAGGAATTTCCCGCTTTCGTCATAAGAGAACCGATGCACAGAGAAGACTTGATCAGGCACAGGAAAATCTTGTTCGTCTTCTTGATATTCTCGGCGAGCTCGAAAGCAGAGTAGGTCCTCTTAAAACTCAGAGTGAGAAAGCACAGAAGTTTTTGGAGCTTTCATCTGAGAAAAAAGAGCTTGAAATAGGTGTTTGGCTCAATAAGATTAACAGATTTACAAATGAGCTTCGCGAGCAGGAGCATAAAATTGATGCTGCAAATGCTTCATATGAGTATGCAGAGAATGAATTAAAATCCATTGAAAATGAAATTGAAGAGGTTCTTTCTCTTATAGCTTCAATAAATTCCGAAATTGAAAACACGAGATTAAGTTCCTCCGAATTTGAAGAAGAGGCGCTGAAAAAGGACGGAGAGGTTTCTGTTCTTGAAACAACTCTTTCTCATAACAACGAAACAATAGAAAGACTTAAATCCGATATTTCTCTTTCCGATAATGCCAGCGCATCAATCGAAAATCAAATAGAGGAAAAGAAAAGGCAGGTAGAAGAGAACAATTCAAAAATAGCCGAAAAAAGAAGTGTTCTTGAAGAGCTTACAGAAAGCGCTGAAAAGCTTAGCGCTTCAAACGAAAACTTCTCTGCAAAGGCAGTTTCATTAAATTCCGAAATTTCAAGGCTGACTCTTGAGCTTTCGGATTCAAGAGTTAAATCATCCGAGGCGCAGTCGTCAATTAATGAAATCGAAAGCAGAATAGGAACCGTTTTTGAAGCAATAGAAAATGCAAACGAGCAGTGCAAGGAGGCTCAAGAGCAGAACGAGCAGTGCAAGGCTACCGTAAAAGAGCTTAAGGATAATATCTCCGAATTAACAAATTCAATGGGAGGCTATCAGCTAAAGTTCGATTCAAAAAGCAAAAAAACACAGCAGATAAAAGATAAGCTTTCCGAGGCACAGGAAAAGCTTTTGAGAGTTCAAAATCAGGCTAAAATGCTAACTGATCTTGAAAAAAATATGGAGGGCTATTCAGGTGCCGTAAAGGCAGTTGTTCGCAGAGCAGAATCAAATGCTCTCAGCGGAATACACGGAACTCTCGGCAGACTCATTACCGTTGATGATGAGTACAGTACAGCCGTTGAGGTTGCACTCGGTGCGGCCATGCAGAATATCGTTACCGAAAATGAAGCAGATGCCAAAAGAGCAATCTTATATCTTAAGCAGAACAATCTCGGCAGAGCAACATTTTTACCGCTCAGTGCAATTCAGCCGAGAAGCCTTAACGAAACGGGTCTTGATGATTTTCTCGGTTTTGTTGATTTTGCCCAAAACCTTGTTAAATGCGATAAAAAGTATCAAAAAATAGTATCAAATCTTTTGGGTAAAACGGTTGTTGCCGAGGATATGGACAGCGCAATCGGTATTTCAAAGCAGTATAAAAACAGGTTTAGAATAGTAACTCTTGACGGTCAGGTTATAAATCCCGGCGGCTCAATGACCGGCGGAAGCCGTTCAAACAACGCAGGAATTCTTTCAAGGGCAAACAGAATTGAAGAATTGAATGCAAAGGCTTTGGAGATTGAAAAAAGCGTTGAGAGCCTAAAAGCAGAATGTAAAACCGCTTCCGAAGAGGAAAGCTTTGCCCTTGCCGAGCTTCAGGGCGCACAGGCAGATTTGCAAAATGCCGGCGAGGATTTAATCAGAGCAGAGGGAGAGGAGCGACTTGCACAAAACAGATATACAGCTCTTTGCGCTCAGAGAGATGCTCTTCTCAGTGAAAATGAAAATGCTGCCGAAAGAGTGTCAGCGCTGAAAAAGCTTCTTGAAGGTGCCGAAGGCGAGATTAAAGAAATTTCATCACGAATTGAGTCAACTCAGGAGGAGCTCGATTCAATAACAGGAAATAATCAGGAAATTGTTCGCAAGAGAGATGAAATAAGATCTCAGATTGAAGAAATAAATCTTGAGCTTGTTGCTATTGTTAAAGAAAACGAGAGCTCAAAAATTTCCGTTGAAGAGCTTAAAGGTAGAATTTCAGGCGAAAGCGAGCGCGTCAGAACGATTGAAAATGAGATTTCCGAAATCGAATCAAGAAACGAGGAAATTAAAAAATCAATTAATGGCATAAAAGAACAAGCAAATGCCCTGAGAGAAAAGGTTCAGCAGAGCGAAAAGGGTGTTTCAACTCTTATTGACAGAAGAAATTCTCTTGAAAAAAGAAGCTCCGAGCTTCGACTTCTTGAAAGGCAGAAGGGCAGTGAAAGAGAAAAGCTTTCATCGGAGCTTGTTCGCCTTGATGAGCGCAAAATCGCAATGCGTAAGGAGTACGACGAGTTAAACGATATGCTGTTTGAGCAGTACGAGTTAACCCGCCGCGAGGCAGAAGCGCTTAATATTCAAATCGGAGATATTTCCGTCGCTCGCCGCAGACTCAACGAGATTAAGCAGGATATCAAAAAGCTCGGCTCAATCAATGTAGGAGCTATTGAAGAATATAAAGAGGTTTCCGAACGATACGAGTTCCTGAAAGAGCAGATTGACGATATTGAAAAAGCAAAGAGCGAGCTCGGGAAAATAATTGAAGATTTAACCTCTTCAATGAGCGAAAGATTTTTAAATCAGTTTAAAAAGATTAATGAGCAGTTCAAAATTTCCTTTGCCGATTTCTTCGGAGGAGGTAAGGGTGAAATAATCCTCGAGGATGAGAGAAACTGTCTTGAATGCGCAATAGAAATTAAAATTCAGCCGCCGGGAAAGAGCGTTCAGAATATCAACCTGTTTTCCGGAGGAGAAAAGAGCCTTGCCGCTCTTGCACTGCTTTTCAGCGTGCTTAAGGTAACACCGTCACCGTTTTGCATTTATGATGAGGTTGAGGCGGCGCTTGATGATGTTAATGTTGAGCGTTTTGCAAAATATATGCGCAGAATGACTGAGAAAACACAGTTTATTTCAATTACTCACAGAAGAGGAACAATGGAAGAGGCGGATATTCTATACGGCGTAACCATGCAGGAAAAGGGTGTATCAAAGCTTCTTGAACTTCAAAGTGCAGAGATAGCGCAAAAAATGGGATTGGAAGGATAGTGTTTTATGGGTATTTTCGATAAATTCAGAAAAGGTCTTAAAAAAACCCGTGATGAGGGAATAACCGCAAAAATGGATGAGGTTATTCAAAGCTATGAAAAAATAACCGACGATCTTTTTGAAGAGCTTGAAGAAATTCTCATTATGGGCGATGTCGGAATGGAAACCTCCGAAAAAATCATTTCCGATTTAAAGAGCCGTGTTGAGAGCGACGGATTAACAAATGCCGCAGAGGTTAAGGAAAAGCTCAAGGATATTGTTTCGGGTATTGTTTGGGGCGGTAGCTATCTAAAGCTTCGTTCAAAGCCGTCCGTAATACTTGTTATCGGTGTTAACGGAGTAGGAAAAACAACAACCATCGGAAAGCTTGCTCTTCGCCTTAAAGAGCAGGGAAGAAAGGTTATCCTCGGTGCTGCGGACACATTCAGAGCGGCGGCAATAGAACAGCTTCAGGTTTGGGCAGACAGAGCACAGGTTGATTTGATTAAGCATTCCGAGGGCTCGGATCCTGCAAGCGTTGTATTCGATACGATAGCCGCCGGTAAGGCGAGAAATGCAGATGTAATTATAATAGACACGGCAGGAAGACTTCACAATAAGAAGAATCTTATGGATGAATTAAATAAAATCAGCCGAGTTATTGAGAGGGAACTTCCCGATGCAAGCAAGGAGGTGCTCCTTGTTCTTGATGCAACAACAGGGCAGAACGCTGTAAATCAGGCTAAGGATTTCAAGGATGCGGCAGGAATCACGGGAATTATTCTCACCAAGCTTGACGGAACCGCGCGCGGCGGAGTTGTTCTTGCAATCAACAACGAGCTTGATGTTCCTGTAAAATTTGTCGGAGTTGGCGAACAGATAGACGATCTTCAGCCGTTTGATGCAGATGCGTTTGCAAGTGCGCTGTTTGATTCAAAGCCCGTAGGCGAAGATAAGGATATAGAAAACTTTATTCTCGGAGAATAGAAATGGATTTTATATTAGCAACAAACAATATGAAAAAGCTTGAGGAAATGCAAAGAATACTTGCACCTCTCGGAATAAATGTTAAAACCGCAAAGCAGCTCGGAATTGAACTACCGGAGGTTGTTGAAGACGGTGAAACCTTTGAGGAAAACGCTGTTATTAAGGCAAAGAGTGCGTGCGGAATAACAAATATGCCTGCCATTGCAGACGACAGCGGACTTTGTGTTGACTATCTCGGAGGCGCTCCGGGTATATATTCAGCCCGCTTTTCAGGTGAACACGGCAATGATGAAAAAAATAACGATTTGCTTCTTGAAAAGCTTGAAGGTGTTGAGCTTGAAAAGAGAACTGCAAAGTATGTTTGTGCGGTTTGCTGTGTATTTCCTAACGGTAAAGAAATCGTAGTCCGCGGCGAATGTAATGGAGTGATAGGTTTTGAAAGAAGCGGAAATGCGGGCTTCGGATACGACCCTCTGTTTATTGTTGACGGCAGGGCTTTCGGAATGTACACGGCAGAAGAAAAGGATAAAATATCTCATCGCAGAAGAGCCCTTGAAAAGCTCTCGGATGAGTTGAAAAAAATATTGTAAGAAGGTAATTTATGACTGGTAAGGAAAGAGCGGCTCTCAGAGCAAAGGCAAATCCGCTTGAAGCAATAATCCAAATAGGTAAAGAGGGTATCAGCGATAATCTTGTTAAGCAGATAGATGATACTCTTGATGCCCGCGAATTAATTAAAATCAGAGTTCATCTTGAAACCTCACCGCTGACTCCGAAGGATGCGGCAAACGAGCTGGCTGCCAGACTCAGTGCAGAGGTTATTCAGGTTATCGGAGGAATAATTGTTCTTTACCGTGAAGCAGATGAGGAAAAAATCAAGGCAAAAAAAGCCTCTGCTTCGGGTAAGGAAAAAAAGGGCACGGCAAAGAAGAAAACAAAAATTAAAGGAATGCGCCAGCGTCAAAAGGAAGCCGAGGAAAAAAATCCATGGCTTAAGGCTTATAACAAATATAACAGAGGCAGACGCTCATGAAAATCGGAGTTTTCGGCGGAAGCTTTAATCCCGTTCATAACGGACATATTAATTTTGCAAGAGAAATTTATTCAAGAGCAAAATTAGATAAAATCATTTTTGTTCCGGCTTTTATTTCTCCTCTTAAAAGCACCGTTCTTGCAAGTAAAACGGACAGACTGAAAATGCTCGAGCTTGCACTTGAAAATGAGAGCAAATTTGAAATTTCCGATTTTGAGCTTAAAAACGAAAAAACGAGCTACACTTATTACACTATTGAGCATTTTAAAAGTCTTTATCCAAACGACGAGCTGTATCTAATTATTGGCTCCGACCAGCTTTTAAACTTTGATAAATGGTTTAGATTTGAAGATATTCTGAAAAGCGTTTCAATTCTAAGCTGCTCAAGAATAAACAAAGTAAGCAGAAAAGAGCTGTATGATTTTTCAAAGCAGAGGCTGAACATTTCCGAGGATAAGATTTTTATTGCCGATTTTGAGCCCTATGAGGTTTCTTCAAGTGAAATCCGTACAATGATTAAAAACGGGGAGAATATTGAGGGGCTTGTTCCGAAATCTGTTTCGGATTACATAAAAGAACGGGGGCTGTATCTTGACATATAATGTTGATGGGTATATAAATTTAATAAAGACAAGATTGTCGGAATACCGTTTTCATCATTCTGTTTGTGTTGCCGAAAGTGCAGTTGCTCTTGCAAAGCGTTTCGGAGCAGATGAAGAAAAAGCAAGGGTTGCAGGAATTTTACATGATGTTATGAAGGAAGCAAGCCTTGAGGAACACCTTGCCGAATGCGAAAAAGCAGGTGTTCAAATGAGTGAGCTTGAATTAAAAAACAAAAAGCTTCATCATCAGATTTCGGGAGCGGCTTTTGTAAAATGTGAGCTCGGAATTGAAGATGAGGATATAATCAATGCTATTCGGTTTCATACAACTGCAAGGGAAAATATGAGTCTGCTTGAGCAAATAATATATCTTGCGGATTATATTTCCGATGACCGTGATTATGAGGATGTTGATGTAATGCGGCGCAAGGTTTCTCAAGGTCTTGAAAGCGGAATGCTTTATGCAATGCGCTACACGATTGTTGATCTTGCAAATCACGCAAGGCCAATACACCCCGACACGGTTAACGCTTATAACTGGGTTATAAATAGTTTTGTAAAGGAAGATTAAATGGAAGCTTTAGAAAAAGTAAAAATTGCCGTTAATGCTCTCGATAGCAAAAAGGGCGAGGATATAGAGGTTATAAAAATAACAGACCTAACAATTATTGCAGATTATTTTGTTATTGCAACGGGTATGTCGTCAACTCAGGTTAAGGCGCTTGCAGATGAGGTTGAGTTTAAAATGGACGAAGCGGGCGTTGAAAATCACCAGATAGACGGAAAAAATTCAGGTTGGGTTTGTATTGATTGCCACGATGTTGTTATTCATGTTTTCTACAAGGATCAAAGAGAGTTTTATCAGCTCGAACGCTTGTGGGAGGACGGAGAAAAAATAGACATTAGTCAGTTTGCGGAGGATTAATTTATGGAGTACAATTTTAAAGAAATTGAAAAGAAATGGCAAAGAATATGGGAGGAGGAAGGAGTTTTCCATGCAAAGCAGGATTTCTCACTTCCGAAATATTACTGCCTTGTTGAATTCCCTTATCCGTCGGGTCAGGGACTTCATGTAGGTCATCCCCGTTCTTATACGGCGCTTGATATTGTTGCCCGTAAAAAAAGGCTTCAGGGCTACAATGTTCTTTATCCTATGGGCTGGGATGCTTTCGGACTTCCCACCGAAAACTTTGCCATTAAAAATCATATTCATCCTGCCGAGGTAACAGAAAAGAATGTTGCCCACTTTAAGGAGCAGCTTCAAAGCCTTGGCTTCAGCTTCGATTGGAGCAGAGAGGTTAACACAACAGATCCCTCTTATTATAAATGGACTCAGTGGATTTTCCTCCAGCTTTTCAAAAAGGGACTTGCTTATAAAAAGGAAATGGCAGTTAACTGGTGCACCTCATGTAAATGCGTTCTTGCAAATGAAGAGGTTGTAAACGGTGTTTGTGAGCGTTGCGGCAGTGAGGTTGTTCATAAGGTAAAAAGCCAGTGGATGCTTAAAATTACTGAATATGCGCAAAGACTTGTTGATGATTTGGACGACCTTGATTTTATAGACAGAGTTAAGGTTCAGCAGAAAAACTGGATTGGCAGATCAACAGGTGCAGAGGTTGATTTCGGAACAACCGAGGGCGATGTACTGACTGTTTATACAACCCGTCCCGACACACTTTTCGGAGCTACATATATGGTTATCTCACCTGAGCATCCGTATATTGAAAAGTGGGAAAACAGTATATCTAATATTGATGAAGTACGCGCTTATCAGCAGGAAGCGGCTAAAAAATCCGATTTTGAAAGAACTGAGCTCAATAAGGAAAAAACCGGTGTTAAGCTTAACGGCGTAATGGGAATTAATCCCGTAAACAACGAGGAAATTCCGATTTTTATTTCAGACTATGTTCTCACTTCCTACGGAACGGGCGCAATTATGGCGGTTCCCGCTCACGATACCCGTGACTGGGAGTTTGCAAAAAAATTCGAGCTTCCCATTATTGAGGTTGTTGCAGGCGGAGAGGATGTTCAGAAAGAAGCGTTTACAGATTGTGCAACAGGCGTTCTTGTTAATTCCTCATTCCTTACAGGTAAAACCGTTGAAGAGGCAAAAACTGCAATAATTGATTGGCTTGAAGAAAACAAGCTCGGCAGAAAGAAGGTTAACTTCAAGCTTCGTGACTGGGTGTTCAGCCGTCAGAGATATTGGGGCGAGCCTATTCCGATTGTTCATTGTGATAAATGCGGATATGTTCCGCTCCCTGAAAGCGAGCTCCCGCTTACACTTCCTCAGGTTGATTCATACGAGCCAACCGACAACGGTGAGTCTCCGCTTGCCAAAATGACCGATTGGGTTAACACAACCTGCCCGCACTGCGGAGGACCTGCAAAGAGGGAAACAGACACAATGCCTCAGTGGGCAGGATCAAGCTGGTATTTCCTGCGCTATATGGATCCTCATAACGATAAGGAGCTTGCAAGCAAGGAGGCTCTTGAATATTGGTGCCCTGTTGATTGGTACAACGGCGGAATGGAGCACACAACTCTTCACTTGCTTTACAGCCGTTTCTGGCATAAATTCCTGTATGATATCGGTGTTGTTCCAACAAAAGAGCCGTATCAGAAGAGAACCTCACATGGTATGATTTTGGGCGAAAACGGCGAAAAAATGAGTAAGTCAAGAGGCAATGTCGTTAATCCCGATGATATCGTAAATGAGTACGGTGCCGACACAATGCGCCTTTATGAAATGTTCATAGGCGATTTTGAAAAGGCAGCTCCGTGGAACAGCGCATCAATAAAGGGCTGTAAGCGATTTGTTGAGAGAGTTTGGAATCTTCAGGAAATTGTATGCGACGGCGATGAATACTCCAAGGATCTCGAATCAGATTTCCACAAAACAATTAAAAAGGTTACCGAGGATATTGATAACCTTAAGAGCAACACGGCAATTGCCGCTCTTATGAGCCTTCTTAATAAGATTTACGATAAAAAGAGCATCAACAATGCAGAGCTTAAAACCTTTGTTATTCTTCTTAATCCGTTTGCTCCCCATGTTACAGAGGAAATTTGGAACAGAATGAATTACGGAAAAATGGTAACCTCTCAGAAGTGGCCCGAATACGATGAGGAAAAAACATTTGATAATACTGTTGAAATTGTTCTTCAAATTATGGGAAAGGTTAAATCAAGAGTAACAATTCCCGTAGATATGCCTAAGGATGAGGTTATTGCTCTTGCAAAGGCCGATGAAAAAATTGCACAGGCTATCTCGGGAAAAGAGATTAAAAAAGAAATCTATGTTCCGGGCAAGCTTGTAAATATAGTTGCTATGTAAAGTAAAAGCAGAAATTCAAATTTGAATTTCTGCTTTTTTTATGCTTAAGTTAATATTCTGTTTATACTTGCGTATTCTGTCCTTGGTGGTTTTATCAACTCTGAAGCTGTCTCTTATTTTGGAGATGGCTTTTCTTCTTGTAAAATCATCTTCAATTTGAGATAAAAGAAGCTCGCCCTCCTCAGGATGTTTTATAAAAATTTCAGCAACGGTCCATGCAGCTGCCATTTGAACATAATAATCTTTTGATGATATTGCTTTTATGGCATTAATTGATTTTTCCAAATATTCGTTGTCAATAAAATAATCAAGAATCATAACAATCGCAAATCGAAGCTCGTATTCTTTATTTGAGGCAAGATATTTTTGAATGAAATTCCACATAAATTCTTTGTTTTTATCCGTGAATTTTAAAGAAGCGCAAACACTGTCGCAAACTGCCCAGTTGTCAATGAGTGGGATGAATTCTTTCAAAAGCTCAGCGCGCCTTTCAATAGAAAATTTTCCGTATCCGATAATCAATCCGAAAATCATTTTTTCTTCATAATAATATGTTTTTGGAAATACTCCGGAAGCCGCCGCCTTTTTTGCAATTTTTCTCATAACAGGAAGTCGCACTCCCAAAAGAGTGTTTTCGTCAACAGTAGGAACAAGCTTTTTGTGAAATTCCTTGTATTTTAAATCCGCATTATCAAAAAGCTCTTTTCTTATATCCATTTTACCACCTTCTGTTATCTGCATTCGGACAGCTTTTGTTTTTCAGCGCGGCTCTTATTTCAACATAGCAGCCGCATTTAAGGCACATTCCGGAAATGAGACTATCGCATTCACTGCAATTATTGAGTCGCTCTCTGTAAATCTTATCGCTCACTTTTTCCGATTCGTCAAGATTTTCAAGATATGCGTTTACGGTTTCAAAAACCGCCTTTTCTCCGCTTTCGAGCAGTAAACATCTTTTACATTCTCTTAAATTCATAATAATCACCGCGTTTCCGTTTATAATTTTATTAAAATAAAAGCATAAGGTCAAGCGTTTGACAAAAAAATATAAGAGAGTATAATAAATTCGGTGATTATATGAATACAGATAAAGCAATAAAAATATTAAACAGCATAAATGCCGATGCAATGCTCGTAACAAGCGAGGAAAATATGCATTATTTCTGCTCTTTTTCTCCGAGCGAGGGCATGATAGTTATTACAAAAAGCGGCCGCAAATGCCATTTTGTTGATTCTCGTTATACGGAAACGGCTCAGAACTATGCAAAGAAAACGGGCTTTGAGGTTGTTGAGATTAACGGCGGATTTATTGATTCTGTTAATGCATTTCTTAAAAACAATTCAATTAAAACGCTTGCGTTTGAAAATGAAACAATTTCATACAAAAGATATTGCACTCTTAAAAGAGAACTCAATGCAGAGCTTGTTGAACTCAATAATGAATTGGGAAAAATCAGAAATATAAAATCAAGCGAAGAAATTGAATTTATGCTTGAGGCTCAAAGGATTGCAGAAAAATCATATCTTGAGCTTTTAAATCATTATAAAGAGGGCAAAACGGAAAAGGAGCTTGCCGCTTATTTTGATTATCTTATGGCAAAAAACGGCTCTGAAGGAGTTTCATTCAGCACAATTCTTTTGAGCGGAGAAAACACCTCAATGCCACACGGTGTTCCGTCGGACAGAAAGCTTAAAAAAGGCGATTTTATCCTTGCCGATTTCGGCGCAACATATAAGGGCTATCATTCGGATACAACTCGAACAGTTGTTCTCGGTTGCGCAAGCGACGAAATGAAGCTCTGCTACAATCTTGTGCTTGAGGCACAGCTTGCCGGAATAAAAGCTATGGAGGTCGGAGCAAGATGCAGAGATGTTTATCAAAGGGCTTATGATGTTTTGCAAAAAGAGGATTATGCAAAGTATTTCCGCCATGCTCTCGGCCACGGAGTAGGGCTTGAAATTCATGAGGGTTACAGCGCTTCTCCGAAAAGTGAGGATATTTTTGAAGAGGGGAATGTTTGCACGGTTGAGCCGGGAATCTATATTCCGGGTAAATTCGGAATAAGAATTGAGGATGTAATTTATCTCGGCAGTGATGAAAAGAAAAACCTTGTAACCTTAGATAAGAATTTAATAATTGTTTAAATTTAATTGAAATTGCTTAAGCAATAAATAACAACAAAAAAGCCGTGAAAGATTTTTATCTTTCACGGCTTTAATACTGCTCTTATTTAATGCCGCCAACAATTGATTTGGCAAGCCGGTATGCACTTTCGGTTGCGTTTGCAATTCTTCCGATTTTGTTTGAATCGCCGATGTTGTAAACCTGCATAAACTCATCTTTGATTTCTTCATACAATGCATTATCAGGACGAACACCCATTGAAAGAACAACAAAATCACAGGGGATTTCGCTCTTTTGCGCTGTCTTGGTGCTTTCAACGGTAATGGAGTCACTTCCTATTGAAACAAGCTTGCTTGAGGTGTAGAAATCCGTTCCTGCTTTTTTGAGCTTCGGAAGTGCATCATCAACATTCTGGAACCATGCCCCCGGAGCAATAGAGTCAGCCATTTCAATTATTGAAACAGAGTTGCCCTGTTCGCAAAGTAATTCGGATGTTTCAAGACCCGTCATACCCGAACCGATAACGGCAACCTTTTTGCCGGAAAGCTTAATGCTTCCGTTAAGAATTTCCGTAACGGTGCAAACACTATCTCCTGTGAAAGCCTTTGGATGTACTGCGTTACCGCCTGTTGCAACAATAACGATTGCAGGGTCATATTCTTTAATTATTTCTTTTGTAGCTTTAATTCCGAGCTTGATTTCGGCGCCCGCCTTAATAGCGTTTGTGTACAAATCATCAACGCACCAAGTAAGCTTATCCTTCTTGGGAGGCTTGTTAGCAAGCTGAATCTGACCGCCGTATGTATTTTCTTTCTCAAGAAGAGTTACAGCAAATCCTCGTTTTGCAAGAAGCTCTGCGCTCATAAGTCCGGCAGGACCGGCACCGATAATAACAACCTTTTTGCCGTTTCCGTTTTTCGGAAGCTCAACTTTTTCTCTGCCTACAAACGGATTGACACTGCAATGACCGTGGTCGTTTACATAAGCGCCGTTTTGCATGCTTTCAAAGCAATATAGGCAGCATATACAGCGCTTAACCTCATTCTGTCTTCCGCTTTGAACCTTTTCAACCCAATGCGGGTCAGCAATGAGCGGTCTGCCGAGAGAGATGAAATCCTGAATTCCGTCCTCAAGCTGAGCCTCAGCCTGCTCGGGGGAGCGGATAAGGTTTGCCGCAAGAACGGGAATGCTGACTGCCTTTTTTACTTCTGCTGCAAGATTTTTTCTCCAGCCGCATTCAAAGCTTGTCGGCTCAAGCCAATAGTTAAATGTGTCATAAGAGGCGGAAGAAACATCAATGGCATCAATTCCTGCTTTTTCAAGACGCTGTGCCATTTTTATTCCCTCGCTCAGTCCGTAGCCCTTTCCGGGCTGACCGATTCTGTCATACATTTCATCAACGGTAAGGCGAACAACAATCGGAAAATCGTTTCCGCATTCTTTTCTGATACCGCTTATAATATTTAAAAGAAATCTCATTCTGTTTTCAAGATTTCCGCCGTATTCATCTGTTCTTCTGTTTGTGTAAGGGCTCAAAAACTGCTGAATAAGGTAGCCGTGGGAAGCGTGAAGCTCAACACCGTCACAGCCGGCCTTTTTTACTCTGACTGCTCCGTCAACAAACTGCTGAATGATTTTTTCAATTTCCGATTTAGAAAGCTCCTTGTTGAGACAGTTTGAAAAATAGCTTCTTTCGCATTTTGAAGGAGAAACTACCTTCGGAAGTAAATCCTTTTGCATCATTTTTGAAAAGGACGGCACAAGGGAATAGAGCATTTTTGAATAAAACGGCATAATCTTGTTGCAGCCGATTGAAAGCGGAACAGTTCCGATAAGCATGCTTAGATTTTGTCTGCCGGGGTGATGAAGCTCAACCATTATTTTTGCGCCGTGGCGGTGAATTCTTTTTGCCATTTCCGCAAGAGGCTTAATGTGATAGTCGTGGCTGACTGCAAGCTGACCGAAGGCAGAAGCGCCCGTAACATCGTTAACTCTTGTGATTTCCGTAATAATAAGTCCCGTTCCGCCCTTAGCTCTTTCCTCGTAGTAATCCATCATTTGCTCGGTGGGAGTGCCGTCAAACTGACCAAAATCCATGAGCATAGGAGCCATAACAACTCTGTTTTTTAATTCGAGATTTCCTATTTTTCCGCTCGAAAACAATTTTTCATAAGCCATAAACAAAATGCCTTTCCGCTACATATTTAATAAATCACACGCCATGCAGTAGCCATGCAGACGCGTTGTAAAAATACTGCTCGAAAAAAGAGCACCCGCAGGAAATAGCCTTCGGCTGCTCAATAAAATTAATTGTTATTTTTTTTCTGAGATTTACCCGAAGATCCGGAAGCCTTCGGCTTTTTGGCATTGTCGTATTTCTCCCAAGAGAGATGCCAAAAATAAATACCAACCAAAATCATTATTGCAATTATTATCCCGATTGCAATATAAAAACCCTTAAGTATCGCTTTAATGGTTAAAACGGCCTTCAAAATAAAGCTTGTTCCTACATTGACACCTCTTGGATTGTTATCGTCATAATACATTCCGTATCTGTCGAGCTGAACTTCCTTGCCGTTTTCATCTGTGTAATAGAATATAAAGCCGGACATAAAGTTGTTTTCATCGGTAATGCCATTAGGATTTGCTTTAACATGGAAGGTGTAATTTGTTTCAGGATCTTCAATACTCTCAGGCATCAAAGTAATAAGAGCTTTTTGATACATTTGAGAATCTTCTTTTTTTGATATTGCCGAGAAAACGCAGGCTGCAATAATTACTGCAATAAGCAAAGCGGAGCAGACCGCCAAAATTATTTTAGCTGCTTTTTGTGCTTTAATATTTGTTAGGGATTTACTCATATTCTCACTCCTGCATAGATTATATCATTTTAATGCATTACAGTCAAGAAAAAAGAAAGCCTCACAAAGCATTTGCTCTGTGAGGGCTATAGGTAAATTTTTATTTCTTATCTTTAGTTTCAAGCTCTGCAACTCTTGCCTTTGCGGCCTCGATTTTTTTCTTGTTTTCCTCTTCTGCTGCTTTTGCTGCTTCGGCTCTTGCTATTTCTTTTTGTTTTCTTTCCTCTTCTTCCTTTGCTTCCTTGGCGGCAACCTTTGCAAGGCGCTCTTCTTCAAGCTCTTCATCGGATTTTATGCTTGCATTGGAAACGAGAAGGTTAATAATAAAGGCTGTAATCAAAAGCGCAAGGGCAACAAAGAATCCCCAGGAAATTCCTCCGGATATGTCAATAAGAGGAGTGTTTCCGAAGTTAAATGCAACAGCGCTTTTTCCGAGAGAAATAAACTGTGAATAAAAGATAACGCTTACAACCGAGCACACAATGCTTAATGCATCGAAAACAACCATAACCTTTGTTTTTGGCTTTTTAAAAGTAAGCAGTATCAGGAAAAATGCAACAACTATAAATAAAATGTGAAGCATGTAGAACAAAAGAGAAATCATTCCGAAAGTTACGGGACCCCCGTACTGTTCAAACTTCATATTTGTGAAGTAGATCCCGAAATCAGCAAACAAGTCCTTAAAGAAATGAAGAATTAAAGTCAGCAAACTCCAACCACGGTCAATATTGGGAGTTTTCAGAGTTGCCCACGGAACAATAAATCCGATTATCGGCAGAAAGCTGAAAACAAGGCGGACTATTCTTAATTTTGTTCCCACAGTGCAGTAAACAAATCTGCTTGTGTTTCTGTGGAACACTTCAAAAGCAGCTTCAGCCTTAATGTTATCTTCTTCAAGTCTTTGCTCCCAATTATAGTTGGGAATATTAGCGCCGCATTTTCTGCATTCTGCACGAACATTCCAAATATGCAGTGTTGCACCGCAGGAGGGACATTTGCTTGCCATAAAGACACCCCTTAGAAAAAATCTTAACAGAAATCATTTTATATTGTTTTGAAGAAAAAGTCAATAAAAATCGTTTTTTAATTAAAAAACGGCTTGCAAATGTAAGATAATAGTCGTCTGACGGCAAGAAGCATATTAAAATCTGAAAGGAAAAAAAGTGTTGATTTAGTCGAAGCGGTATGTTATTATAAATGTGTTAATTTTATTATGAGGCAATTTGCTTCATTTGAAATGAGGGAAACAATTGGCAGAGTCAGTCACAAAAACAGTAGATGAAATAAGCACTGCCGAGCAGGAAACTCTTGACAAGTTAGCTTATACCAAAAAACGCTATCTTACCCCAAAAGAGATTGCCGCGTATGTTCTTGTTAACTTCGGCCAGAAAAACTTAAGTCAGTTCGTAACGAGCAATATGGAATTCTTTATGATAACATTCCTTAAGCTCAATACAACCGCTTATGCAAATATTAAATTGTTTACTACAATTTATGATGCTCTTGACGACACAATCTCCGGTCTTATTATTGACCGTACGAGAACAAGATGGGGTCGAGTAAGACCTTATCTAATGCTTCCGCTTCCGCTTTGGGTAATTGGTAGCATAATGATGTTTACTGCACCCTCTCTCTCTCCGACGGCAAGAGTTGTTTATGTTTCAATTGCCGTTCTTATTAACGGTCTCGGAATGAGCTATTTCGGCGCATGGAACCTTATGACATATAACATAACGCCGAATATGGACGAACGAAACAACCTAATCACCTTGGCAAAATTCTTTGAAATCTTCGGAGTATGGCTTCCGTCCCTCGTTCCTGTTCTTGTTGACTTTCTTCCCAAACTCAACAGCAAAATCACAATGAGCAGCGTTTATACAGGCTTTGCATATTTCCTTGTTGCCCTTGCTGCAATAACAGCTGTATTCGGTTTCTTCGCAATGAGAGAGCGTGTTCCGCTTCAGTCCCGTGAAGAAATGAATGAAACAAATGTGTTTGAATCAATCAAGCAAATTTTCACTAACCGTCCGCTTTTTGCAATTATTTTTGCAGATTTCTTTAATAACTTTAAAGCGGTTGGCGGTTCAACAGAAAGCTATTTCTGGCTCAATAATACCGGCAGACTTACAAACGGTACAATCGCCGGCTTGTTTACAGGTATCCCGAACTACTTTATGGTTCCTTTGGCAGGTAAATTGATTAAAAAGTTCGGTGCCCGCAAAACAGCAATCGGCGCAGGTCTTTTCGGATTCGGCGCATATATGCTGACTTTCTTTATAGGTTATCATCCCTTCGGTCAAACCTTCAGCGACCATTCGGTTTTGAACCTCGTTTGGGTAACATTTGCATTAACAATTTGCGGTTTGCCGAATAAGGTTATTCTTGTATGTAATCCCATTCTTACAGCAGATACATTTGATTACATGGAATGGAAGCACGGACTTCGTAACGAGGCTCTTGTAACAACTGTTCAGGGATATTTCTCGAAGTTTGCACAGTCTGTTACCGGATGGCTTTCCGGTATGGTTCTTACATGGATTAACTATATTCCGTTAACAGACTCTCTCGGAAACGCAATTCCTCAAACAGATCCTGATATTCTTAACGGAATTTGGGCAGTTTTCTGTATCCTTCCTGCGCTTGCAAGAGGAGGCTACGGACTCTCATTTATCTTCTACAATATTCACGGAGACTTCCAGCAGAGAATCATTGCTGAGCTTGCAGATATCCGTGCTGAAAGACTTGCTGAGCAGAATGTTCATCAGGCACAGGGTGAAAACAATTCCAACGAATAATAAGTAATACATAGTTTTTAAAGAACAGCTTTTGTTATGAAGGCTGTTCTTTTTTTATTAAATAATTAGACTGTTAACACAATTGTGTTGATTTCTTCATAAAAACATGTTATTATATATAATAAATGTATTTTCACGGAGGCGTTTTATGGAAACATTAACCATATTAGCTCTATCGGCGGTAGCAGGATTAGTAGCGCTTGTGTTTGCTTTTTTGACTGCTGCAAAAATCAAAAAGCAAGATTCGGGAACGGATAGAATGAAAGAAATTGCAAGGGCAATTTCTGATGGTGCAAAGGCATTCTTGTTCTCAGAATATAAGGTGATTGTTGTTTTTGCTCTTGTTATGTTTGTTTTAATAGGAGTTCTTTTAAAGAATTGGACAACGGCATTCTGTTTTATAATCGGTGCACTGTTTTCAACCCTCGCAGGTTATTTTGGAATGACTGTTGCAACTAAAGCAAATGTGAGAACGGCAAATGCCGCAAGAACAAGCGGTATGAATAAAGCGCTTAAAACCGCTTTCAGCGGCGGTGCTGTTATGGGACTTTCGGTTGTAGGTCTCGGAATGCTCGGAATAACATTGATTTTTCTTATTTTTATTAAAGACGATGTTGCTAAGGTAAATGTTTTAACAGGCTTCAGTCTCGGCGCTTCTTCCATAGCTCTTTTTGCTCGTGTAGGCGGAGGAATATATACCAAGGCGGCAGATGTAGGCGCAGACCTTGTCGGTAAGGTTGAAGCAGGAATTCCTGAGGACGATCCGAGAAATCCGGCAACAATAGCCGATAATGTCGGCGATAATGTCGGCGATGTTGCGGGAATGGGCGCGGATTTATTTGAAAGCTATGTCGGTTCAATTGTTTCTGCTATAACTCTTGCAGCGGCAGGAGCAACCTTTAGAACAACAAAAATTGTTTTCCCGATAATCATTTGCGCAATAGGTATTATTGCCAGCGTTATTTCAACCTTTTTTGTTAAAGGTAAAGAGGGAAGCGATCCCCAAAAAGCACTTAACATAGGTGAGTACACTTCAACAGCCTTGGTTCTTGTTGCATCTGCAATATTAAGTAAGGCAATGCTCGGAGATTTCCGTGCGTTTATATGCATTTTGTGCGGACTTGTTGTTGGAACTGCAATAGGAAAACTCACTGAGATTTATACATCGGGCGAGTACAAATCGGTTAAAGATATTGCCATGAGCTCGGAATCCGGAAGTGCAACTAATATTATAAGCGGACTTTCTGTTGGAATGAAATCAACAGCAATACCGATTATATTTATTTGCTTCGGAATACTTATTTCTTATAAATTTTTGGGACTCTACGGAATTGCTCTCACAGCAGTAGGTATGCTTTCAACAACGGGTATTACTGTTGCCGTTGATGCTTACGGACCGATTGCGGATAACGCAGGCGGTATAGCTGAAATGAGCGAACTTGATGAAAGTGTTCGCGATATAACAGATAAGCTCGATTCTGTTGGTAACACAACAGCAGCGGTAGGTAAAGGCTTTGCAATTGGTTCTGCGGCACTTACTGCTCTTGCTCTGTTTGCTTCGTTTGCTCAGTCGGCAAGAATAGGCGAAAACGGAATGAGCCTACTTAACGCAAAGGTTGTAGTAGGTCTTCTTTTCGGAGGAATGCTCCCGTTCCTTTTCTCCGCTCTCACAATGAACTCAGTAGGAAAGGCGGCAAACAGCATGATTGATGAAGTTCGCCGTCAGTTCAGAGAAAAGCCCGGTATTCTTGAAGGTACAGAAAAACCCGATTACACAAATTGTGTTGCTATTTCAACAAAAGCGGCGCTCAAAGAAATGATTTTGCCCGGAGTTATGGCAGTTATCTGTCCGCTCGCAGTAGGCTTTCTTCTCGGCGTTGAGGCGCTTGGAGGAACGCTTGCAGGAGCTCTTTCAAGCGGTGCCATGATGGCAATTTTTATGTCTAATTCAGGTGGTGCTTGGGATAACGCAAAAAAATATATTGAAAGTCAGAAAGAAAACGGAAAAGGCTCACCTGCTCATAAAGCGGCAGTTGTAGGAGATACCGTAGGAGATCCGTTCAAAGATACTTCAGGACCCTCAATTAATATCCTTGTTAAACTGATGACAATTGTTTCACTCGTTTTTGCACCCGCATTTATGAACTTTAATTACGGAAACGGATTGTTATGAATATAAAAAAGCAGTTATTCACTGAGGTGGATAACTGCTTTTTTTATTTTGATTCAGTTTACCGATGGGCTTCGCTTTTGTGCGTAAATTGATTTGTTTCCGTTAAATATAAATGAAATCATGCAAATGGCAATGAAATACGGCATATTTTGATATCCGAATATTTCCGCTCCAACAAGAATAGGTGCAAGGAAAGTGTTTGTTCCGCTGCAAAAAACAGCAACATATCCGAGTGCTCCTACAAAATCCGCAGGGAGATTGAAAATCGGAGCAAGAACAATTCCGAGCGTTGTACCGATTGTAAACAGGGGAGTAACCTCACCGCCCTGAAATCCTGCCGAAAGCGTTATAACCGTAAGCAGAAGCTTTAAAATCCAGTCATATGGATAAACGGTTTCGTTTTCAAATCCTGCTATAATCAAGTTTGAACCTACTCCGCTGTATCTTCCCCTGTGAAGCACAATCATTAAAACGCTGATAAGCGCTCCAATTAAAAATGCTCGCAGAATAGGGTTGTGAATTTTGTTTTCAAGAAACACCTTTGTGTTTTTTAAAAGAAATGCGAATGCGCCGCCGACACATGCAAATATAACTCCCAAAACAGCTATTTTAATTAAAAACATTAAATCAAGCTCGGTATGAAAATCAAGTGAATATTTATAATGCTCCAAGCCTAAAAGGCGTGAGGTCGCAGTTGCGGTCAATGCGGCTATTCCTGCGGGTAGCAGAGCGGTATATTCAAGAGCACCGACCGTTAAAACTTCAATGGCAAAAAAAACTGCGGCAAGGGGAGTTTGAAAAAGTCCTGCAAATCCGGCAGACATACCGATTATAACAAACAACTTTTTACCGTTTTCGATTTTAAAGAATCTCCCGAAAAAGCTTGAAACGGTAGCACCTATCTGAACGGCAACTCCCTCGCGGCCGCTGCTGCCGCCGAAAAGATTTGTAAGCCATGTTGCAGCAACCGAAAGGGGAATGAGTCTAACCGGAATAACCGGCTCCTCTCCGTTCTGTCCAAACTTAAATATGAGCTTCATTCCCTTGCTTGCGGCTTTTCCGTATCTCTTGTAGAAGAAAGCAATCACCGCACCGGCAACTCCTAAAAACGGAATAAAGAGCATAAAGTTTTGAACTCTTAAATCATTTGCACAGTTAAGAACTTTTCCGAAAACCGTGTCACAAACGCCTGTTACTGCGCCTATAACTGCGGCAACAACACATAGCCAAACGGTGTTTTTATATCTGTGTGCAAGCCTTTTAACCTCGCTCATTTCATTTCTCCTTGTTCTTTTTCGCCTAATATATTAGCACACCGATTTTGTGTTTGCAACATAAAAAAGCAACTTTCATCAAACTCCGATGTGAAAGTTGCTTTTAATGAATTATGTAATTTAAGATTAATAGATTCCCTGCTCCATCATAGCCTGTGCAACCTTTTCAAAGCCTGCAATGTTTGCGCCTGCAACAAGGTTGTATCCAAGTCCGTATTTTTCAGCCGCTTCAATTGAGTTTTTGTGAATTCTAATCATTGCCTCATGAAGCTTTCCGTCAACCTCTTCTGCACTCCAGCTAAGGCGCTGACTGTTTTGACTCATTTCGAGTCCCGAAACGCAAACACCGCCTGCGTTAACTGCCTTTGACGGTGCAACAATCATATCCTTTTGCTCCATCAAATAATCAAGAGCATCGGCAGTTGTTGGCATGTTTGAAACTTCAATGTAGTATTTTGTTCCGTTAGCGTGAATCTGCTTTGCACTTTCAAGATTAACTTCATTTTGAGTAGCACAGGGCATAACAACATCGCCCTTAACAGCCCACGGTGTTTGACCTTCAAAGAATTTAACCTTGAACTTGTCGGCATAGTCCTTTGCAAGGTCTCTGCCGGAAGCACGCATTTCAAGAAGATAATTGATTTTTTCTTCAGTAACAATACCGTCCTCATCAAGAACAAATCCGTCGGGACCGCTTATTGTTATCGGCTTTCCGCCGAGCTCAACAATCTTCTTAATTGCACCCCAAGCAACATTTCCAAAGCCGGAAATAATAAAGGTTTTTCCTTCAATAGAATCGTTATTGTGCTTGAAAACCTCGTTTGCGTAGTAAACAGCTCCGTATCCGGTAGCCTCGGGTCTGATTAGAGAGCCTCCGTAAGAAAGCCCTTTACCCGTGATAACTCCGTTTTCAAATGCGTCTGAAATTCGTTTGTACTGACCGAATAAAAATCCTATTTCTCTTGAGCCAACACCGATGTCACCGGCGGGAACATCAACATTGGGACCGATATGCCTGTAAAGTTCTGTCATAAATGCCTGACAAAAGCGCATAACCTCGCCCTTACTTTTTCCCCTCGGGTCAAAGTCGGAGCCACCCTTTGCACCGCCCATCGGAAGACCGGTCAGTGAGTTTTTAAAGGTTTGCTCAAATCCGAGAAAATACATAATGCTTGAATTAACGCTCGGATGAAAGCGCAGCCCGCCCTTATATGGGCCTATTGCAGAGTTGAATTGAACTCTGTATCCTCTGTTAATTCTTGTTTTTCCGGCATCATCAACCCAAGCAATTCTAAAGGTTATGAGCCTGTCGGGCTCTGCCATACGCTGAAGAAGATCATCCTCAACATATTCAGGATGAGCCTCAATTACCCTTTCAAGTGAACGAAAAACCTCTTTAACACATTGAATGTATTCGGGCTTTGCATTATCACGGCGTTCAACCGTTGATATTACTTTTTCAATATACTCGTTCATAAAATCCCTCCCTTAACTATATCATATCAGAGTCTTCATAAAAGTCAATGCTTTATTTGATTATAAAAAACGGTGACTTGCTTACAAATCACCGCTTAGTTTATTTAATTTATTATAAGAAAAGCTCTTGAACAGCTCCGTTTTCCTCTCTTGATTTATCCGCCTTGTAAACGCTTAAATGACCTGCAACGGAATCGAATATAGAGGTGCATGCAAGACTCGGTTGGTTTCCGTTTATGTAGTCAACAAAATCTGCGGCAAGCCTCTCGTCACCTCCGCCGTGACCTCCGTAAGCGCCTACCATATCTCCGCTTACATTGAGATCAACCTCTTCAATGTCACATTCTCCGTTGTGCGCATCGGGTGAAGGGTTTATTTTTGAAACATAAAATTTTGATTCCTCAAAGTTTCCGTATATCTCGCCTTTTGTTCCAACTATATGTATTCTCCTCAGGGGTTCTGATGAACCGCCAACCATATTATGAGTTCCGGTTGCACCGTTTGCAAATTTAACAAGAACGCTCTGATGGTCAACAACATCGTTGTCGCATTTATAAATGCATCTTCCGTAGGGAGAATCACCTTTAAGAAGATTAATTTTATCTTCAATGGTGGGATTTTCAATATCTTCAAGCTTATCCCAAACATAGAAAGACCAGCGATCGGGATGGTCAATATAGAGCCTTTTAGCCGAGAAAACACATTCATCAACAAGCGGGCAGTCAACAAGGCATTTTGTTCCTGCGTTTTTAGGAGCATTTTCCTCCTTGAACTGATATTTTCCGCCAAAGGAAGAAATTTCACAAGGCTTTGTTTGGCTCATCATCCACATCATAATATCGAGGTCATGACAGCATTTTGCAAGAAGCATTGTAGTGTGGCATTTTTTGCTGTTTGCCCATTTTCCTCTCACATATGAGGTTGAAAGATGGTGGTATGAAACATGCTCGGCAGTTTGAATGTTTATAATATCTCCTATTTCGCCCGAGACAACTCTTTCCTTGATTGAATAATAGAAAGGAGTATATCTTAAAACATGGCAAATCATAACCTTGGAATTGTTTTTGCGTGCACATTCAACAAGGGTGTTCATTTCATATTCATTTACTGCAAACGGCTTTTCAAGCAGCATATCATATCCTGCGTTGAGAAGCGGAACGGAGGTTTGAATATGAATCTCATCCATAGTTCCGTTAATTATTGCATCTGCAAATTTCGGAACCCTTGCAAGCTCCTCGGCTGATTCAAAGCAGTGCTCTTCGGTGAATCCGAATTTTTCCATACACATTTTTCTGCGAACGGGATTGGGATCTGCAACGCCTACTATTTTCAGCTTTTCCGGATTTGTTAATGCAAGCTCGGAGTAAACAAGCGCTCTGTGACCTGCACCGACGATTATTGCCGTAACACATTTGTTTTCCATGTTAAGCCCTCTCTTGTTATACAAATTTTATATAATTATACTACTATATTACTTCTTTGCAAGTACTATTTTAAATTTTTTGAACAGTTGACATTATTTGGTATTTTATTATAATGATATTAATTTATAAATAGAGGAAATTCAATGAAAAAGCTTCTGGTTTATTTAAAGGATTATAAAAAGGAATCAATTCTTGCTCCGCTTTTTAAATTGCTCGAAGCAAGCTTTGAGCTGATAATTCCGTATGTTGTTGCAAGCATAATAGATGTGGGTATAAAAAATTCAAGCGTTTCGCATATTGTTAAAATGTGTTTAATTCTATTACTGCTGGCAACAGTCGGAATGGTAAGCGCAATAACAGCGCAGTATTTTGCGGCTAAGGCGGCAGTGGGCTTTTCAGCAAAGCTTCGCTATGCGTTTTTTGATAAAATACAAAGTCTCTCATTTTCCGAGCTTGATACAATAGGAACCTCGCGCCTCATAACAATTATGACAAGCGATATTAATACCGTTCAAAACGGTGTTAATCTTGTTTTGCGCCTGTTTTTAAGAAGCCCTTTTATTGTTTTCGGCGCCATGATAATGGCAATGACCATTGATATTAAAAGCTCCGTTATATTTTTCGTAACTATTTTGGTCTTGTCGGTTGTTGTTTTCGGAATAATGGCTGTAACCATTCCTATGCATAAAAAGGTTATGGCACGGCTTGATGCGGTAACGAAATCAACAAGAGAAAATTTAAACGGTGCAAGAGTAATCAGAGCCTTTGCAAAGGAAAATGAAGAAAAAGAAAAGTTTGAAGAAAAAAACAATGAGCTTGCAACAGCTCAAAAAACAGTCGGCAGAATATCGGCATTGCTCAATCCGCTTACATTTGCTTTGGTTAATATAGGAA
>CAMFBH010000021.1 GCA_945948515.1 uncultured Clostridia bacterium
GTGGATTCTAAGGGAAACTTCGGTAAGGCTTATTCAAAAAATATGGCTTATGCCGCTTCAAGATATACAGAGGCTAAGCTCGAGCCCATTTGTGAGGAGCTGTTTGCCGATATTTCAAAAGATACCGTTGATTTCGTTGATAACTACGACAACACCATGAAGGAGCCAACTTTGCTTCCTGTTTCATACCCATCGGTGCTTGTTAATGCAAATATCGGAATTGCCGTAGGTATGGCAAGCTCAATATGCTCTTTTAATCTCAATGAAATATGTGAAACAACAATAGCTCTTATGAAAAATCCGGAGCACTGTGTTTCGGATACTCTACTTGCCCCCGATTTTGTTGGCGGAGGACTTATTGTTTATAATAAAGAAGAGCTTGAAAGGATTTACGAAACCGGAAGAGGCTCTGTTCGTGTTAGAGCGAGATATGAATACGATAAAAAATATAACTGTATTGATATTAAGCAGATTCCGCCTTCAACAACCATTGAAGCAATAATTGATAAGATTATTGAGCTTGTTAAAACGGGTAAAATTAAAGAGATATCCGACCTTCGTGATGAAACCGATTTAAATGGTTTGAAAATCACGATTGATTTAAAGAGAGGAACCGACCCCGAAAAGCTTATGCAAAAGCTTTTCAAAATGACTCCTCTTGAGGATTCATTCAGTTGTAATTTCAATGTTCTTGTAAACGGAAAGCCTAAGGTTTACGGTGTTAAAGAGCTTCTCAACGAGTGGGTTAATTTCCGCCTTGAGTGCATAAGAAGAAGAACTGAATTTACTTTAAATAAAAAAAGAAAACAGCTTCATCTTCTTAAAGGCCTTTCAAAAATTCTTCTTGATATTGATAAGGCAGTTAAAATTGTAAGAGAAACCGAAAGCGAATCTGAGGTTATTCCAAACCTTATGATTGGTTTCGGAATAGATGAGGTTCAGGCTGAGTATGTTGCGGAGATTAAGCTTCGCCATTTGAATAGGGAGTATATTCTCAAAAGAATAAAAGATGTTGAACAGCTTGAAGCAGAAATTGAAGACCTTGAAGCAACTCTTGCAAGCAAAGGAAAAATGAAAAAAATCATTGTGAAAGAGCTTCAGGATGTTATGTCTAAGTACGGCACCGAGAGAAAGAGCGAGATAATTTATAATGCTCAAATCGACGATGAGGTTGAAGAAGAAATAATTGAGGATTATCCCGTTACACTCTTTATTTCTGTTGAAGGTTATCTTAAAAAAATTAAAACCGCTAATCTCAGAATGAGCGGCGAGCAGAAGGTTAAGGAAGGCGATGAAATTATTGCAGAGCATGAATGCAGTAATAAGGATGAATTGCTTTTCTTCACAAATATGCAGCAGGTTTATAAAGCAAAGGTAAATGATTTTATTGATACAAAGGCTTCTGTTCTGGGCGATTATGTTCCGTCAAAGCTTGAAATGGCAGCCGATGAAAAAGTTGTTTATACTGCCGTTATTAACGAATACAGCGGCTATATGATGTTTTTCTTTGAAAACGGAAAAGTTGCAAAGGTTGATATGAATGCATACGCAACCAAAACAAACAGGAAAAAGCTTATAAACGCTTACAGCGGAAAGTCTGCTCTCGTCTCTGCTGTGTATATCAGAGAAGATACCGAGCTGGTTATGAAATCAACCTCGGGAAGAATGCTTCTTCTCAATACAGGTGCAATATCTCCCAAATCCACTAAAGACACAATCGGCGTAAGTGTTATGACACTCAAGCGCAATCATAGACTTGAGTCGGTTCATTTTTATAATGAGGGAGAATTCGAAAAGGCTTGGCGATACAGAACAAAAAATTTGCCTGCCGCCGGGGCTTTACCGAGTGCCGCTGATATCGGTGAACAAATAACTTTTTAGTTTTATGTACTGCCGCTGCTTTTGCAGCGGCGGCAACTGCACTGCAAACGCTGACTTTATGCTGTTGCCTTTATTATTATTTTTTATATTAATTCTTTTATCAGCGTAAATTTATGGAAAAACTATTGCAATTAATCTTTTGTTGTGATATAATCCCTTAGTATTAATTATAGAATTCAGTTCGGAGGACTAATAAATGCTTTGGTATCATTATGTTTTAGGTGTGCTTTTAATACTTGCATCATTGGTTATAACAGTTGTAGTATTAATGCAGGAAGGCCGTTCACAGAATCTTTCAGGTGCTATTGCAGGCGGCGCCGACACATTTCTCGGAAAATCAAAGGGCAAAACAGTTGAGGCAAAGCTTGAGCGTATAACTAAATGGCTCATAGCAGTTTTCTTTGTTGTTGTTCTTGTTGCTTTTCTTGTTTTTCTTTTTGTTTAAGATTTTTTAATAGCCTTGCAATGTGCAAGGCTATTTTTTTTGGAGAAAACCTCTAATGAATTATATTATTATTGACCTTGAATGGAATAATGCGTATAATTATGCGAAAAAAACAGGAATGAATGAAATTATTGAAATCGGTGCGGTTAAGCTTAATGACAGTTTAATAATTGAGGAAACATTTAAGCAGCTTGTCAAACCGCAGTTTTCGAAAAAAATTTCTTCTCATTGTAAAAAACTGACTCACATTACTATTGATGAATTGAAAAACGGCATACCCTTTGTTGAAGCTATGAAGGATTTCAGAAGATGGTGCGGTGATGATTTTGTTTTACTTTCATGGAGCACAAGCGATTTATATGCGCTTGCCGATAATTTTAAAAAGCTTTGGTCTATTGATGAAATAACATTTATAAAAAAATATGCCGATGTCCAAAAATATTGTCAATCCTATATTGAAAGTGAAAATACAAATCAAATCAGTCTTTCAAATTGTGCTGAAAAGTTCGGCATAACAATTGAAGAGGAGCTTCACAGAGCGCTTGCAGATTGTGTATTGACCGCAAAATGCTTTAAGCATGTTTATGATAAAGATAATTTCAAACAATATATTCATAATTGTGACAAGGATTTCTTCTGTAAACTTCTTTTTAAGTCTTATTATATTAGCTCTCCTGTTGACAACGGATTTGATTTATATGGTCTTTCCTTTGAATGTCCGCTATGCACTCAGCAATTGAAAGTTAAAAAGGATTTTGAATTTTTAAATAATACTTTCTGTTCTTCGGGATATTGCAAATCGTGTAAGAAGCACTTCAGAATTGCAGTGCGTGCAAAACAAAATTATAACGAAATTGTTATTTCAAAGAAAATTTATCCTTTGAAACGGAAGAAAACAAGAAAAAGCAATGTTAATATTAAAAATTAACAAAATATCTATTTTATTAATTCTTATTTTATATTATAATAGTTAAATCGAAATTTATTTGTCGGAGGTGTCGAAATGGCTTCTAAGGATTATGATGATTTACTTGAATCTTTTATGAATAATTCTGAAAAGGTTTATCGTGAAGATAATAACAATCATAATGAAGTTAGCAATTCGGTTCCGTCTTCTTATAACAATGTAGGCTCTGCTCCTGTCAGAAGAAAGAAAAAAGGCAGACAAATAGAGAAAGAACTTAAAAGAAAGAATAATGCATCTTCACGAAGAAGAACTCAAAAGCAGTATAATTCTCCTGCCGGTGCTTTTTTTGCAAAACTCGGAAAAGTTCTTATCGGCGCTTTGATGGTGGTTGCTGTTGTGGGAATAGTTTGTCTGTCCGTTATAACTATTTACGGTTACAGCGTTGTTCACGGAGACCCTGTATTCGATTTAACGGAAGAGAAGTATTCTCAAAATCAAACTTCATTTATTTACGGCTATGACAGTAACGGCAAAACTAAAGAAATTGCAAGACTGCACGGTGAAGAAAACCGTATTTGGGTTGATATGGATGATATGAGCCCTTATATGAAAAAAGCTTTTGTTGCACTTGAAGACAAGCGATTTGAAAAGCACCACGGAGTTGACTGGTTTAGAACTGTTTCGGCTATTGTTGTTTATCGCGGTGAGCAGGGAGGCTCCACAATAACTCAGCAGTTAATTAAAAACTTAACCGGTGAAAATCAGGTAACTTTTGTTAGAAAATTTAATGAGATATTATCTGCACTCAATCTTGAAAGACATTATGATAAAGAAGAAATTATTGAGGCGTATTTAAACACGGTTTATCTCAGTAACGGTTGCTACGGTGTTAAAACCGCTGCCGAAACTTATTTCGGTAAAGATGTTTCTGATTTGAATGCGGCTGAGTGTGCTTCTATTGCAGCTATTACTCAGTGGCCGAATAAGTTTGACCCGCTTAATAATCCTAACGATAATGACAAAAGAAAAAAGATTTGTCTTAAAAACATGTATCACCAGAAGTTAATCACGAAAGACGAGTATGAACAAGCCATTAACTACAAAATGGTTTATACTAACAGTGAGGATTATAAAGGCTCTCAGGTAACTAAGCAGGAAAAGCAAAGTAATGAAAATATTATTGAGAGCTACTATGTTGACCATGTTGTTGAATCTGTTATTTCTGATCTTCAGAAAATGGGTTACAGCAAAAGAACTGCTCGTAAGATGCTCTACGGCGGTGGTTTAAAGGTTTATACCGCAGTTGATTTTGAGATTCAAAAACAGCTTGAAGACATATATGAAAACTATGAAAACATGCCTGATAAAAAGGTTCAGGGTGCTTGCGTAGTTATGGATTATGAGGGCAGAATTGTTGCTCTTGTCGGCGGTACAGGCAAGAAAAACTTGGCTCTCGGTCTTAACAGAGCTACTCAGTCGAAGCGTCAGCCGGGCTCAACTATTAAACCTTTGTCGGTTTACAGTGCTGCTTTGCAAAAGAGTCACGATGATGATAACACTCAAATTTATTGGAGCACAAAGATTTCCGATTCACCTCTTAAAAAGGTTGACGGAAAATGGTGGCCCACAAATTCAGGCTCCTATTCAGGTAACAGTGTAACGCTTCAATATGGTTTATGCCATTCGCTCAACACTATTTCCGCAAGAACTCTGGATATGATAGGTGTAGATTATTCCTATGATTTTATTACCGAAAGATATCATATCTCTACTCTTGACAGCGTAAATGACTGCGATTATGCACCTCTTGCAACGGGCGGTGTAACAAATGGTGTTACCGTGCTTGAAATGACAGCCGCTTTTGCCGCTTTCGGAAACGGCGGATATTACTATGAGCCGTATGCGTACTACAAGGTTGAGAATATGCAGGGCGAAGTAATTATTGAGAAAAAGCCCGAAACAACGAGGGAAAGAGCGATTTCCGAAGGTACTGCGGGCGTAATGAATAAGATTCTTCAAACCGTTATGCAAAACGGTACCGGATCTCAGTTCAGACTTAACAGTATTCAAACATTCGGTAAAACCGGTACAACAACAGATAATAAGGACCGTTGGTTTATCGGCGGAACTCCCGATTATGTTGCAGGTGTTTGGTACGGATACGATTATCCGAAGCAGATTGTTTATTATAAGTCTTCCAACCCCTGCGGAACGATATGGAATTCTTTAATGAAGAAGATTTATACTTCCGATAATGCTCCGGAGAAAAAGGAATTTGACACTCCCGATACTCTTGTGCAGAAAAGTTACTGCACATCAACAGGTCAGCTCGCAGGAAGCGGTTGCTCCAAAGCGACAGGCTGGTTTGATTCCGAAAATCTTCCTTCATATTGCTCCGGCGGTCATTATTACGAGTATGAAGAAGAAAATTCAAAAAGCGAAAAAACAACTAAGAAGAAAAAATCAACATCATCGGGTGAAACTTCAGCCGCTGCAACTCAACCGGAAACACAGGCGGCAACATCTGCTGATGTATCACAGCCCGTGCAGTAGCCTATGAAAACAAGAATATATTTAGTTAGACATTGTGAAGCTCAAGGCAATATTCAGCGTGTTTTCAACGGTGTTACAGACTGTGATATCAGTGATAACGGAAAAAGGCAGCTTGAATTTCTTGCCGAAAGATTTAAGAATATTAAGCTTGATGTAATTTATTCAAGCCCGCTTATTCGCACGGTAAAAACTGCGCAGGCATGTAATTATTATCATAAACTTCCCATTATTACCGATAACAAGCTTATTGAAATAAACGGTGGAGGGTTTGAGCAAATTAAGTTTTCCGATTTTCCGAAATTGTTTCCTAAGGAAAGCTATTTGTGGAATATTGAGCCTTGGAATTTTGACATCGAAAACGGCGAATCAATGAGAAGCGTATATGACAGAATTTTCGGCGCGGTTACTGATATTGTTAAGAGTAATTTACACAAGAATATATGTATAGTTACTCATGGATGTGCAATCAGAAATCTTTTATGCAGATGCAAGGGCTTTCCGATTGAAAGACTTAACGAGGTTAATTGGTGCGATAATACCGCTGTTAGTGTTATAGATTTTGATGATAATCTTCAGCCCTATGTTGTTATCGAGAATGATGCTTCTCATTTGCCGGAAGATTTTTCAACTCTTTCAAAACAGTCTTGGTGGAAGAAAGAAAACAGAGATTCTCTGATTTTTGATTAGGTGATTTATGGTTATATTAGGCGTTGATTACGGCGATACAAGAACAGGACTTTCTTCCTGTGATAAGCTCGAAATGCTTGCTTCTCCGCTTTGCGTTATTGAGGAAGGCTATGCACCTAAGCTTGCAAAAAAAATTGCAGATAAGGCATCTCTGATTAAAGCTGAAAAAATAGTTATGGGAATGCCGAGAAATATGGATGGATCCTATGGATTCAGAGCGGATAAATGCAGAGAATTTGCCAAACTTCTTGAATCGGAAAGTAATCTTCAGATTGAATTTGAGGATGAGCGTCTAACAACTGTTATGGCGCACGACATTCTTCATTCGAACAACAGAAAAGAGCAAAAGCATAAGAATAATGTTGATGCGGTTTCTGCTGTTGTTATTCTTCAAAGCTATCTCGACAGGCAAAAATAATTTAAAAAAATGAAGTATTCTGAGCTGCTTTTCTGCGGCTCAGGTTCTTTATTTTTACTGTTCATGCGTAATATTAATCGGTGATGGTATTGCGCTTTAATATTGGAAAATGTGAGTTTGTAATTGAATATTCTTTTATTTTGCTCCTTTCATTTATTACTTTGCTTGGTTATGATAAAACTTTTTTGGTACTTATCTTTTCGGCATTGCACGAATCGGCACATATAATTGCACTTTTGATATTCGGTCAAAACCCGCGAGTTATAACATTTTCGTTTTACGGAATAGGTTTGAAATTTGAAAACAGATTAAGCTCTGTTAAAGAGTTTGCTTTTCTATGCGCAGGTCCCTTTTTGAATTTGATATTCTCTGTTGCATTTATCAAAAGTAAAGAAATTAGCTTAATTAATTTTGCCTTGTTTTTAATTAATTCTTATCCTCTTGTTCCTCTTGATGGAGGCAGAGCATTAAAAACCATTATTAATAGTTTTTTCAGCAGTGATCTTTCTCGTAAAATTTATATTACTATTAATTTGTTTTTTTATTTATTTCTTGTTTTTTTATCTGTTGTGCTTATGATTAAATTTAAAAGTGTTTCGTTAATGCTGATTACTGCTTATATCGGATTGTTTAATTTATCCTCAATAAAACGGGAGTATTTTTTATGATGAAAAAAGAAATTGAGAAAATTCTTGATTATGTTCAAAAGCCGGGAAGATATACGGGCGGCGAGCTTAACAGCGTTATTAAAAACGCTGATGAGGTGTCGCTCAGATACGCTTTTTGCTTTCCTGATATATACGAAATCGGAATGAGCCATCTGGGAATGAAAATTCTGTATTCTCTTGTTAATGAGCGTGCCGATTCTTGGTGTGAACGCGTTTTTGCTCCGGATGTTGATATGGAAGAGCAAATGCGAAAAAATAACATTCCGCTTTTTGCTCTTGAAAGCTCGGATTATATCAAGGATTTTGATATGATTGGGTTCACTCTTCAGTATGAACTTTCATACACGAATATGCTTAATATGCTTGATCTTGCAGGAGTTGAACTGCTCTCCGAAAACAGAAAATCATTAACTCCGATTGTTTGCGTAGGCGGTCCATGTGCATGTAATCCGGAACCAATAGCAGATTTTGTTGATATTGTATTCTTAGGTGAGGGTGAAGAGTCAACGAATGAAGTTATTGACCTTCTGATTGAATGTAAAAAGAACAATTCTTCAAAGGAAGAATTTTTGCTTAAAGCTTCTAAGATAACCGGTGTTTATGTGCCGTCGTTTTATTCTGATAGCTACAATGACGACGGAACGCTTAAAGAACTAAATCCAATAAAGGATGTTGAAAAAACGGTAAAGAAAGCCATTGTCAGTGATATGAATAAGGCATTCTATCCGAAAAAATTCGTTGTTCCGTTTATTAATATTGTTCACGACAGAGCAGTTGAAGAGATTTTCAGGGGATGCATCAGAGGATGCAGATTTTGTCAGGCAGGATTTATTTACAGACCTATTCGCGAAAAAAACACTAAAACCATTAATGAACAGAGTAAAGCGCTTATTGAATCAACAGGATATGACGAGCTTTCATTGTGCTCTCTTTCAACGAGTGACCACAGTGATGTCAACAACATGCTGACAACATTGATTGATTGGACCCGGAAGGATAAAATTAATCTTTCTCTTCCTTCACTCAGAGTTGATAATTTTTCCGATGAGCTTGTTGATAAGCTGAATAAGGTTCGCAGAAGCGGTTTAACATTTGCTCCCGAGGCAGGAACTCAGAGACTGCGTGATGTTATAAACAAAAATGTTACCGAGGAAGAGGTTTTAAGAACCTGCAAAAAAGCATTTGATAACGGCTGGACAAGCGTTAAGCTTTATTTTATGATGGGACTTCCTACCGAAACAATGGAGGATATTGAGGGAATTGCCAACCTTGCAATGAAGGTGGTTCATACCTTTTATCAAAATGAAAACAGGCAAAAGGGAACAGGAGTAACTGTCAGCATTAGTGTTGCGTCATTTATTCCAAAGCCGTTCACTCCCTTTCAGTGGGAAAGTGAAGACACAATGGAAAGCTTAAAAGCTAAGCAAAAGCATTTGCTTGAATGTGTTAAAACAAAAAAGATTAAAGTCAGCTATCATGAAACACCAACGAGTATGCTTGAGGGAGTTTTGGCAAGAGGCGACAGGCGGCTTTCAAAGGTTCTCCTCAGAGCGCATCAGCTTGGATGCAAATTTGATTCTTGGGATGATAAGTTCAATTTTGATGCTTGGATGCAGGCGTTTAATGAATGTAATATTGACCCGGAATTTTATACAAAGAGAACGAGAAGCTTTGATGAGGTTCTGCCCTGGGATCATCTTGATTTCGGCGTTTCAAGAAAATTCCTTGAGAGTGAAAATATTAAAGCGCATTCTAATGAAACAACTCCGCATTGCAGAATTAAATGTTCAGGCTGCGGCGCTAATAAGCTGAACGGAGGTCACTGCGATGCAAGAAATTAGAGTTATTTTTTCAAAAACAGGGAGCGCAAGATATATTTCTCATTTGGATATTAATAGGGCAATGAGCCGTGCTCTTTGCAGGGCAAAAATACCGCTTTGGTTTACTGAGGGATTTAATCCTCATCCTTATATGAGCTTTAGTCTGCCTCTGCCATTGGGTATTGAAAGTGAATGTGAAACAATGGATATTCGTATTGAAAATGAAATGCCTTTATGCGAAATTAAAGAAAAATTGAATGCAGTGCTTCCTGTCGGACTTGAAGTAAGAGATGTTATCAGTTCCTTTGATTCGAGTGATAAAATTGCTTATGCCGATTATATCTTTTATTTTGAATTTTCCGACAACGCCTTAGCTTGTGAAAAGATTAAAGATGTTCTTGCCCTTAATGAAATTATTGCCGAAAAGAGCGGAAAAAAAGGCAAGAGAAAGATAATCAAAGAGGTTAATGTTAAAGATTATATTAAAAGCTTTGAAGTTAGTGAAACTGAAAACGGTGTTATAATTAAAGCAAGAATTTGTGCAGGAGTCAGTAAAAATCTCAATCCTGTTTTGTTCTGTGAATCAATTCTTAAATACGCTTTTCTTGACTATGAAAAGAAATCAATCAAGCGTATTTGTTTGCTGAAATCGGATTGTTCTGTATATAAATAAAAAAACTCTTGCATTTTGTTTTGTATTATGGTATTATATTACAGCATTTGAACCGTTGTAACTCTTGCAACGAGCTGAATGTAAGCGTTAACATTTAGTGGATGGTCCTCTTTCGGTATCGTTACGAACATCTCAAAATTATTAGGAGGTAGTAAAATGGACGCACTTAAATTAATCGCACAGGAAAACATTAAAGAAGAACCCCCCGTACTTAACATTGGTGATACCGTTAAGGTTCATGTTAATATCCGTGAGGGCTCAAGAGAAAGAATTCAGGTTTTCGAAGGAACAATTATTGCAAAAAGAGGTTCGGGAATTTCTTCAACATTCACAGTTCGCCGTGTTTCCTACGGTGTAGGAATCGAGAGAGTTTTCCCCGTTCATTCACCCAATGTTGTTAAGGTTGAGCATGTTCGCTCAGGTAAGGTTCGCAGAAGCAAGCTTTATTACCTTCGCGATCGTGTCGGCAAGGCAGCAAAGGTTAAAGAGTCCATTCAGTAATCCGTATCAAAAGCACATCGCTATGGATGTGCTTTTGTTATTATTATGTATTTTATTTGGTGTGTTTTATGAGTGATATTCAAAAAGGAACAGTTCAATGGTTTCCCGGTCATATGGCAAAAACACGAAGGCTGATTAAAGAAAGCCTTAGCCTTGTTGACGGAGTTGTAGAGCTTGCAGATGCGCGTGTTCCTCAGTCGAGCAGAAATCCCGAGCTCGCTGATATGATTAAAAACAAGCCCCATATTCTTCTTTTAAATAAATGCGATGTTGCAGATGAAAAAGCAACTCAGATGTGGCTTGATTATTACAATAATTCCGGTATTTTTGCAATTGCCGTTGACTGCCGCAGCGGAAAAGGTCTCAATAAGTTTATTCCCGTTTGCAGAAAGTCTCTTGCTGATGTTATAGAAAAAAATAACGAAAGAGGAATGAACGGAAAAACTCTCAGACTTATGATTGTAGGTATTCCGAATACGGGAAAGTCTTCATTTATTAATCGTATGTACGGAAAGAATAAGGCTGTTGTTGCGGATAAAGCCGGTGTAACTCGTCATAATCAATGGTTTCCTGTCGGAAACGGGTTTGAGCTTCTTGATACTCCCGGCGTTCTTTGGCCGAAATTTGAAGATAGGGAAGTGGGCGACAAGCTCGCTTTTACGGGAGCTGTTAAAGACGAAGTAACTGATAAAGAGGCTTTAGCTTGCAGGCTCCTTGAAGTGCTTTGCAAAACCCGTCCCGAAGCAATTAGCGAACGATACAAAATTACCGATTACGAAAATCTTGAAGGCTGGCAGATTCTTGAAATGATTGGAAAAAAGAGGGGCTTCTTGATTAAAGGCGGCGAAATTGATTATGAGCGCGCCGCGGTGATAGTTACCGATGAATTCAGAGGAGGAAAGCTCGGCAGAATAACACTTGAATTGCCGTGATTTTATATTATGGATTGGCTTGAATATGAAAACGAAGCAGTAAAAGACGGATATGAAATAATTTGCGGAATTGATGAGGCGGGCAGAGGACCGCTTGCAGGACCCGTTTATGCCGCAGCGGTTATATTGCCGAAAGGGCACATAATTGAAGGAGTAAATGATTCCAAAAAGCTTTCCGAAAAGAAAAGAGATGTGCTGTTTGATAAAATCATTGAAGAGTGTGTTTGTTATTCGATAGGATCTGCAAGTGAGCAGGAAATAGATGAGATTAATATTTTGCAGGCAACATTTCTTGCAATAAGAAGAGCTGTAAGCGGTTTGGAAATAAAACCCGACTGTGCTTTAATTGACGGGAATCAAAAGCCTCATCTTGATATTGAAGAAAGAACAGTTGTAAAAGGCGATTCAAAATCAGCTTCAATCGCGGCTGCTTCAATTATTGCAAAGGTTTCAAGAGACCGTTATATGCTTGAGCTTGCT
Source organism: uncultured Clostridia bacterium (assembly GCA_945948515.1). Taxonomy (GTDB): domain Bacteria; phylum Bacillota; class Clostridia; order Oscillospirales; family Acutalibacteraceae; genus CAMFBH01. The sequence continues at coordinate 11,966 of CAMFBH010000021.1, forward strand.
GAAAAATATCCGGAATATCAGTTTGAAAAACATAAGGGCTACGGAACAAAGCTTCATTATGAAATGCTTGAAGAATACGGAATTTCACCAGTTCACAGAAAAACCTTTTTAAAGAAGTTGATAAATAATGAATAATAAAGGCAAGCTCGGAGAAATAGCTGCTGCAAATTATTTAAGAAAAAAGAAATATGTTATAGAGGCGGTTAATTATACAAGTCGTTTCGGTGAAATTGACATAATTGCAAGAAATAAAAAGTACATCTGCTTTGTTGAAGTAAAAACAAGGGATAAATCGCTCCCGATTGCAAGCGCGGCAGAGTTTGTAGATGAAAATAAACAGCGCAAAATCGGTTTGGTTGCTTCTCAATATCTTGTAAATTTTCCAACAAAACTTCAACCTCGCTTTGATGTTATTGAGGTTTTGAGTGAAAAAGGGAAAATAATTTCCGTAAAACACCTTGAAAATGCCTTCACAATGTAATAAAATATTTACAGTTTATTTTTAGGAGAATTACTATGTTCTACACATCTACAAGAAACAACAGCATAAGAGTGTCGGCGGCTGAGGCTATCGCTAAGGGAATTTCAGATGAGGGCGGACTTTTTGTTCCCTGCGAAATTCCGAATTTCGGTATGGATAAAATCAGCTCAATGATTAATATGTCTTACATAGACAGAGCAAAAACTGTATTAAAAGAATATTTAACTGATTTTTCCGAGGAGGAAATCAGCTATTGCGTTGAAGGCGCATATTCAGCTGAGAAATTTTCTTCAGCAAAAATCGCTCCTACGGTTAATGTTTGCGGTAACAAAAATATTCTTGAGCTTTGGCACGGACCTACATGTGCATTTAAGGATATGGCACTTCAGCTTCTTCCTTATCTTATGACAGTAAGTGCTAAGAAAACGGCAGACGGAAAAACAATAGTTATTCTTGTTGCAACATCCGGAGATACGGGTAAAGCCGCTCTTGAGGGCTTCAAGGATGTTGATAACACAAAAATTCTTGTTTTCTATCCGGTTGATGGTGTTTCTCCCATGCAAAAGCTTCAAATGACTACCCAGGAAGGCTCAAATGTTGCTGTTTGTGCTATAAACGGAAACTTTGATGATGCTCAGTCAGCGGTTAAATCAATTTTTACTAATGAATCAATTAAAGAAAAGCTTGCAGAAAAAAACATGGCGTTTTCTTCTGCCAACTCAATTAACTGGGGTAGATTGGTTCCGCAGATAGTTTATTATTTTTCTGCTTACTGTGATTTGGTTGAGCAGGGTAGAATTGCTTTGGGCGATGAAATTAATGTTGTTGTTCCCACCGGAAATTTTGGAAACATTCTTGCCGCTTATTACGCAAAGAGAATGGGACTTCCGCTTAAAACTCTTGTTTGTGCTTCTAATTCAAACAATGTTCTCACCGATTTCCTTAAAACAGGAACATATGACAAAAACAGAGCATTTTACACAACAACTTCGCCGTCAATGGATATTTTGATTTCTTCAAACCTTGAAAGACTTCTTTATCATATGAGCGGTGAAGACTGCAATGCTGTTAATGATTTAATGAAGCAGCTTGCCGAAAACGGAAAATACACTGTTTCCGAAAAACTCATTTCTGATATTCAAAGCATTTTTGATGCAGGATTTACAAGTGAAGAAAGCGTTGATTCAACAATTAAAGCCCATTTTGATAACTACGGTTATCTTCTTGATACCCATACTGCTGTTGCAGTTAAGGTTTATGATGAATATGTTGCATCAACAGGTGATGATATTCCGACTGTTGTTGATTCAACAGCGTCTCCTTATAAATTCTCAGCAAGTGTTCTTAACGCAGTTTTGGGAGGAAACACTCCGGAGCTTGATGAATTTGAAATGGTTGAAGAGCTTAATCGTGTAACGGGTGCAGAGGTTCCGAAGCCGCTTTCCGAGCTTAGAAATAAAAAAGTTCGCTTCTCGGATGTTTGCAATAAGGAAGATATGGAAAACGCTGTTTTCAAGCTTTTGTAAAATAAAGAATTAAGCGGCTTGATTATTCAAGCCGCTTAATTAATTCTTATTGTGTTTTAGCATTCACAGCCGTCACAGCATTCGAAGGTTTCGCATGATGTCTGACATGTTTCAGTTGCAGACTGCTTGCCGACTGTAATTTGTCCTGCGTGGCAGTTGTTAGCCTTATCGTGATATTTGCAGTTTTTTGCTTCGCAAATGATTCCTTTGATTTCATCCATTGTTTTCACTCCCTTCAAATTTATTTTTCAACTTTTATTAAAAATTATTCAAGAAAGGAAAGAATTTATTATGTCTCTTTTTGCTATTGCAGATACACATCTTTCATTGGGAACGAATAAACCGATGGATGACTTTCCCGGATGGAGTAATTATATTGAAAGGCTTGAAAATAATTGGAATCGTGTTGTTGAAAATAAGGATACTGTTGTTATTGCAGGAGATATTTCCTGGGCAATGAATTTTGATGAGCTTAAAGCTGATTTCGATTTTTTGAATAAATTGAACGGAACTAAAATCATTTTAAAGGGAAACCATGATTATTGGTGGAATACCGCTTCAAAAATGAATAAGTTTATTGAAGATAACTCATTTACTTCAATAAAGATTTTGCATAACAATTCGTATAGCATTTCCGGAATATCTGTTTGCGGAAGCAGAGGATGGATGTATGAAAGCGACAGTGATCATGATACTAAGGTTTTGAATAGAGAAGTTATGAGGATAAACGCTTCGATTGAAGCCGCAGAATGTGAAGAAAAATTAGTTTTTCTTCATTATCCTCCAATAACACAAAATACACAATGTGAAGAAATTTTAGAGCTTTTTTCAAAAAAAGGTATAAAAAAGTGTTTTTACGGGCATCTTCACGGTGCACCTTCGCGTTTTGCCTTTGAGGGAATCTATAACGGTGTTGATTATAAGCTGATATCATGTGACAGATTAAGCTTTACCCCATATTTAATTAAAAATTTATAGAAAATATTTGAAATTATTGTATTAATGTGTTATAATGCTTTCTCGGTGTTATAATTATTATATTCGGAGGTCGTAAAATGGCACTTAAATCATCTAATAAAGCAGACACTAATTTGTACGAAATTGAAGTTACAGTTGATGCAGAAACCTTTAACGATGCATGTAAAAAAGCTTATATGAAGCAGAGAAAATCCATCCAGCTTCCCGGATTCAGAAAGGGAAAGGCAACTCAGGGAATGGTTGAAAAGGTTTACGGCGAGGGCGTTTTCTTTGAAGATGCACTCGAAATAGTTTACCCCGATGCAGTTATGAGCGCTATTGATGAAGCAGGTCTTAAAACAGTAGGCAGTCCCTTTGACCTTGAAGTACCCGTAATGAGCAAATCAGAGGGTGTTGAAATGAAAATGAAGGTCTATGTATATCCCGAGGAAATTAAGCTCGGTAAATATAAAGGCCTTAAAGCAACAAAAATGCCCACAGATGTTTCTGATGAAGAGGTTGAAGAAGAACTCAAAAACATGGCAGACAGAAACTCAAGACTTATCACTGTTACAGACAGAGCTGCTCAGATGGGCGATACAGCAGAAATTGATTTTGAGGGATTTGTTGACGGCGTTGCGTTTGACGGCGGAAAAGGTGAAAACTATCCTCTTGAGCTCGGCTCAGGTTCTTTTATTCCCGGCTTTGAAGAGCAGGTTGCAGGTCATTCAACCGATGAAGAGTTTGATGTAAATGTAACCTTCCCCGAGGAATATCAGGCAGATAATCTTGCAGGCAAGGAAGCAGTATTTAAGTGCAAAATTCATGAAATCAAAACAAAGGAGCTTCCTGAGATAGACGATGAATTTGCAAAGGATGTTTCCGAATTTGATACCATTGATGAACTCAAAGCAGACATCAAAAAGCAAATGGAAGAGAAAAAACAGCAGAATGCTGACAGAGATTATGAGAATCAGCTTGTTGATCAGGTAGTTGACAAAATGAAGGTTGAAATTCCCGAAGTAATGATTTCGGCGAGAACAGATGAAATGATCAACGAGTATTCTTACAGACTTCAGATGCAGGGTATTGATCTCAATACATATCTTTCCTATCTCGGACAGGATATGGAAACCTTCAAGGAGTCATTCAAAGAGGGAGCAGAAAAGCAGGTAAAAACCTCTATTGCTCTCAATAAGATTATTGAAAAAGAAAAGATTGAAGCTACTGATGAAGAAATCGAAGCTGAGGTTGCTAAGCTTGCCGAGCAGTACGGAATGGATGCAGAGCAGATTAAGGCTGCTGTTCCGCAGGATCAGATTGCAAACGATATCAAATCTCAAAAAGCAGTTGATTTCCTTGTAGAAAATGCGGTTGAGGCTTAATTTTAATATTTTTATTGAAAGAAAGTGATTAATATGGCAAGTATGCCTTATGTAATTGAGCAGTCAAGCTCAGGAGAACGCAGTGTTGATATTTTTTCACGACTTTTATCAGACAGAATTATAGTTCTTTCCGATGAAGTTAACGATACCTCGGCTTCCTTGGTTGTTGCACAGCTTCTGTTTCTTGAAAGCCAGGACAGTGAAAAAGATATAAGTCTTTATATCAACAGCCCCGGCGGTTCCGTTACCGCAGGACTTGCAATTTATGATACTATGCAGTATGTAAAGTGCGATGTTTCAACAATTTGTATGGGTATGGCTGCAAGCATGGGCGCGTTCTTGCTTTCAAGCGGTACTAAGGGAAAGAGAATTGCTCTTCCCAACAGTGAAGTAATGATTCATCAGCCGAGCGGCGGTGCTCAGGGTCAGGCAACTGAAATTGAAATTACCGCTCAGCATATTTTAAGAACAAAGAGAAAGCTCAATGAAATTCTTGCGGCTAATTGTTCAAAAACAGTTGAAGAAATCGCAAGAGATACTGAGAGAGATAATTGGCTCACAGCGCAGGAAGCGCTCGAATACGGCCTTGTCGACAAGGTTTTTGACAAAAGATAATCTAATCGGGGTGCTGGTTTAATGGCAAAGGATGAAGGCAGAACGCAAATGGCAAGGTGTTCATTTTGCGGTAAGTCCGAATCAATGGTAAATAAGCTGATTGAAGGACCGGATGTATATATTTGCGATGAGTGCATCGGGCTTTGTAATGAGCTTATAAGAGAATCAAGCCGCGGCAGGAGAAGAAATTCCGGAGAACAGGGATTTGTTCTTCCCAAACCGCAGGAAATAAAACAACAGCTTGACGAGTATGTTATCGGTCAGGATAAGGCAAAAATTGCTCTTTCTGTTGCTGTTTATAATCATTACAAAAGAATATACAGTGAAAAATCAAGTGATGTTGAGCTTCAAAAAAGTAATATTCTTTTGCTTGGTCCCACCGGTGTGGGAAAAACTATGCTTGCTCAAACGCTCGCTAAAATTCTAAATGTTCCTTTTGCCATTGCCGATGCAACAACATTAACTGAGGCAGGCTATGTTGGTGAGGATGTTGAAAACATTCTTCTTCGCTTAATTCAGGCAGCGGATTTTGATGTTGAAAGAGCTCAGCGCGGAATTATTTATATTGATGAAATAGATAAAATATCGCGTAAGTCCGAAAATCGCTCTATTACCCGTGATGTAAGCGGTGAAGGCGTTCAGCAGGCTCTGTTAAAAATCCTTGAAGGAACCGTTTCAAATGTTCCTCCCGGAGGCGGTAGAAAGCATCCGCAACAGGAATTTATTCAGATTGATACTTCGGATATTCTGTTTATCTGCGGCGGTGCTTTTGACGGTATTGAAAAAATTATTGAAAAAAGAATCGGTTCAAAATCAATGGGCTTTGGAGCTGAAATTCGTTCAAAAAAGGATGCCGATGAGGCAAAGCTTCTTGAAAATGTTGTTCAGCACGACTTGGTAAAATATGGCTTAATTCCCGAGCTTATCGGAAGAATACCCGTTATTTCGGTTCTTGAGAATCTTGACAAGGATGCTCTTATAAGAATCATGAAAGAACCTAAAAATTCGATTCTAAAGCAGTATCAGAAGCTATTTTCATATGATGATGTTCAGCTTGAATTTAAGAATGAGGCTCTTGAGGCAATAGCCGATATCACTCTTGAAAGAAAAACCGGCGCACGCGGTCTTCGTTCTGTTTTCGAGAGTGTTCTTGCTCAGCCAATGTACAACACGCCGAGTGATTACACTATTGAAAAAATTGTTATTACCGAGGATACGGTAAGAAAAGGAGAGGAACCTCTTCTTATAAAAGATCCTTCAAGAAAACCGAGAGAGCTTAGTTCTTCGGATTTAAAGCACGCTTAATTCAATATAGCAAAAATAAAGGCAGTTTTATTTTCCTTATCGGAATTAATAAAGACTGCCTTTTTTCTTGATTTTTTATTTATATTATAATATAATATATAATCAATGTTTAATTTGAACTTAATAACCGCAATATGAGGTTTTGTTATGAACGATAATTTTAATTATATTGAAGATGATGTTCTTCCCATAATTCCGTTAAGAGGCCTTGTGGTTTTTCCGAAAATGGTTCTTCACTTTGATGTCGGAAGGAAAAAGAGCATTTCTGCATTAAAAGCCGCTATGAACAACAATCAGAAGGTTTTTCTCGTAGCGCAAAAAGATGCTGCAGTTGATGACCCAACTATTGATGATGTTTATGACATCGGCTGTACTTGTATTATTAAGCAAATGATTAGAATACCTAACAGCGATAATATGCGTGTTGTTGTTGAAGGTATGTCTCGCGGAATTCTTGAATCAATAAATCAAACAAAGCCGTTTCTTTCGGGAAATATAGGAGCTTTGTACACGCTTGGTGTAACTGAAGAGGCTGAGGCTGAAGATTCTGCATATCAAAGAGCGCTCAAAAATGAATTTGAGAAATATGCAAATCTTGTTCCCAAGCTTTCAAAAAGTGTATTAACCACGGTTCTTTCAATTAATAACAGCGCAGAATTGTCTGATTTTATTGCTTCAAACACATTTTTGTATTATGAAGATAAGCAGAAAATTCTTGAAATCAGCAATCCCACAGAGCGTTCAATGACCCTTTTAACACTTCTTACAAAGGAGAATTCCGCCCTTAAAATTGAGGAGGAAATTCACGAAAAGGTTCAAAACGAGATTGATAAAAATCAGCGTGAATATTATCTTCGTGAGGAAATGAAGGTTATTGCCGATTCGCTTGGAGAAGGAGAAGATCCCGTAAGCGAGGCAGATGAGTACAGACAAAAGATTAATCAGCTCAATGTATCACAAGAGGTTAAGGCAAAGCTTTTAAAAGAATGTGATAAGTTGATGAAAATGCCTGTCGGTGCGCATGAGGCAACGGTTCAGCGTAATTATATTGAAAAGTGCCTTGAAATACCATTCGGCGTGTACACAAAGGATTCTATTAATCTCAAAAAAGCCGCTGCTCTTCTTGATAAGGAGCATTACGGTCTTGATAAGGTTAAGCAAAGAATAATTGAAAGCCTCGCGGTTATGAAAAGAAGTTCAAATACCAATGCTCAGATTCTTTGCCTTGCGGGACCTCCCGGAATAGGAAAAACATCAATTGTTAAATCTCTCGCTGTTTCAATGAACAGAAAATATGAGAGAATTGCACTTGGCGGAATTCACGATGAAGCGGAAATAAGAGGTCACAGAAAAACCTATATCGGCTCTATGCCCGGAAGAATAATTGAAGCAGTTATTAAGAGCGGCTCAATGAATCCGATAATCCTTCTTGATGAAATTGATAAGGTTGGAAATGATTATAAAGGTGATCCCGCTTCTGCGCTTCTTGAAGCCCTAGACGGAGAACAGAATTCAACCTTTACTGACCACTATATTGAATTTCCTGTTGATTTAAGCAAGGTACTCTTCATAACAACCGCTAACGACACATCGTCAATTCCTGCACCTTTGTTTGACAGAATGGAGGTAATTGAGCTTACCTCTTATACCATTGAGGAAAAATTCAACATTTGTAAAAAGCACTTAATTAAAAAACAACTGAAAAAGCATTCTCTCTCAGCAAGAGAGCTTAAAATCAGTGATTCAGCTATTTATGAAATTATTGAATGCTACACGCGTGAAGCAGGAGTCAGAGGTCTTGAAAGATGCGTTGCTACTCTGTGCAGAAAAGCTTGTACAGAGCTTGAGACAACAGGAAAATCAGTAAAAGTTACTCCTAATAATATTGAGAATTTCCTAGGCACAAGAAAATTCAGCAGAGAATCAACATCAAAGGAAAATAAAGTAGGTACTGTTAACGGACTTGCTTGGACGAGTGTAGGCGGAACAATGCTTCCTATTGAGGTTTCCGCTCTCGACGGAACAGGAAAAATTGAGCTCACGGGAAATCTCGGTGATGTTATGAAAGAGAGCGCTAAAACCGCAGTAAGCTATGTTCGTTCAAGGAGTAACGAGTACGGAATAGACTCAGATTTCTATAAAACCAAGGACATACATATTCACGCTCCCGAGGGTGCAATTCCAAAGGACGGTCCATCGGCAGGGCTTGCAATTACAACAGCTATTGTCAGCGAGCTTACGGGCATACCGATTAAATCATCGGTTGCAATGACGGGCGAAATTTCGCTAAAAGGAAATGCAATGCCTATTGGAGGCTTGAAGGAAAAATCAATGGCGGCATATAAAGCAGGCTGTAGCACCGTCATTATTCCTTGCGAAAACGAAAAGGATCTCAGAGATATTTCCGATGAGGTTAAATCTTCGATTAATTTTGTGAGCGTTAAGCATTTTGAGGAGGTTCTCCCTATTGCGCTTGAAAGCAAATTGAATAAACGCAAGAATATTCCTCATATAACTAAAAGCATAAAAGAAAAGCAATCATCCGTAACCCAGTAAGGATCATTTATGAATTATAATAAAGCAAAATTTGAAACATCTTTCGGGGTCTCTGCACAGCTTCCGAAATCAAGTGAGCCCGAAATTGCTTTTGCGGGCAGGTCAAATGTCGGCAAATCTTCTTTGCTGAACAAATTGTTCAACAGAAAGAGCTTGGCAAGAGTAAGCTCCGTACCCGGAAAAACCGTAACAATTAATTTTTATGATGTTGACGGTGTGAAATTTGCGGATTTACCCGGCTACGGTTATGCTAAAATATCCAAATCAGAAAAAGAACGCTTCGGTGAGCTTATGGAGGGATATTTTAATTCCGGCAGAAATATTAAACTTGTTGTTCAGCTTGTTGATATGCGTCATAAACCGTCTGTCGATGATGAAGGAATGATTGAATTTTTAAGAGAAATGGGCATTCCTTTTATTATCGTTTTAACAAAGAGCGACAAGCTGAAAAAGAAGGAATATGAAGAAAGATTGAATTCTCTTAGTTCTGATCTTGCATTTGCGGGAGATGTGCGAATTATTCCGTTTTCATCTGTCAACGGACAGGGCTGTGATGAAGTTAAAAAACTAATAGAAATGTCTATTTAAGGAGGATATAAAAATGGCAAAGATACCTTTTGTAACTCAGGAAAAGCTTCAGAAAATAACAGAGCAATATCCTACGCCTTTTCACCTTTACGACGAAAAAGGAATTAAGGAAAATTGTAAAAGGCTTTATGATGCATTTTCCTGGAATAAAGGCTTTAAGGAGTATTTTGCGGTAAAAGCTACTCCAAATCCGTTTATTATAAATATTTTAAGAGAATTCGGAGCAGGATGCGATTGCTCTTCCTACACAGAGCTTATGCTTTCAAAAGCAATCGGAGCAGTCGGCGACGATATCATGTTTTCATCAAACGACACTCCGAAGGAGGATTTTGTTCTCGCTAATGAGCTTGGCGCAATAATCAACCTTGATGATATTACTCACATTGAATTTCTTGAAAATGCAATCGGAAAGCTTCCGAAAAAAATGAGTTGCCGTTACAATCCGGGCGGACTTTTCAAAATCAGCAATGATATCATGGACAATCCCGGTGATGCAAAATACGGAATGACTACCGAGCAGCTTTTTGAAGCTTTTAAAATTATGAAGGATAAGGGAGTAGAGGAGTTCGGTATTCATGCGTTTCTTGCAAGCAATACCGTAACAAATGAATACTATCCTATGCTTGCTAAGGTTCTTTTTGAAGTTGCAGTTAAGCTTCAAAAGGAAACCGGAGCTAAAATTAAGTTCATCAATCTTTCCGGCGGTGTAGGAATTCCTTATCGCCCCGATCAAGAGGGAAACGATATTGCCGCAATTGGTGAAGGAGTTCGCAAGGTTTACGAGGAAGTGCTTGTTCCTGCCGGTATGGGTGATGTTTCAATTTATACGGAGCTCGGAAGATTTATGCTTGCTCCTTACGGAGGACTTGTAACAAAGGTTATTCACGAGAAGCATACCCATAAGGAATATGTCGGTGTAGATGCTTGCGCTGTTAATCTCATGCGCCCTGCAATGTATGGCGCATATCACCACATTACGGTTATGGGCAAGGAAAATATGCCCTGCGACCATAAATATGATGTTACAGGCTCTTTGTGTGAGAATAACGATAAGTTTGCAGTTGACAGAATGCTTCCTAAAATTGACATCGGCGACACTTTATTTATTCATGATACAGGTGCACACGGATTTGCTATGGGCTACAACTACAACGGCAGATTAAAGAGCGCTGAGCTCCTTTTGAAGGAAGACGGTTCGGTTCAGCTTATTCGCCGTGCAGAAGAGCCGAAGGACTATTTTTCAACATTTGATTGCTTTGATTTTTATAAAAAAGTATTATCATAAATTTTTTAAAAAATATATTTACTTTCACGGTTTAATGTGGTAAAATTACTATACTAAACCGTGAGGTGATATTATGCCCAGAAAATTTAATGATGAAAACCTTGATTTTCTTTTTGATGCCATTCTTTCTCTTGAAACTAAAGAAGAATGCTATGATTTCTTTGTTGATTTGTGCACAGTGCAGGAACTTAACACTCTTAGCCAGCGAATTGTTGTAGCAAAAATGCTTTCTGAAAAAAGCGTTTACACTGATATTGTAAGCAAAACAGGTGCAAGCACAGCCACTATCAGCAGAGTTAACCGTTCGCTTCAGTACGGATGCGACGGCTATGACAAAATTTTTGAGAGGATAAGTAAAAAGAATGGGGAGTTATAATATCTTTGCAACTTATTATGACTTGCTGACGGAAAATGTAAATTATAAAGTTAGAAGTGAGTACATTTCTAACTTTTTTCATTATTACGGAATAGATAACGGTATAATCCTCGATTTGGCATGCGGAACAGGTAAGCTGTGTGTTGAATTTGCAAATCTCGGCTACGATATGATTGGTGTTGATTTAAGCAGTGAAATGCTTTCGGTAGCTCGTGAAAATCTTTCAGAAAGCGGCACAGAGGCTCTTTTGCTTTGTCAGGATATGAGAAAGCTTGATTTGTTCGGAACAATTAAGGGTTGTTACTGTTCGCTTGATGCAATTAATCATTTGGATACTATCGAAGATGTTAAAACGGCATTTGGGCGTGTATCACTTTTTACCGAGCTTGGCGGAATATTTGTTTTTGATGTTAATACTCTTTATAAGCACGAGAAAATACTCGCTGACAATTCTTTCGTTTATGATACCGAGGATGCATATATAGTTTGGTCAAATGAATATAAAGGACAGGGAATAACGAATATTACTCTTGATATTTTTGAAAGGGAAGAAGAGTCATATTACAGATATTCGGAAGAATTTTGTGAGCGCGCTTATTCGGATGCGCAACTGACTTCGGCACTTAACGATGTTGGATTTGAAATTCTCGGCAGGTATAATGATTTATCTTCGGAAGAACCTAATGACAAAAGCCAAAGAGTTTATTATGTATGTAAAAAGACGGGTGGAATAATTAATGGGTAAAATTGTTAGATATATAACAGAGGACGGCAGTGCATACATTATTGCCTGTGACTCAACCGATATTGTTGCACAAGCTGAGGGCATTCACAAAACATCGGCAGTTGTAACTGCTGCATTGGGAAGATTGTTGACAGCAGCATCAATGATGGGAAGCCTGCTCAAAAGCAAGGATGACAGTATTACACTCAGGCTTAACGGAAACGGTCCTGCCGGCTCCGTAATAGCGGTTTCCGATTATGAAGGCAATGTAAGGGGATATGCTCAAAATAGTATTGTTGAAATCCCTTTAAATGATAAAGGAAAGCTAGATGTGGCAGGAGCAGTCGGAAAAAGCGGATATCTCTATGTTGTTAAGGATATCGGATTAAAAGAGCCTTATGTAGGCAGTACTCCTATTGTAAGCGGTGAGATTGCCGAGGATATAACAAATTATTACGCAATGAGCGAGCAAACACCTACGGTATGTGCTTTGGGAGTTCTTGTAAACCCTGATTTAACTGTATCTAATGCCGGGGGATTCCTCATTCAGCTTCTTCCGGGCTGTCCAGATGAAACAATAGAAAAAATTGAAAAGTCATTAAGCGATATTGAGCCCATAACGGTTATGCTTTCAAAAGGTATGAACATTAATGAAATTGCCCAAAGAGCTATGAGTGGAATTAAAATTGACCTTCTTGACAATAGGGAATGCAAGTATAAATGTAATTGCTCTAAGCAAAGGGTGGAGAATGCTTTAATAAGCACGGGAATTGAATCTTTAAAGGAGATGGCAGAGTCAAATGAGGATACATCCGTTGAATGCCATTTCTGCGATAAAGTTTATAAATTTACACCTTCAGAAATAGGAAAATTAATTGAAAAATCTATTTAAAAATTTTTACAAAAAGTGTTGACAACTTAATTAAATTATAGTATTATTATATGCGTCGCCGATGTGGTGACGCGCGTGGGAGCATAGCTCAGCTGGGAGAGCATCTGCCTTACAAGCAGAGGGTCACAGGTTCGAGCCCTGTTGTTCCCACCATTTTGGCCCGGTAGTTCAGCTGGTTAGAACGCCAGCCTGTCACGCTGGAGGTCGACGGTTCGAGCCCGTTCCGGGTCGCCATTCGTGCTTCTGTAGCTCAGTCGGTAGAGCAGAGGACTGAAAATCCTCGTGTCGTTGGTTCGATTCCGACCGGAAGCACCATACTTGCGGATTTAGCTCATCCGGTAGAGCGCCACCTTGCCAAGGTGGAGGTAGCGAGTTCGAGTCTCGTAATCCGCTCCATTCAGGACTCTTAAATAATTTAAGAGTCCGTTTTATACGGCACCATAGCCAAGTGGTAAGGCAGAGCTCTGCAAAAGCTTTATGCCCCAGTTCAAATCTGGGTGGTGCCTCCATTAGGGAGTAAGAGTTTTTCTTGCTCCTTTTTTAATTTTTTTGTTGTATTTTTATACTACGGAACAGAATATATAGATAAATTTTTATCATAACCTCTAAATGTGTTAAATCAAATTTAATAATATTTACAATTTGTTCATAAAATAATGCCTATTTAATTAAAATTTTTGTTGAAATTTATAATTGCAAATGTTATAATCTATTCATAAATGCGAAGGAGGGTATTGCTTTGAGCAAAGATAAAGAAGCCAAGAAAGCCCAGAAAGCCGAGAAGAAGCGTATTAAAGCTGAAAAACAGTATGATGCTGCTTATTCAAGTCTTGTTAAAAAAATTGAAAAGAAAAATGCAAAGAGCGAAAAGAAAGCTAATAAAAAGAATAAACCTTTTACACCGATTCCGATTCCCGAGAAGGGCGAGCCTCTTCCCACCGGCAATAAAGGCGGAAAAGTTGTTAAGGCTATAATTCTTGCTTTATTAATAGTATTTTTCATTTACTTCATTGTTATGTGGGTTAATTTCCAATGGCCTGAGCTTAACATTATTCCTACATCTGCATCAGATGTTGTAGATGATGAAAAGAAGTCTGCCGGAGAGGTTGAAACTTACAGCAATCCTCACGACATCACAACAACTCCTACATACAGTTCAGCAGAAGCTCAGAAGCTTCTTAAACAAACCATTCATGATAACTGGAAGGAAATCGGTTTTAAGAGCGATGTTTCCGGTGAGAAGATGAGTAAAGGAAGCAAAACCACTGTTAACAGTGCTGATTGTTATACCTTCACTTGTTCCGGAAAAACTTTTGCAGTTGCTACTAACCTTTCTGCCGTATATGTTAAAGACGGTAAAGAATATAAACCGCTTTCATTCTCAAATACAGAATATCTTTTCTAAGAACAAAATAAAAACAGGCTCATTATTGAGCCTGTTTTCTTTTATAGAAAAGCGCATTGCTTTATGCAATGCGCTTTAGAAATATATTAGTTCTTTAAGCTGTGTAGCGGTGCGGGAATTCTTCCGCCTCTTGAAATGAATTTCTCGGGAGATTTAGTGTTAACCTTCATAACGGGTCCGCTGCCTAGAAGACCGCCGAATTCGAGCTCATCGCCAACTTTTTTATCTATTGCAGGTATAACTCGAACTGCTGTTGTTTTTCCGTTAACCATTCCTATTGCTGCTTCATCTGCTATAATTGCAGATATTACTTCTGGAGTTGTATCTCCGGGAATAACAATCATATCAAGTCCGACAGAGCAAACAGCAGTCATCGCTTCTAGCTTTTCAATTGTTAATGCACCGCTTCTTGCCGCATTAATCATTCCTGCATCTTCGGAAACAGGGATGAATGCACCTGAAAGTCCTCCGACACTTGAAGAAGCCATTACGCCGCCTTTTTTAACTGCATCATTAAGCATTGCAAGACATGCAGTCGTACCAGCTCCACCGCATTGCTCCAACCCGATTTCTTCAAGGATGTGAGCAACACTGTCTCCAACAGCAGGAGTGGGAGCAAGAGAGAGATCAACAATTCCAAACGGAAAGCCAAGCCTTTTTGATGCTTCAACACCAACAAGCTGACCCATTCTCGTAACTTTAAAAGCAGTTTTCTTAATGAGCTCGGCAATTTCGTTTATACTATATTCAGGATGCTTTGAAACCGCACTTCTGACAACGCCGGGACCCGAAACGCCGACATTAATAACGCAGTCAGGCTCGCTAATTCCGTGAAAAGCACCTGCCATAAAAGGATTATCTTCTGGAGCATTGCAGAAAACAACAAGCTTACCTGCTCCTATGCAGTCTTGCTCTTTGGTAAGTTCAGCAGCTTTTTTTACTATTTTACCCATAAGTGCAACGGCATCCATATTGATTCCGGCTTTTGTTGAACCGATATTTACCGAGGAACAAAGATGCTCCGTTTCTGCAAGAGCTTGAGGAATACTGTTAATCAGTTCTAAATCTCCCGCTGAGAAACCTTTTTGGACTAAGGCAGAATAACCGCCTATAAAGTTTACTCCGATTGTTTGAGCAGCTTTTTCAAGGGTGTGTGCGTATTTAACCGGATCACCTTTGCTTATTCCGGCTAAAAGTGAAACAGGAGTAACGGAAACTCTTTTGTTGATAATCGGGATGCCGTATTCCTTTTCAATATCTTCTCCGGTAGCAACAAGCTTTTCGGCGTTTTTGCAGATTTTATCGTAAACCTTTGTGCATGCTTTGTCTATATCTGAATCTGCACAGCTGAGAAGGGATATACCCATTGTTATGGTTCTTATATCCAAATATTCATCTTGAATCATTCTTATGGTTTCAAGAATTTCATTATTGTTAATCAAATCTTTGCCTCCTAAATTCTGTGCATTGAGTTAAAAATATCCTCGTGCATAACATGTATTGAAAGACCGAGAGATTCTCCGAGCTTTGTAAGAGAATCAGCAAACTTTCCGAAATCCGATGAACAATTTGAAATATCAGTCATCATTATCATACAGAACATATCCTGTAAAATAGATTGTGAAACCTCAATTACATTAACATTGTTTTCTGCGCATATTGCAGAAACTTTAGCAAGAATTCCAACCATATCCTTACCTACAACAGTAACTACTGCTTTCATATTCAGTACCTCCATAATTTGTTATTGAGATTATAACAAAATAATTATATATTTTCAATAAATGTTTTAAATTAATTGTAAAATATGCTTTTAATTGCAAAAGATGTGTGCTAATATTAATATGTTAAAAATGAAAGTAAATAAGTAGGTAGAAAAATGTTGTATAAAAACATAATTGATATGCACACTCATTCTGATAATTCGTTTGACGGAAATCATTCTGTTGTTCTGCTTTGCGAAGAAGCAATTAACAAAGGTGCAAAAGGCATAGCAATAACAGACCATTGCGATATTGATTCAAAAACAATGGATTTTAGGGCGTTAACAACAAATCAGTTTGTTGAAACCTTTCAGGCAAAGGCGAATTTTGCCGGTTCGTTAGTTGTTATGCAGGGAATTGAACTCGGACAGCCGATTTATAATAAGGAGCTTTCGGAAAGCATTCTTAACAGCTTTAAATATGATTTCGTTCTCGGTTCAATTCATAATTTATATGAAACAGAAGATTTTTATTTTCTTGATTATAAGCTATATGATATTTATGATTTATTGCAAAAATACTTTGAAGCTGAATTAGAACTTGCGCAGTGGGGGAATTTTGATACTCTTGCACATTTAACATATCCGCTCAGATATATTGTTGCAAGAGAGGGAATAAGAGTTGATTTATCAAAATATTATGACTTGATAGATGCAATTTTTGAAGAGCTTATTAAAAACGATAAGGCTCTTGAAATTAATACCTCCGGACTTTTTCTTGAAATGGCTGAAACTCTTCCGGGAAAAGATTTAATTAAAAGGTTTAAAGATTTAGGCGGAAAATTTGTTACTATCGGCTCAGATAGTCATTCTGCGGATAGGGTTTGCAACGGAATTGAAAAAGGAATGGAGCTTGCAAAGGAATGCGGCTTTGATAATATAACAATTTTTGAAAAAAGAGTACCTGTTGAAATACCGATTGTTTAGGAGATTTTATGGATAGATTATTATATTTGCTTGAGAATAATCCAAGACTCAGCAACAACGAGCTTGCTGTTATGTTAGGTGTTACCGAAAAAGATGTTGAGCAAAAAATTAAGCTATATGAGGACTCGGGAATAATTAAAGGCTATCGCACAGTGATAGATAAAGAAAAGCTGCACGATGAGAAGGTAACTGCACTTATTGAAATAAAAGTGCATCCCAAATTCGGTCGCGGATTTGATGATATCGCCCAGAGAATTGCAGATATGGAAGAGGTTGAAAGCATATATTTGATGAGCGGCGGTTATGATTTATGCTGTCTTGTCAGTGATAAATCATTTCAAGAGGTTTCTATGTTCGTTGCTCAAAGACTTTCTCCTATGGAGGATGTTATGTCAACCGCTACCCATTTTATTTTAAAGAAATATAAGGAACAAAGCGTTTTATTTGCTGATGAAAATAAGGATGACAGGGGGAATATTTCTCTGTGATAGAGTACGAAAAATATTTAAATCCTACGCTTTGTTCAGTAAAGCCAAGCGGAATCAGAAAGTTTTTTTCCATAGCTGAGGAAATGGATAATGTTATATCTCTCGGCGTCGGAGAACCTGATTTCTTAACTCCTTGGCATATTCGTCAACAGGGTATTGACACCCTTGAACGCGGAAAAACAAGATACACGGCAAACGCCGGAATGCTTTTATTAAGACAGGAAATTTCAAATTTTTATGCACGCAGGTATTTGGTAAAATACAATCCCGAAGATGAAATTTTGGTTACAGTCGGTGGCTCAGAGGGAATTGATATGTGCATAAGGGCTTTAGTTTCCCCCGGTGATGAGGTGCTCGTTGTTGAGCCTTCTTTTGTATGCTATAAGCCCATAGTTGAGGTTTGCGGCGGAATTGCCGTTGCGGTAGAAACTTCAAGTGAAAACGGATTTCGCTTAACCGCTGAACAGATTGAAAAATCAATAACTGATAGAACAAAGATTCTGATTTTTCCTTATCCGAATAATCCCACAGGCGCTGTTATGAGAACGGAAGACTTAAAGCCGATTTGTGAAGTTATTAAAAGGCACAATTTATTTGTTCTGTCAGATGAAATATACAGTGAACTTACTTATGGTGGAGACCATGTTTCAATTGCTTCCATTGACGGAATGCAGGAAAGAACAGTTGTTATAAACGGATTTTCTAAAACTTATTCAATGACAGGTTGGAGACTAGGATACGCACTCGGACCAGCTCCTATTATTTCTCAAATGACCAAGCTTCATCAGTTTGCAATTATGTCGGCTCCTACTTCAAGCCAAACAGCGGCGATTGAGGCTCTGCGAAACGGAGATAAGGACATTGTTAAAATGAGAACTGATTACGATATGAGAAGACGCTTCACCGTTCATGCGTTTCGTGAAATCGGACTTGAATGCTTTGAACCCGAGGGCGCTTTTTATGCTTTTCCGTGTATTCGCTCAACCGGGCTTAACTCGGAAGAGTTTTGCGAAAAGCTTATTCTTTCTAAACGCGTTGCAGTTGTTCCCGGAAATGCATTCGGTGACTGTGGTGAAGGCTTTATACGCGTTTCGTATTGTTACTCTATTGAAAACATAAAGGAAGCCGTTCGCAGAATTGGTGATTTTGTAAATGAGCAAAAGGAGAATTATGGAAGTTAAAGTTAAAGCTTATGCAAAAATTAATTTAATGCTTGATATTGTTAACAGAAGAAACGACGGTTATCATGATTTGTTTATGATAATGCAGAGCGTTGGAATATATGATACGGTAACAGTCTCCTCAAACAAATCAAGAAGAATTAAAATCACTTGCAGTGAAAAGGATATTCCTCTAGACAGTAGAAATATTGCATATAAGGCCGCAAAAGCATTTTTTGAATATACTAAGATTAAGAACAGTGGATTGACTATTGATATTCAAAAACGCATTCCTCATGCTGCAGGGCTTGCAGGAGGAAGTGCAGACGGTGCAGCCGTTATTGTTGCGCTTAATAAGATTTACAATACAAATCTAAGCGATGATGAGTTGTGTGAAATCGGAGTTAAAATCGGTGCGGATGTTCCGTTTTGCATTGTGGGAGGAACGCTTTTATCTCAGGGAATAGGAGAGGTGCTTAGCAAGGTTAAGCCTCTCAGAAGCTGTTTCATTGTTTTGGCAAAGCCTGATTTCTCAGTCAATACCGGACATGCATTTAAGCAATATGATTTCTACGGAAAAATTCACACACCGAGGAAATTTGAAATGCTTTGCGCAATTCAAAGCCGTGATTTAAAAGAAATATCTTCGAATATGGAAAATGTTTTTGAACAGTTTATTGAGGTTCCGAACAGAATTGAAATAAAACAAATTATGCGTGATAATAAAGCCCTCGGTGTTTGTATGAGCGGAAGCGGTCCTACAGTTTTCGGAATTTTTGATGATAAAGCCAATGCCAAAGCCGCGTGTGAACAGCTGAAAAATTATGCAAAGGATGTTTATCTTTGCAATCCGGTAACAAGCGGTTGTAAAATTTTTGAATAAATATGTTTAAACCTGCCAATCATTATTGTGAAAGGCAGGTTTTTTTATGGTTAAAAGATTCACTATTTTTTCATCTGTTTTTTTAGCAATGCTAATGATTCTGTTTTCCTTCTTTAGTTTTTTCTCGTCAACAGAAAAAATATCAAATGAAGTTTTCCGCCTCCATATTGTTGCAAATTCCGATTCAAATGAGGATCAAAGCCTTAAACTGAAAGTAAGAGATGAAATACTAACTCAATACGCCGATTCATTTATGGACTGTAAAACAATGAGCGATTCTATTAAAACAGCAGAAAACCATCTTGCTGATTTCAAAAAAAGCGCTGAAGATATTTTAAGACAGAATAACTGTGATGACGATGTTTTTGTTGAAGTAGGAAAAGAATACTTTTCCACTCGAGAATATGATGATATAACCTTACCTTCGGGTTTTTATAATTCACTAAAAATTGTTATCGGAAGCGGAGAGGGGAAGAATTGGTGGTGCGTTATGTTTCCGGCTATATGTCTTCCCGAGGTTAGCGACAGTGAAATTAAAAATGTTGTAAGCGATGAAGAATATGAAATTATTTCTTCTTCGGGGAAATATAAATTAAGATTTAAAGCAGTCGAAATTTATAATTCTGTTAAGAATAAAATTTCAGAAAGCATTGAGGTGAAAAAATGAAAGCGTTTGTAAACAGAGAGCTTTGCATCGGATGTGGACTTTGTGTAGCAACATGTCCTTCTGTTTTTGAACTTGACGATGAATCACTATCGCGAACAATTACAACCGATGTGCCCAAAGAGCTTGAACAATCCTGCAATGAAGCCGCAGAGAATTGTCCGGTTGATGCAATAATAGTGGAATAAAAAATAGGGCTTGGTAAACAAGCCCTATTTTTATAAAACATTTTCTTTTAAAAATTCAACAATTTCTTCTTTTGTAAAGGGTTTCTCGTTAAATCTTTTTGCGTATTCTATGCAAAGCATTGGTCGGAATTTCGGGTGTGCAATTTTTATTAGCTCAACCGCTCTTTCTTTAATCGTTTTTCCCTTGAGCTGAGCTATGCCGTATTCCGTAACAACATAGTTTACATCGTTACGCGGTGTTGTTATTGCCGAGCCCTCAGTGATAATTGTTACTATTCTTGAAACCAAACCGTGCTTTGCTGTTGACGGCATTGCAATGATTGA
>CAMFBH010000022.1 GCA_945948515.1 uncultured Clostridia bacterium
TCCGGAGGGTAAATCTCTTCGTTTGCGCCAGCAGTATTTCCTTGTTTCAGCTTCAATTCAGGATATTATACGCCGTCATCTTGCAAAGTACGGTACTCTTGATAATCTTTCGGACAAGGTTGCAATTCATATTAACGACACGCATCCCACAATGGCAATTCCCGAGCTTATGAGAATAATGCTTGATGAGTGCGGTTATGATTGGGACAGCGCTTGGAATATTGTAACAAAAACAGTTGCCTACACAAATCACACGGTAATGAAAGAGGCACTTGAGTGCTGGAGCGAAGAGCTTTACAGAAGGCTTCTTCCGAGAATTTATGAGATTACAAAGGAAATCGATAACCGCTTCAGAGCATATGTTTGGGGCGCAACCAACGATGCCGGCAAGGTTGAGAGAATGGCTGTTATTTCAAACGGAGTTGTCAGAATGGCAAATCTCTGCGTTGCAGGCTCTCACAGCGTAAACGGTGTTTCGGCGCTCCATTCTGAGATTTTAAAAGAAACAGTATTCAACGATTTCTATACTCTTACTCCCAATAAATTCACAAATGTAACAAACGGTATTGCTTTCAGAAGATGGATTTGTCAGGCAAATCCCGAATTAACTAAGTTTATTACCGAATTAATCGGCGATGAGTTTATTACCAACAGCTCAGAGCTTCTTAAGCTCCGTAGCTTTGCAGACGATAAACAGGTTCTCACAAGACTTAACGAAATTAAGCTCGCAAACAAAAAACGCTTTGCAGAGGTTGTTAAAAAGAGAAACGGTATCGAGATTGATCCCGAATCAATGTTTGATGTTCAGGTTAAGCGCCTTCATGAGTATAAAAGGCAGCATTTGAATGTTCTTAATATCATTGCAGAATATCAAATGCTCAAGGCTAATCCCTCAATGGATTTTGAGCCGAGAACATATATTTTTGCTTCAAAGGCAGCGCCCGGCTACTTTATGGCAAAAAAGATTATTGAGCTAATTGACTCTCTTTCAAAGCTTATTAATAACGATCCCGATATTAACGGCAGAATTAAGGTTGTTTTTGTTGAGGACTATTCTGTTTCTCTTGCAGAGCTTCTTATGCCTGCTGCCGATATCAGTGAGCAGATTTCACTTGCAGGAACAGAGGCTTCGGGTACAGGAAATATGAAGCTTATGCTTAACGGTGCAGTTACTCTCGGAACTCTCGACGGAGCAAATGTTGAGATTTATGATGCAGTTGGAGAGGATAATATCTTTATTTTCGGTATGAAAACTCCCGAGGTTGAGCAGATTAAGCGCAGTGGATACTGTCCGATGAATTACCTCAATAACAATAAGATTCTTAAGGATGCTGTTGAAGCTGTTCAAAACGGAATCAACGGCAAGCAGTTCGGAGAAATTTCCTCATCACTTATGAATATAGATCCTTATATGGTTCTTGCTGATTTTGAGGATTATCAGAAAGCACAGCGCATTTCTGCTGAAGCCTATAAGGACAGACTTGCATTTGCAAGAATGAGCCTTATGAATATTTCAGGTGCAGGTGTGTTCAGTGCAGACCGTTCAATAATGGACTATGCAAACAATATTTGGCACACAAAGCCTGTTGAGTTTAAGGAAGAAAAGCCTGCAAAAAAAGCAGAAGCCACAGTAAAAAATCAGGAGCCTAAAAAGAAAGCTCCGGAAAAAAAGGCTTCCGAAAAGAAGGTTGCTGAAAAGAAACCTGCTGAAAAGAAAGCTCCTGCAAAAAAGGCGGATTCTCCCAAAGCTCCGAAAAGTAAATCATCAAAAAAATCAACAAAATAATTCGAGATTATGATACCTTTTAATTCAAGAGATAAATATTATAAATCGAATATCAGCGCAATTGCCACTGATTTCAGTGAGCATTTGCGCATTGTTGTGCCGCGTTCATTTAAATGTTCTGCGGCTTTTTTGGTTGTAAAAAAGGAAGGAGAGGATTATGTTCGCTACGGAATGTTCTGGGCGGGCATGAATTCAAACGATTTTGAAAATTGGGAGCTTCATTTTTGTGCAACAACTCCCGGTCTTTATTGGTATCATTTTGAACTCGAAACTCCCTGGGGAATAAATGTTTTGGGTAATGCAGGCGGTGGAATCGGCGAATTCGGAAAATTTGATTGTGATTTTCAGCAAACCGTGTACGATAAGTATTTTCAAACCCCTGCATTTCTAAAGGGCGGTTTAATATATCAAATCTTTCCCGATAGGTTTTTTAAATCCGATAAGGTGAAAAAGAATATTCCGAAAAGCAGGGTTATGCGCAGTTGGGGAGAAGAGCCGTTTTGGAAAGAAGAGCAGATGAACGGCATTTGGAATAACGATTATTTCGGAGGCGATTTAAAGGGTATTGAAGAAAAGCTTCCCTATATTTCAAAGCTCGGAGTTACCTGCATATATCTTAATCCTATTTTTGAATCGCATTCAAATCACCGCTATGATACTGCGGATTATGAAAGAATAGATCCTCTTCTCGGAAGCGAGTCAGATTTGAAATCGCTTTGTAAAACCGCTAAGGAAAAGTACGGTATCAGCATTATTCTTGACGGGGTATTCAGCCACACGGGTTGTGACAGCCGTTATTTTAATATGTATTCAAGGTACGCAGATTTGGGCGCCTACAACAGCAAAAGCAGTCCGTATTATTCTTGGTACAAATTTGTTAAATGGCCCGATGAATATCAGTCTTGGTGGGGAATAAAGCTTCTTCCCGAAATCAACGAGGAAAATGAAAGCTATCGCAAATATATTTGCGCTGAAAACGGAATTCTGCGCCGGTGGATGAAGTGCGGAATTTCAGGCTGGAGGCTTGATGTTGCAGATGAGCTTCCCGATGTTTTTCTTGATGATTTGAGAAAAGCGGTTAAGCAAGAAAATTCTCAGGCTGTTATAATCGGTGAGGTTTGGGAAAATGCAGTAACTAAAGAGGCGTATTCTCAGCGTCGGCGTTATCTGCTCGGAGACCAGCTTGACAGTGTAATGAATTATCCCTTTGCAAATGCAATTCTCGATTTTGTTCGCAACGGTAATTCAAAAGCGTTTGAAAACAGTATTATGGAGATAGTTGAAAGCTATCCTCCGATAGTTTTAAATATACTTATGAATCATATCGGCACTCATGATACGCAAAGAGCAATAACGCGCCTTGCAGGAGAGAATTGTGAAGGGTGCTCCCGTGAGTGGCAGTATGAGCATAATGCTCTTTCAAAGGAACAGTTCAGACACGGAATAAAAATGCTCCGTCTTGCATCGCTTCTTCAATATACTCTGCCCGGTGTTCCGAGTCTTTATTACGGCGATGAAGCAGGTATGCAGGGTATGAAGGATCCATTCAACAGAGGCTGTATGGATTGGAAAAATCAAAATAAAGAGCTTCTTAAATGGTATATTAGGCTCGGTGAAATCAGACATGCTTATCCTGCATTTAAGGATGGGGAAATTAATTTTATTTATGCTTCAAACGGTGCTGTTGCTTATGAAAGACGGTCTAAGAACGGTGCTGTTTTGGTTGCCGTTAACACTCAAAATGAAAAAGCAATGATAAATATAGGAGAATGGAAAAACTCTTATAATGTTTTTTCAAGTGAGGTGAAAGGCGAAGCTTTGTGTTTGCCTGCATTAGGATATGCTCTTTTTGCAGCAGATTGTTGACATTTTTTTCAACAGTGTTATAATTAAAAAAACAAAATAAATTCTGCGGTTTCCGAGAGGAATTAAACCGGAATCAGGTGCAAGTCCTGAGCAACCGCCATTACCGTAAGGAACGAATCATTTGCAACGCCATCGGAAACGAGAAGGCGCAAATGTATTCTTATTAATATATTAATAAGATATATTCCGAGCCGGGATACCTGCCGCAGAATATCATTCAGCTTTGGGCAAATGGGAAGCACAGCAATGATAACTTTCTTATAGCTATTTTGCGCTTCTCTGTATATTGCAGGGGAGCCTTTTCTTTGTCTAATTAAATTTGGGGGAATAGTGTAAAAAAACACACTATCTAATTATATTGCCCTCAAAATTTGCATCACGCCTTGTCCGGCTACAACAAGGATTAACTGTGATTTTTAATAACTATTTGTAGCCGGAAAGGCTATGTGAATTAATATGAAAAAAATTATGTCCGTATTTTTATGTGCCGTCTTGGCAGTAAGCGCAATGTTTGCGTTTCCGGCACAGGCATTTTCACAAAACGCTTCTTCTGCCGTTATAGAATTCAGCGTTTGTGATTCCGAAATGTTTACACTCAGAAATTGTGAACTGACCGTATCTTCTCAGCTTTCCGATATTTATGCCGAACAGGTCGGAGCAAATGATTTTTCATCTGAGCCAACAATTCTTGATGCAGTTATTGCTGCTCATATAGAAATGTTCGGTGAGGAGGATTTTGCAGGAAGCGACTATTTAACTGTTTCCGGAGGTATGTTTAATTCTGCTTTCGGAGAGAACACCTCTGCAATTTCTTATCGCAAAAACGGTTTGATGCCGAATGGCTTCAGCGAAACCGTCAGTGCAGGGGATTATATCGAGTTCGCATTTTATCAAACTTCTTATTATGGGGATAGTTACACTTATTTCAGTCAAAGGGAAAGCACAGCGCTTGTAAATCAGAGCGTTAATCTCACTCTTAATGCTGAAAGCTATGATTCGAATTGGAATCCCTGCAATGCACCCGTACCTAATGCAATAGTAACCTGCTATGACCCGGAAAACTATATTGATAAAGAAATAGGAACAACTGATGAAAACGGAAGCATTGCTCTTTCTTTCTCAGCTCCTGGAACTTATGAGATTTCGGTATCGGAGGATACATTATTCAACGGAACACCTGTTTTTCTCCCTTATGCAAGAATAACAGTTGTTAATACCGATGTTTCAAATTATGTATCAAAACAGCTTCAAAACGGTGCTTCTTACTGTATTGAGCAAAGTAAAGAAGCACTTACAAAGAGCTTGAATGCTTCAAATGCAATAAAATATCTTGCATATCTCAAAGCAGGATGCGATATGAGCGAATATAATTCGTCTTTCGTTGAGTTGATAAAAACAAATCTTGAAGCAAACGAAGGAAAGCTTATTCAAAGCTCGGATCCCGGAAAGGCGGAGGAAAGCATTGCACTTTACGGTGCCGTTATTCAAATTCTTGATTTAATCGGACTTAATTCCGAAGAGTTTGATGGATTTAATATTATTTCGGCATTTAAAGGTATGGAAAGTCCCGATTGCTCAAGCCCGTATCTTCTAAGAGTTGCCGTTGAAGCGGCTTATAATCATTCTGAAAATGATTTTGCAAAGAGCCTTATTGATTATTCCCTTGAAAACTATTCAATGTCAAACGGTTTTAATTTTTATGGATTTAAATCGGACAACGACTCAATGTTTTTAACAGCCCTTTCTTATTATAAGGAAGACTATAAAATCTATGTTGACGATGCGCTTCGGGTTCTCGATAAGTATAAAAAGGAGCAGGGCTATTTCGAAAGTGAAAAGGGCACTCCCGATGCAAATGCAGATTCAACGGCTCTTGCGGTTATGGCATATTCTTCATTAGGAGAAAGTGAAAAAGCCACACAAGCATATGTAATGCTTTGCGAAAGCTTTGAAAGTAAAGTCAGCGGAGTGTTCTGCACCGGTGGGACAGAGAATGTGATTGCAACAAGCGATTGTGTTATTGCACTTTCATATTTTAAGGATTTTGTTGATGAAAATGTAATTAACGATATTCATATTTCGGATAATAATTGGGTTGTAAGAACAATACCAACCTGTTATTCTGATGGAGAAGAGACAAGCTCGTGCAAAATATGCTCATCAAGCATTGTAAAAACCGTTGAGAAATTGCCTCATGATTTCGGAACAAATAATAAAAATTGTTCTGTGTGCAATAAAGAAAATCCAAATTATATTGCGCCTGTGCCGATTGTTCCTTCAGAGCCCACTCCCTCACAGCCCGTTGTAGTTGTAGAAGCTCCTGTTGAAGAACAGAAAAAAACCACTGTAAAGAAACCGGGCAAAGCAACAATAAAAAAGCTTGTTAAGAGCAAGAAGTCTTTTAAAATAACATGGAAAAAGGTTTCATCGGTTAGCGGATATCAGGTGCAGTACAGCACTTCTAAAAAATTCACGAAGAAAACAACGAGCAGTAAATACTATAAGGGAAATAAAAAATTCACAAAAACAATCAGTAAACTCAAATCTAAGAAAACATATTATGTTCGTGTCAGAGCCTATAAAACAGTAAACGGCAAAAAGGTTTACGGTTCTTGGTCGAAGGTTAAATCGGTAAAAACAAAATAAGCGTAAAAAAAGAGGCTGTCAAAATGACAGCCTCTTTAATTTTGCTCTTGGGCGTAACACCGTAATAAAACATCTGCTATATTCTATTCAAATTATAAAAAAGCGTTACTACTTATTCCTTTCCGTTCCAGCAGTAGGTGCAAAGCTTTGAAGCATCTATACCAACAGCGCTTATCATATCGTCAAGGCGATGATATCTAAGCGATGTAAAATGAAGCTTTTCGCCGATTTTTTCAACCATTGCTTTGTATTTCTCACTATCGGGATCTGCATATTCTGCGAGCATTTTTTCATCGGGGTTCTTACCCTCAAGCTCTTTAATTACGCGCCTTGTAATCAATTCCATTTCCGATCCCGAACGAGAGAAATTAAGATATTTACATCCGAAAAGCAGGGGAGGGCAAGCAGGTCTGATATGAACCTCTTTGGCGCCGCTTGCATAAAGAAATTCAGTCGTTTCTCTAAGCTGGGTGCCTCTAACGATTGAATCGTCTATAAGAAGAAGGCTTTTTCCCTCTATTAAATCGTGCACGGGAATAAGCTTCATTTTTGCAATCAAATTACGCTTACTCTGATGAGTGGGCATGAATGAGCGGGGCCATGTGGGAGTGTATTTTACAAAAGGCCTTGAAAACGGAACGCCGGATTCGTTTGCGTAGCCGATAGCGTGAGCAATACCTGAGTCGGGAACGCCTGCAACAATATCGGGCTTAACATTGTCTCTCCTTGCAAGAAGTCTGCCGCAGTTATATCGCATTTTTTCAACGCTTATTCCTTCATATGATGAAGAGGGATAACCGTAGTAAACCCAAAGGAATGTGCATATTTTCATATCATTGCCGGGTGAAACAAGAGTTTTAACGCTGTTTGGAGTTAAAACAACAATTTCACCGGGTCCGAGCTCTTTATAATCTGTGTAACCGAGATTAAGGTATGCAAAGCTTTCAAAGCTTGCACAGAAGCCGGTATCCTTTTCACCGAGAACAATCGGAGTTCTGCCTTTTTTATCTCTTGCGGCATAAATTCCTTTCGGGGTAAGAATAAGCATACTCATTGAGCCGTCGATTATATCCTGAGCATATTTAATTCCCTCAATAAAATTCTCTTTTTGGTTAATAATTGCCGCAACAAGCTCGGTGGGGTTAATATCACCGTTTTGCATTTCAAAAAAGTGAGTGTTGTTGCTTAAAATTTTCTCAACAATTTCATTGCTGTTGTTAATTTTTCCGACAGTTGTAATGGCAAATGTTCCGTGATGGGAGCGAACAAGAATGGGCTGAGCCTCAAAATCGGAAATACAGCCGATTCCGAGATTTCCGCACATTGAATTTGATTCTTTCGTAAACTTAGTTCTGAAGGGAGCGTTTTCAATGTTGTGAATTGCTTTGTCGAAGCCCGTTTCACTGTTGTAAACAGCCATTCCTGCTCGCCTTGTTCCGAGATGGGAATGATAATCAACACCGAAAAACAAATCAAAAACGCAATCTTCATTTAATGCTGCTGCAAAAAAACCGCCCATAAAAATACCTCTGTGCTATAAATTTGTCGGTTATTACCGAAGTCAACTTATTATAGCAGAAAAATGAACCGTGATAAAGTATAATTTAAAACTTTTTACAAAATGTCGAAAAAGAATTCTTAAGAGGTGAAAATACTGTTTATTCTACCGTAACAACCTTGGCAAGATTTCTCGGTTTGTCAACATCAAGCCCTTTATCCGATGAAACAAAGTATGCAAAGTACTGTAAAGCAGCAACAGACGGTATGGGCATAAAATCATCCTTTAGTTCGGGAAGCAGGAAGCAATTATCGGTGCAATTATCGCAGAAAGATTTTTTGATAAAGCTTATAACAAGAGCTCCTCTGGATTGAACCTCTTTAACATTTGATATCTGCTTTGATTTTAATTTTTCCTGAGTTAAAAGAGAAATAACCGGAGTGCTTTCGGTTATAAGAGCGATTGTTCCGTGCTTTAATTCACCCGATGCAAATGCCTCTGAGTGAATATAAGATATCTCTTTAAGCTTCAAAGAGGCTTCGAGAAGCGCAGGAAAGTCAATACCTCTGCCAATCATAAAGGCGTGTTCAGATGAAAGCATCAAAGATGAAAGAGCGTGAATTTCATTTTTTCTGTTAATAATATCTTCAACACTTTGAGGGATTTTTAAAAGCTCGTTTGTAAAATCAAAAAGCTCGTTTTCATTCATTTGCTTATTTATCTTTGCAATTTTAGCCGCAATAAGATAAAAGATTGCCGATTGCGTTGTGTACGCCTTTGTGGAAGCAACGGCAATTTCCGGACCTGCATCGGTATAAATAACATTATCACTTTCGCGTGCTATTGAAGAGTTTCTCACATTAACAATGGATATACTCATTGCGTTATTTCTCTTTGCATATTTTAACGCTTCAAGAGTGTCTATTGTTTCTCCGCTTTGAGAAACGCATATAACGAGCGTATCATTGCTGATTATGGGCGAAGAATACATATATTCACTTGCATTATAAACGGTAACGGGAATACGGCAGTATTTTTCAATAATATTTTTTCCGATAAGCCCTGCATGCATTGCTGTTCCGCAGGCGATAACGCTTATACATTTGCATTTAGAAAAAACAGCTTCGTCAATATTATCGTTTTTAAAAGTAACCTGTCCGTTTGAGATTCTCGATTCAAGTGTATTCTTTATTGCAGAGGGCTGTTCGCAAATTTCTTTTTCCATATAAAACGGATAGCCGTCTTTTCCCGAGGATTTCAAAACCGAGTCGGTTTTAATCATTTGAGGATGTATAATATTTTTATCTAAATCGAAAACAGTAATTTTCTCTTTAGTTACCTCTGCAATTGAGAATTCGGGAAGAACAAAATATTCATTGCAGTATTCTGCGAGCGCAATTATATCGGACGCGATAAAAGAACCGTTTTCTCCCGAACAGCAAACTATTGGGCTGACATTTCTGACAGTGTAAACAGCATCGGGAATGGAATCAAACATAATAGCAAGAGCAAAGGTTCCGCTCAGCTCCTTAACCGCTTTTGAAATTGCAACGATAGGATCACTATTATAGTATTTATCAATCAGCACCGCCGCAAGCTCGGAATCGGTATCGGATTTCAGCTCATTTTCAACGCCTAAGGTGTGCTTAAGAGTTTCGCAGTTTTCAATAATTCCGTTGTGAACAACGCTTACCTCGCCGAATTTGTGAGGATGTGAGTTTGAATCACTAACACCACCGTGAGTTGCCCAGCGAGTATGACCTATTCCGCATGTTCCTCTCATATCATCAGTTTTTTTTTCAAGAGTATTAACTCTGCCGGTACATTTTTTAATAATACATTCCTTTTTTTCTTTATTGTAAACGCCTATTCCTGCGCTGTCGTATCCTCGATATTCAAGTGATTTAAGCCCTTTTATTAATATTCCTCTTGCTTCATCATATCCTGTGTAACCGATAATTCCGCACATAATCAATCCCTCAATTCATAAGTTGTTTAATCAGTTATTTTAGTATTATGATGAATTTTACAAAATATTTCATAATGAGGTTCATTTTGTTTGAAATGCATAAAATAAAAAAAGAAAAGCCGTAAAAACGACTTTTCTTTTTGGCAAATAACGCTAATTTTAATAGAAACTCGTTAAGGGGTGCAATTTGCAGTTCAAAGGGGTGCAGCTTTTTCCCAGTTGCACCCCCTGTCAGAGCGAAGCAAGAGTTCAAGCTGTACCGACAAATTGAAGTATCAATGAAAACCCAGAGACTAAGTGTCGTGCTTGCTTGATGGGATGAACAATTTTATAATGCAGAGCGCAATGATCTGTTGTATCGGAAACACGATTGCTGCAAGCATTCCGGCTTTCAAATTATCATTTGCATTCTGCGTAAAGATGCCGATGATGCTCGGACCAATAGATGCCCCCAAATCTCCGCCCATAGCAAGCAAGGCAAACAAGGCTGTTCCCCCCAAGGGCATCCGGGCAGAAGAAATGCTGATCGAACCCGGCCACATGATCCCCACAGAAAATCCGCAGAGAATACACCCCAGCAGTCCGAAGATCGGCTGGGAGGAGATGGCTGTCAGCAAATAACAGATCAAGCACAGTATCCCGGATCCCAACATGAAGTTCGGCAAATTTATTTTATGACCGAATTTGCCGTACAGGAGACGGCTGAGTCCCATCGTTGCCGCAAACATACAAGGACCGATCAAGTCCCCGATGCTTTTGGAAAAGCCCAGCGCAGATTCAACAAAAGCAGATGCCCATTGCGCCATAGATGCTTCGCTTGCACCCGCGCCGATCATTAAAAGGATAAAAACCCAAAAGGCGGGCTTGCTCAACAGCTCTTTCAGCGTCATTCCTTTGCCTTCCTCCGCTAAACACTCGATCGGGCATACTGAGAAATTGTATGCATTGATAAGCGGAACAATCGCCCACAGGCAGGCCATGATACGCCAGTTTTCAATACCAAACAGCGCAAAAAACAATGTGGAGACCAAAACAACGCCCACCACGCCCCAGCAATAAAAGGAATGCAGCAGACTCATCACGCTGTCTTTATTTTCAAACGGACATGCCTCCACAATGGGACTGACCAAAACCTCAATCAGTCCGCTTCCAACAGCGTAGATCACAACACTGATCAGAATTCCCAAAAGGTAGTTCGGAAGAAGGTTTGGCAAAAACGCCAATAAAATCAAACCTGCGGCAGAAGTAATTTGCGATGCAACTACGCATTTTCGATATCCGATCCGGTCAACAAATTTGGCGCAAAATACATCCACAAGAATTTGGACAATGTAAAAAGCGGTGGAAATCAAGGCGATTTGCGCAATCGGTATATCAAACTCGGCATGAAATCGCAAAAACAGCAGCGGCGTGAAATTTGCAACAATTGCCTGCGTGATAAATCCGATATAACATGTAATCAGTGTCTTTTTGTGGTTTTTTATTTCCATAAAATTTGAAGTTCCTTTCAATGACGAAATTGTGTGAACAGTTCCATGCAGTCAAATCATACGTTCCTTTATGGGAAAATGCTCTTTACAAATTCCGATTTGTCAAACTTATTTTATCACAATACAGCCCGTCAAAAAAGAAAAAGCCCACGATAATTCTATCAAAATTACCGTGGACATTTGGCGGAGAAGGGGAGATTCGAACTCCCGCGTCGGTTGCCCGGCCTACGCCCTTAGCAGGGGCGCCTCGTCACCAGCTTGAGTACTTCTCCAAACCGGGTAACATAGTTACCGCTGTCAAGTTGTAGCAAGCAACCGAAATTGCTTGTGGCGGAGAGAGTGGGATTCGAACCCACGGTGCCTTGCGACACGACGGTTTTCAAGACCGTTCCGTTATGACCACTTCGGTATCTCTCCGTTTGTGCTAAATTATATTATCATAGACTAATTAAGATGTCAAGCAAAAAATTATTAAAAGATAAAAAAATACCGACAGATACACTGTCGGCATTTTAATTCATTAATTATTCGGCAGCAGCCTCATTCTGCATTTCTGCAAAGCATTCACTGCAATAAACAGGTCTGTCCTCGCGGGGAGCGAAAGGAACCTTGCATTCTTTTCCGCATTTAGCGCAAACTGCATCGTGGTACTCTCTCGGACCCTTTGCGGCGTTCTTTCTTGCTGTTCTGCATTCCTTGCAGCGAAGGGGCTCGTTAACAAAGCCTTTTTCTGCATAGAACTCCTGCTCGCCTGCTGTAAAAACAAATTCGTTTCCGCAGTCCTTACAAACTAATGTTTTGTCTTCGTACATAAAAATTACCTCACTGAAAAATATAGATTTGCTGGGGAAGTCAGCCATCAGAAAATGAAATCCTTTAATTTTTTTCTGATTCGCTGAAGAGCATTATCAATCGCTTTTGGAGTCTTTCCTAATTTGCTTGCGATTTCGCCGTAACTTTCTCCGACAATGTAAAGCTTAATAACCTCATTTTCAAAAACCGAAAGCTTTTCGTAAATAAGATTGTTAAGATGCTGAACGCTGTCGTTAGCAAGAAACGCGTCCTCGGCACTGAGCACACCCTGATAATCCCCGAGATATTTTTCTTCGTAAGGAACAAAATTGTCCTGCGGAACATCTTTCTTTCGGTTTAACTTGCGCAAAGCACTTTGAATTGAATTTTCAATACAGCGGCCTGCGTATGTTTTAAGAGCTGCACCCTTGCTTTCGTCATAGGAGTTGAATGCTGCGATAAGACCAATCATTCCTTCCTGAATAATATCATCGTTTTCAAGCATTGAATGATTGTACTTAGAAGCAATAATTTCAACAATAGGACGAAATTGACTTATAAGCGTGT
Organism: uncultured Clostridia bacterium; assembly: GCA_945948515.1. GTDB lineage: Bacteria > Bacillota > Clostridia > Oscillospirales > Acutalibacteraceae > CAMFBH01. Next base: position 12,615 of record CAMFBH010000022.1, read on the forward strand.
TCATGGCGTTGTTATCGCCGTTTAATGCAAGGCGGAGTAATTCTGCTTGATTTTGATTATTATTAATTTGCATATTACTAACCACCATAAACTTAATATAATACAAAAGATTTCATAAGTCAAGGCTTATTTTTGTGCATTTGCAACAAAACGCCGAAAATAATCAGAAAACAGTAGATTTTGTTAAGAAATGTCTATTATTTTTTGAAATAAAAAAAGATTAAACATTGAAACGGAAAAGAACAACATCGCCGTCTTTCATAACATATTCTTTTCCTTCGCTTCTTACAAGTCCTTTTTCCTTTGCCGCGCTCATGCTTTGGCAGGCCATAAGGTCATCAAAGGAAACAACCTCCGCTCTGATAAATCCTCTTTCAAAATCAGTGTGAATTTTTCCTGCTGCCTGAGGTGCCTTTGTTCCTTTTTTGATTGTCCACGCTCTAACCTCGGGCTCGCCTGCGGTGAGAAATGAAATGAGACCGAGAAGAGAGTAGCTCTTTTTTATAAGTCTGTCAAGACCGCTCTTTTCAAGTCCGAGATCTGCAAGGAAAAGGGCTTTTTCGTCTTCTTCAAGGGTTGCAATTTGCGCTTCTGTTTCTGCACAAATAGGAAGAGTTTCGGCTCCTTCAAGAGACGCAATTTCACAAACCTTCTTGAAGTTTTCGTTATCTTCAATTCCGTTTGCAAAATCCTCCTCGCTCATATTGCAGGCGTAGATAACCTTTTTGGTGGTAAGAAGTGCAACCTCTTTTAAGTAAGCACGCTCATCATCGGTCATTTCAACCATTCTTGCGGTTTTTCCCGTTTCCATTTCACTTTGCAGTCTTTCGAGAAATTCCACTTCGGATGCAATGCTTTTGTCACCCTTCATCGCTTTTTTTCTGTTGTCAATTCTTTTTTGCAGCAAATCAAGGTCGCTGAAAATAAGCTCAAGGTTTATTGTTTCAATATCCCTTACAGGGTCAATAGAGCCGTCAACATGTGTTATGTCGTCATTTTCAAAGCAACGAACAACATGAACGATTGCATCAACCTCTCTGATGTGAGAAAGGAATTTATTGCCCAAGCCTTCGCCCTTGCTTGCACCTTTAACAAGCCCTGCAATATCAACAAATTCAATAGTGGCAGGAGTGAATTTTGCAGGATTGTACATTTCTCTGAGCTTGTCCAGCCTTTCATCGGGAACGCAAACCATACCCACATTCGGCTCAATAGTGCAGAAAGGATAGTTTGCCGATTGCGCACCCGCATTTGTTATAGCGTTAAATAAAGTGCTTTTGCCGACATTCGGCAGACCAACAATACCGAGTTTCATAATTATATCTCCAAAACAAATTTTTTTACCAAACAAGTATATAACAAATCTTCAAGTAATACAAGTATAAATTTGTCTTGACAATGCTATATAAATATTCTAAAATATATAAAGTTATTTAAAAACGCAAAGCAGTCAGGAGAGGAAATTATGGAATTAAACGGTTCGCAGATTGTTCTTGAAACCTTAAAGGAGCAGGGTGTAGATACTATTTTCGGTTACCCGGGCGGAACAATTCTTAATATTTTTGACGAGCTGTATAAATACGGCGACACCTTCAAGCATATCTTGACTTCACATGAGCAGGGAGCTTCACATGCCGCGGACGGTTACAGCAGAGCAACAGGTAAGGTAGGAGTGTGCTTTGCAACATCGGGTCCCGGCTCAACAAACCTTGTTACCGGAATTGCAACAGCATATATGGATTCAATTCCCATGGTTGCAATCACATGTAATGTCGGAACTTCTCTTATCGGAAGAGATTCATTCCAGGAGATTGATATTACCGGTATTACAATGCCGATAACCAAGCATAATTTTATGGTTAAAAGCGTTGAGGAGCTCGCCCCCACAATCAGAAAAGCGTTTAAAATTGCAATTTCCGGCAGAAAAGGTCCGGTTCTTGTTGATATTCCGAAGGATATTACGGCGGCTAAATGCGAATATACTCCTGAGCCTGCACAGGTTCCGGATGAGAGCAAAAAAGCAAAGAAGCATTGCTTTGAGGCGGCTGTTGAGCTTCTTTCAAATGCTAAGAAGCCGCTCATTTATGTCGGCGGCGGAGCAATTTCATCAAATGTTGGTGAGGATTTAATAACCTTTGCTGAAAAAATAGATGCTCCCGTGGTTTCATCTTTGATGGGACTCGGTGCTTTCCCGAATAATCACGAGCTTCATGTTGGATTAATCGGAATGCACGGAAGATACGAGGCAAACAGAGCTGCGGCTCAGTGCGATGTTCTTGTTGTTTGCGGCGCTCGATTCTCTGACCGCGTTGCAGGAAACAGGGGGAAATTTGCACCCAAAGCCGAAATATTACATATTGATATAGATGCGGCTGAAATGGATAAAAATCTTGTTTCAAACTACCACCTCAGAGGAGATCTTGCCGAAGCAATTCCCGCTCTTACAAAAGCAGTTGAACAGCAGAGTCACTCAGAGTGGAAGGAAGAAATTAATTCATGGAAAAGACCCTTTGTTCAGAATCAAATCGGCGATTATGTTAATCCTCAGCTCGTTATTGAGGCTGCGGATAAATATACCGATGACGATGCAATTATCGTAACAGATGTAGGTCAGCATCAGCTTTGGGCTGCACAGTTTTATAAATACAAAAAGCCGAGAACACTCTTAACTTCAGGAGGTCTCGGAACAATGGGATATTCAATGGGCGCTGCAATGGGCGCGGCAGTCGGATGTCCTAATCAAAAGGTTGTAATGTTTGTTGGCGACGGCGGATTCCATATGAATCTTTCCGAGCTTGCAACAATGGCTTCATATCAAATCCCTGTTGTAATGGTGGTTATGAACAATACTGTTTTGGGAATGGTTCGTCAGTGGCAGAAGATTTTTTACGGCAACAGATTTGCCGATACCGACCCACACCGTGCAACCGATTTCGTTAAGGTTGCGGAGGCCTTCGGCGTTAAGGGTATGAGAATAAGCAGTAATGATGAAATTGACAGCGTTATGAAGGCTGCAATCGAAATGAACGAGCCCGTTCTTATTGATTGTGTGATTTCACCCGATTCAAATGTTCTTCCCATGATTCCTCCCGGAGGAGCACACACCGATATTATTGAAAAAATGTAAGGGGGATTTTGTAATGACAGAGAAATTGATTCTTGCAGCATTGGTAAAAAATACAAGCGGTACTCTTCAGCGCGTTGCAGGGCTTTTCAGTCGCCGCGGATATAATATTGATTCTCTCACTGTTTGTGAAACTGAGGACCCTCGTTTTTCGAGAATGACTATCGTTTGCACAACTCAGCCCGAATATGTTAGGCAGATTTGTCAGCAGCTTTTGAAGCTTGAAATTGTTGAAAAGGTTGTTGTTTTAAACGATGAAAACGCTGTCGGAAGCGAGCTCTTGCTTGTTAAGGTTAAGGCTCAGGGAATAGATGCAAAGAATGCCGTTCTCGCCCTTAATCAAAAATACGGCGCAAGAGTGAAGGATGTAACCTTAAAATCCATGACTCTTGAATTAACCGGAACAGCCGATGTTCTTGAAGAATTCATAGATAAGGTTGAGCAGTACGGAATTATAGAGCTTGCAAGAACGGGCGCAACCGCGCTTGAAAGAGGCGAGCATTCAATTATTGATGATGTAATTTAAAGGCGGTGGCACATATGTCAATGACTATGACTCAAAAAATACTTGCATCACACGCAGGTCTTGAAAGCGTGTGTGCAGGTCAGCTTATTGAGGCAAAGCTTGATCTTGTTCTCGGAAACGATGTAACATCTCCCGTTGCAATCAACGAAATGAATAAGTTCGGCAAAACCTCTGTTTTCGATAAAACGAGAATTGCTCTTGTTATGGATCATTTTACACCTAACAAGGATATTCAGTCGGCAATGAACTGTAAGCAGGTTCGTGAATTTGCCGCAAAGAACGATATTCTTCATTATTACGATGTAGGAAATATGGGAATAGAGCATGCTCTTCTTCCCGAAAAAGGAATTGTTACCTGCGGCGACTGCGTTATCGGTGCCGACAGCCACACCTGTACATACGGTGCTCTCGGCGCTTTTTCAACCGGTGTGGGCTCAACCGATATGGCGGCAGGAATGATAACGGGCAAAGCTTGGTTTAAGGTTCCTTCGGCAATTAAAGTTGTTTTAACAGGTGAAAAAAGAAAATATGTAAGCGGTAAGGATGTTATTCTTCACCTTATCGGAAAAATCGGCGTTGACGGCGCTCTTTATAAGAGCCTCGAGTTCTGCGGCGACGGAGTTAAAAATCTTTCAATGGATGACCGCCTTTGCATTTGCAATATGGCTATTGAGTGCGGTGCAAAGAACGGAATTTTTCCTGTTGACGAAACAACTCTTGAATATGTTAACGGTCGTTCTCTTCGTGAATATAAAATATATGAAGCCGATGAGGATGCAGAGTATGATGAGGTTGTTGAAATTAACCTTTCAGAGCTCAAATCAACTGTTGCATTTCCGCATCTTCCCGAAAACACAAAAACTATTGATGAGGTAGGAGAAATAAAAATCGACCAGGTTGTTATCGGCTCCTGCACAAACGGAAGAATGGAGGATATGAGAACTGCCGCCGAAATTCTTAAAGGCAAGAAGGTTGCAAAGAATGTCAGAGCAATAATCATTCCCGCAACACAGAAGATTTATCTTGATTGTATCAAGGAAGGCTTAACGGAAATTTTTGTTGAAGCCGGATGCGTTGTTTCAACTCCCACATGCGGACCTTGCCTTGGCGGTCATATGGGCATTCTCGCAAAGGGCGAGAGAGCCGTTTCAACATCAAACCGCAACTTTGTAGGAAGAATGGGTCATGTTGAATCCGAAATTTATCTTGCGAGCCCTGCCGTTGCAGCAGCAAGCGCCGTAACAGGTTATGTTTCGGATCCTGCAAAACTTTAAGGAGGCGCAATATGAAAGCAAAAGGAACTGTTCATAAGTTCGGAGATAATGTTGATACCGATGTTATCATTCCGGCAAGATATCTTAATAAATCCGACGAGGAATGGCTCGCCTCCCATTGCATGGAGGATATAGACAGCGAATTTGTTAATAAGGTTAAAGCAGGCGATATAATGGTTGCCCGCAATAATTTCGGTTGCGGCTCAAGCCGTGAGCATGCCCCGATTGCAATTAAAGCTTCGGGAATAAGCTGCGTTATCGCTTCAACATTTGCAAGAATATTTTACAGAAATGCTATAAATATCGGACTTGCAATTCTTGAGTGCGATGAGGCGGCTAATGAAATCAACGGCGGCGACGAGGTTGAGGTTGATTTTGACACAGGTGTTATTTCAGATATAACAACAGGAAAAACATATAAAGCTCAGCCGTTTCCGGAGTTTATTCAAAATATTATTTCCAACGGCGGATTAATGAACAATATCAGCAAATGATTATACCGAGGCGTTTTTATGCAATTACTATTAGATGAAAAGACCTTGCGAAAGGGTTGGAGCTCTGCGTTTGAATACTGGTTCTCTCACAGGGATTACACGGTGAAAGCGTATTCGGATATGCCTTCATTTGATAAGCCCGATGGCATTTCGCAAACAGCATTCTTTATGCAGCAAGGATACATACCGTTTTTTACACTCAGTAATGAAGAGGTTATAAGAAAATATATTGAATCAACAAACAAGTCTAAGCTTATTGCTACATTTTCAAGTCTTTCGGGACCGGAACTTGTTGAAACTTTTTGGAAGTATTTTAATGCGTATAAGGATATTTCAAAGGAGTTCCCCGAATTTGAGAAAAGCTATTTGTTAAAAAAGGCTGTTTCTTGGTGTGAAGAAAACGGAATTGAATATAAAACTGCTTAATATTCATAATAAAAAATCCCTGTCAATACTCATTAGGTACTGACAGGGATTTTAGCATTTATCAATTATGTATAGCTGTGTTCAATGGTAGCAACAATGAAAATTGAGCTGTCCTGATCTGAAACTATTTTTCGAATATCTTTTAAAATCTCATTTGGCTTTTTAGGATATTTGTGAGGAACAACAAGGTCAAAAATTAAATTCGTGTGTGTCGGACCTTTAACCATTCTGAAATCGTGAAAGGAAAAACTGTTGTCATATTCAACTATTATTTTGCTTATCATTTGCTTGTATTTTTCAACAGTTTCATCGTTAACAACAATTGGGTCCATATGTATGCATATAACAATGTTAAGCTCTCTTGAAATCTTTTTTTCTACATTGTCAATAACATCATGGATTTGGAGAATGTCACAGTCAGCAGGAACCTCAGCGTGTGCCGAAGCAATAATTCTTCCGGGTCCGTAATCGTGAACAATAAGGTCGTGAACGCCGATTATCTTCTCTTCGCTCATCATAAGCTCTTCAATTTGATTAACCAATTCCTTATCGGGAGTTTGACCGAGAAGCTTAGAAATAATGTCTTTAACAATTCCTATTCCGGCAAAAATGATTAGAACTGCAACAACAAGTCCAATAATTCCGTCGGCTCTTTTGAAAGAAGTGAAGTTCGAAATCAGAAGCGCAGCAATGGTTGCAGAGGTAGCAATGCAGTCGTTAAGGCTGTCCTGCCGCACGGCTTTCATATTTTCATTTTGAGTTATTTTGTATAGCTTGTTGTTTAAATATGCCATCCACAGCTTAACGGGAATGGCAAGAAGCAAAACAATAAAAGCAATCGTGTTGAATTTAAGGGTCTCGGGATGGATTATTTTTTCAAAACTGCTTTTTCCGAGCTCAAAGCCCATAATAAAAATGAAGAACGAAACAATCAGCGCGCTGATGTATTCTGCTCTGCCGTGTCCGAAAGGATGGTCTTCATCTACGGGTTTTCCGGCTATTTTTGCACCTATTATTGTAACAATATTTGAAGATGCGTCGGAAAGGTTGTTTGCGGCATCAGCGGTAATTGAAACGGAGTTAGTAATAAAGCCTATGATAAACTTTACAACGCAAAGCAATACATTGCAAAAAATTCCTGCAAATCCGCTCAAATAGGAATATTTCTTTCTCGATTCAGGATTATCCGGAGCGCAGCTCCCGATAGCTTTTTTTATCAAAAACTCAGTCAATTTCATCCCTCCGATTCCTTGATTATAGCATACAATATGATTGACTTCAAGCGCCTTATGTGCTATAAATTATTTAATGCTTAGGAAAAAGTGATTTGAGCAGCTTTTATAGAAAAGGGTTTGAGAATATTGAAAAAAATGCTTATTATATCATCGTCTCCGAGAAAGGACGGCGTTGTTTCTCAGGCGCTTCTTTTGCTTAGGCAAAGGATGTTTAACTATGCAATTAAAGAATATAATTTATATGATTTTGAGCCGCTTCCGTGTATTGCGTGCGGATATTGCGAATATGAAAACGGATGCTCTCAAAAGGATTTAGATGTGTTTTTTGAGGATTTTGAAGATGCGGATTTGCTGATTTTTGCATCTCCTGTATATAACAATTTTTTCCCATCTCCTATGAAGGCGTTGATAGACAGGTTTCAGCGTTATTTTAACGCGCGCTTCAAAAGGGGAGCGAAGCCTCCGATTTCAAAGCCGAAAGCTGCTGGATTGCTTGCTGTTTCCGGAAGCTATTGTCCGAGAAGCGTAGATTATATGAAGGACACACTTGAGCAATCATTCACGGTATTAAATACAAGGCTTGCTTCTGTTTGCTATTTTGACTCAACAGATAACGAACAGTTTAAAATTAAAAATTCAAAAATTGAAAAATTTTGTGAAGAATTAAATAATTCTCAGGTTTAATTTGCCAATAACGGCTTTGCGGTGCATTTGCACCGCTTTTTTATTTATATAATTTATATATTAATATTGCATAGAGTTCTTTTATGTGTTATAATTGAACGAATATATTTTGGAAAGTGTTTGTATGATTATTTTAGGTATCGACCCCGGATATGCAATAGTTGGATGGGGTGTTCTTGAATACAAGGGAAACAAATTCAAGGTACTCGACTACGGTGCAATAACCACCGAGGCAAAAACTCCGTTTCCGCTTAGGCTCCAGCATATTTGGAATGAAATGTGTATTCTCATAAAAAAATATAAACCACAAGCAATGAGCCTTGAAAAGCTGTTTTATAACACAAATGCAAAAACTGTTATTGATGTTGCACAGGCAAGAGGAGTAATTGTGCTCGCGGCTCAAACCTACGGAGTTGATATCTTTGAATATACACCTATTCAGGTTAAGCAGTCCGTTGTCGGCTATGGCAGAGCAGAAAAAAAGCAGGTTCAGGAAATGACAAGAGTTATATTAAATCTTGAAAAAATTCCGAAGCCCGACGATACAGCTGATGCCCTGGCAATGGCAATTTGCCACGGTCATGCAAGCGGTTCGCTTATGGGAAAACTTCAGGGATTAAGGTGATGTTATGTTTTACAGTATAGAGGGAATACTTTCCTATACAGATACCGCAATGGCGGTTGTTGACTGCCACGGTGTCGGCTTTAAGTGCTTTACAACTCTAAATACATTAAAAAATATAGGAAAGCTCGGCTCAAAGGTTAAGCTTTATACGCATCTCAGTGTTAAAGAGGATGCGCTCGATTTGTTCGGATTTTCAACTCCGCAGGAGCTTGAAAGCTTCAAGCTTCTTACAAGCGTTTCGGGAATAGGTCCTAAAGCGGCTGTTTCAATTCTTTCCGAGCTTACTCCCGACAGACTTGCAATTTGCATTGCAGGAGGAGATTATAAAGCGCTCACAAAAGCACAGGGCGTAGGAAAGAAAATTGCTGAAAGAGCCGTGCTTGAATTAAAGGATAAAATGGCGGGAATTGCGCCTGAAGGCGTTTCAAAAGAGGTTGAGGCCGCATCATCGGTAACAGACGGCTCCGCTTCTTCGGAGGCGGTTGAAGCGCTTGTTGCTTTGGGATATCAGCGCTCGGATGCCGCTGTTGCAGTTGGCTCAATGGATAAATCAATGTCGGTTGATGATATGATAAGAGCAGGTCTTAAAATGCTTGCTTCAAGGCTATAACTGAAGATAGAGGAAGATTATGAACAGTGAAATGGATTTTGAAAACAGAATAGTATCTACAGGCTTTTCCGAAGAGGATAAGGATATAGAAAATTCTCTTCGCCCGAAGGTTCTCAGCGAATACATCGGTCAGGAAAAGGTTAAGGATAATCTTTCGGTTTATATTGAGGCGGCAAGAGCAAGAGGCGAGGCGCTCGACCATGTTTTGCTTTACGGTCCTCCCGGGCTGGGTAAAACAACTCTTGCAGGCATAATTGCCAATGAAATGAATGTTAATATAAGAATTACAAGCGGACCTGCAATCGAAAAGCAGGGAGATCTTGCGGCTCTTCTCACCAATCTTCAGGAGGGCGATGTTCTTTTCATTGATGAAATACACCGTCTTAATAAAAGTGTTGAAGAGGTTTTGTATCCTGCAATGGAGGATAAGGCTCTTGATATTATTATCGGCAAGGGTCCTTCGGCGCGTTCAATAAGACTTGATTTGCCGAATTTTACTCTTGTCGGTGCAACAACGAGAGCGGGTCAGCTAAGCGCACCTCTCAGAGACCGTTTCGGAGTTGTTTTCAGACTTGAGCTTTACACAACCGAGGAGCTAAGCAGAATAGTCAGCCGAAGTGCGGGAATACTCGGTATTGCAGTTGATGAAGAAGGACTTATGCAAATTGCAAGCCGTTCTCGAGGAACTCCGCGTATTGCAAACAGGCTCTTGAAAAGAAGCAGGGATTTTGCTCAAATCAGGCATAATGGCGTTATAGATGCCGATGCCGCAAACGATGCTCTTTCAAGAATGGAGATAGATGAGCTCGGTCTTGATTCAATAGACAGAAGACTTTTAACAACAATGATAAAAAATTACAACGGCGGTCCGGTCGGACTTGAAACTATTGCCGCCGCAATAGGTGAGGAAGCTGTAACGGTTGAGGATGTTTGCGAGCCTTATCTAATGCAAATAGGATTTTTAAGCAGAACCCCAAGAGGCAGATGTGTAACACCGGCGGCGTACAGCCATTTGGGATTTGAAAAGGATGCCCAGCAATCACTTTTATAAATTGAACGGAGTGTTATTATGGCAAGATTATTCGGAACAGACGGTGTAAGAGGAATTGCCAATTCGGATTTATCGGTTTCTTTGGCAACAAAATTGGGAATGGCAGCGGCTTATGTACTGACTGAGCATAATAATGCGGATGAAAAGCCGAATGTTCTCATAGGAAAGGACACAAGAATTTCCGGAGATATGCTTGAAAGTGCGCTCAGCGCAGGACTTTGTGCAATGGGAGCAAATGTTATTTCTGTGGGCGTTGTTCCTACTCCTGCCGTTGCGTATTTAACCCAAAAATATAATTGCAGTGCAGGCGTTATGATTTCAGCTTCGCATAATCCTTATGAATACAACGGAATTAAGATTTTTAAATCGGATGGATATAAGCTTGATGATTCTATTGAAGACGAAATTGAAGAGATTATTAAGAGCGACAGTTATGTAAGTGTTTTAAAAGAGGCGGAAAAAATCGGAACATGCTCGGTTAACGATAATGCTGTATCCGATTATATAGAGCATATTGTTTCTTGCGCTCCCGTAAGGCTTGACGGAATGAAGATTGCTCTTGATTGTGCAAACGGCTCCGCAAGCGTTTGTGCAGAGCAGATTTTCACTCAGCTCGGAGCCGAGGTGTGTGTTAATTTTTCAGAGCCAAATGGAGTAAATATCAACGACGGCTGCGGCTCTACTCATCTTGAAAGACTTTCGGAAATTGTTAAATGCGGTAACTTTGATGCAGGAATTGCCTTCGACGGCGATGCCGACAGAATGCTTGCTGTTGATGAAAACGGCGAGGTGATTGACGGTGACAGAATTATTGCAATATGTGCCGAGCATATGAAGAATAGCGGCAAGCTTAAGAAAAATACTGCCGTTGTAACCGTCATGAGCAATATGGGATTTTATAAGTTTTGCAGTGAAAAGAAAATCAACTGTGAAAAAACCGCTGTCGGCGACAGATATGTGCTTGAAAAAATGCTCAAATGCGGCTACAATATCGGCGGTGAGCAAAGCGGTCACATTATTTTTCTTGACTATGCAACCACCGGTGACGGTGAGCTCAGCGCAGTAATGCTTCTTTCGGCACTTAAAGAGTCAAATAAAAAGCTCAGTGAGGCAGCCGAAGTTATGAGCGTTTATCCTCAGGTTTTAATCAATGTTAGGGTTACTCCCGAGGGTAAACAGAAATATATCAACAACGAGTATATTATATCTGCTGTGCAGAAAGCCGAGCTTGAGCTCATGGGCGATGGAAGAGTTCTTGTTAGAGTATCGGGAACAGAGCCACTTGTTCGAGTAATGCTTGAGGGTAAGGATATTAATAAGATAACCGAGCTCGGAAATATGATTGCAGATGTTGTTCGCGAAAGGCTGAATTAATGAGATATTCAACGGATTGGAAGGATTATGAGCTTATTGACTGCACCTGCGGTGAAAAGCTTGAGCGCTGGGGAAATGAGGTTTTAATCAGACCCGATCCCCAGGTAATATGGAAAAGCGAAAAGCATTCTAAGCTTTGGTACAATGCCGATGCTCGCTATAACCGTTCAAACAGCGGCGGCGGAAGCTGGCAAACCTTTTCAAGGATTCCGCAGAGCTGGAGCATTTCCTACAAGGACCTCACTTTTAATGTTAAAACTATGGGATTTAAGCACACGGGGCTTTTTCCCGAGCAGGCTGTAAATTGGGATTTTATAAGAGAAATTATCAAAAGCAGTAACAGAAGTGATGTTAAGGTTCTTAATCTGTTTGCATACACGGGAGGCGCAACCGTTGCCTGCTTAAAGGAGGGAGCGAGCGTTGTTCATGTTGATGCTTCAAAGGGAATGGTTCAGTGGGCAAAGGAAAACGCGGTTTCAAGCGGAGTTTCCGACAGGAATGTGCGTTGGATTGTTGATGACTGCATAAAATTTGTTCAGCGCGAAATCAGGAGAGGCAATAAGTACGATATAATTATACTTGACCCTCCGAGCTACGGCAGAGGACCTAAAGGAGAAATTTGGCATCTTGAGGATTCTCTCTATGAATTTATAGAGCTTTGTAAGCAGGTGCTTTCGGATAATCCATTAACCGTTTTACTTAATTCGTACACAACCGGGCTTTCCGCTTCGGTTATGAAATACATTTTATCAGATGTTATAGCAAAGGATTTCGGCGGAAAGGTTACTGCCGATGAAATCGGGCTTCCCTGCACTGAAAGCGGAGAAATACTTCCGTGCGGAGCAAGCGCGATTTGGGTTTTTGAATGAACATAATTGAATTTAACAATGTGGATTTTTCATATGTCAGTGAAGATGAAAACGAAAAAGAAATCCGCATACCTGTTTTAAAAAATTTAAACTTAAATATTGAAAAGGGCTCGTTTACGGCAATTCTCGGTCATAACGGCTCGGGCAAATCAACAATAGCCAAGCTGACAAACGGGATTCTTGTTCCGGATAAGGGAAGCGTTGTTGTTGAAGGAATGTCAACCTCGGATGAGGATAAAATATTTGATATTCGTGCTAAGGTCGGAATGGTTTTCCAAAATCCCGATAATCAGATTGTGTCTTCAATAGTTGAAGAGGATGTTGCATTCGGCTGTGAAAACCTCGGAATTCCTCCCGAGGAATGTCGAAAAAGAGTTGATGATGCACTTGAAACAGTTGGTATGTCGGAGTTTGCACTTAAATCCCCAAGCAAGCTTTCGGGCGGTCAAAAGCAAAGAGTTGCGGTTGCAGGAATTATTGCAATGAAGCCTGATTGTATTGTTTTAGACGAACCGACCGCCATGCTTGACCCGTCGGGCAGACGCGAGGTTATTCAAACGATTATGCGCCTGAACAAAGAAGAGGGCATAACCATTGTTTTGATAACTCACTATATGGATGAAGCAGTAAAGGCTGACAGAGTAATTATTTTTGACGGCGGTGAAATAAAGCTTGACGGTACCCCTAAGCAGGTATTTGCCGAAAGCGATAAGGTTAAGGCTCTCGGACTTGATATTCCGCAGTCAACACAACTCGTTGAAATGATGAAAAAAGACGGATTTTCCTGCGATGATGTTATTTTGGATGCAGGTGAGTGCGCTGATTATCTTGAAAATATGCTGAGGAGTTAAGATGTCACAAATAGTTTGCGAAAATTTAAAATATCTTTACAGCGTCGGAACTCCGTTTGAAAGCGTTGCCATTGATGATGTTAATATCAGCATTGAAAAAGGTGAAATTGTGGGAGTTATCGGACACACGGGTTCGGGTAAATCAACTCTCATTCAGCATCTCAATGCGTTGCTTGAGCCCTATTCGGGAAAGGTTTTCTTAAACGGAAAAGATGTTTGGGAAAACAAAAGCGAAATCAGAAGTGTGAGATTTGCCGTTGGACTTTGCTTTCAGTATCCTGAATATCAGATTTTTGAAGAAACCGTTTTTAAAGAAATTTCGTTCGGTCCGAAGCAAATGGGGCTCGACGAAAAGGAAATTGAAGAGCGCGTGTATGAGAGCGCCGATTTTGTCGGAATAAATAAAGAGCTTATGAATAAATCTCCCTTTGATTTAAGCGGAGGTCAAAAGAGAAGAGTTGCAATTGCCTCGGTAATTGCAATGCGTCCCGAAGTGCTTGTTCTTGATGAGCCATGTGCAGGTCTTGACCCTGCCGGACGAGAGCGTATCCTTTCTCTTATTAAAAGCTATCAGCAAAAAATGGGGAACACGGTTATTCTTGTTTCTCATTCAATGGAAGATGTTGCAAAGCTTGCTCAAAAGGTAATAGTTATGAATAAGGGCAGGGTTGCGTTTCAATCGAGCGTTTCGGAGGTTTTTTCGCATGCCCGCGAGCTTAAAGAAATGGGACTTAATGTTCCGCAGATAACCGAAGTGTTTTTAAAGCTTAAAAAGCGCGGAATTGATTGCAGAACCGATATTTACACGGTTGAGGATGCATATAACGAAATTAAGAGATTAAAATCATTATCATAAACAAACTTAAGGAAGACAAAAATTAATGATATCAGATATAACAATCGGCCAGTATTTCCCCGGAAATTCTCCGATACATAAGATGGATGCAAGAGTGAAAATAGTTTTAACATTTGCGGTTATTATAACTATTTTTCTGTGCAGAAATTTTGCTTCACTTGCTCTTGTAACATTTTCGATTTTCGGATTTGTGGCATTGTCAAAAATAAAAATCAAAACGGTGCTTAAAGGTATTAAGCCTTTGATTTTTATAATTGCAGTAACCGCTTTTATTAATTTGTTCTACGGAACGGGCGAGCCTGTTGCCGAGTTTTGGATATTCAAAATAACGAAAAACGGAATAATGAACGCAGTTTTTCTTGCGGTGAGAATTATAAGCCTTGTTGTTGCAAGCTCGCTTTTAACCTACACAACAACCCCCACGGCACTTACCTATGCAATAGAAAGGCTTTTGAAACCGCTGACATATCTTAAGGTTGATGTTCATACCTTTGCAATGACAATGACAATTGCATTAAGATTTATACCGACTCTTGTTGAAGAGGTTGAAAAAATAACTGCGGCTCAGAAATCCCGCGGAGCCGATATGGAATCGGGAAATCTTATCAAAAGAGTTAAAGCGCTTGTTCCTGTTTTAATTCCTCTTTTCGTTTCCTCGTTCAGACGAGCTAACGAGCTTGCCTATGCAATGGAATGTCGTTGCTATCGAGGCGGTGAGGGAAGAACAAAAATGAAGCAGCTTAAAATGAAAACAGGCGATTATTTCAGTATTTTTGTTGTTGTTCTAATGATTGCAGGAGTTATATTGTTAAACATTTTTATAGGTAAAATATGAGAAATTTACTGCTAACATTAAAATATGACGGAAGCGCGTTTCACGGCTGGCAGGTTCAGAAAAATGCCTTGAGCGTGCAGGAGGTTTTTCAAAAGGCATGCGAAAAGGTGTTTTGCGAAAAGCTGAGCATCAAGGGCTGTTCAAGAACAGACAGTGGTGTTCATGCTGATATGTACTGTGTTTCTCTCAAAACAAACAGTCCCATTGCCACAGAAAGAGTGCCTGTTGCGCTGAATACGCTTCTTCCTAATGAAATTGCAGTTTACGACTGCAAGGAGGTTTCAAAGGATTTTCACGCAAGATACAGCTGTGTGTCAAAGCAATATGTTTATAAAATCTATAATGCCGAAATCAGAAATCCCTTTTTGGAAAAATATCAGTATCATTACAGATATAAAATAGATGAAAACCTGCTCAACAGAGCCGCAAAGGAATTTATAGGAACCTATGATTTTGCAGGATTTTGCAGTGCAAAAAGCGATGTTGAGGATACAGTGAGAACTATCAAGGATTTCACCGTAACAAGAGAAGGCGATACCGTTTTGTTCACTGTTGAAGCAGACGGATTTCTGTATAATATGGTTCGTATTCTGGTTGGAACCTTGCTTTTTGTTGCGCAGGGGAAAATAGACGCTTGTGAAATTAAAAGCATTATTGCTTCTAAAGATAGAAGCAAAGCGGGTAAAACGGCACCCGCAAGAGGGCTTTATCTAAGCAAGGTAAATTATTCGGAGGTGATTGAATGAGTGAAAGAGACAGTTCAAGGGCTCGCAGAAAAAAAGACAGTCAAAAAAGCAAAAGAATAGTAATATGGATTATATTGGCAGTTGTTGCTGTTGCCTTGGCAGTTATGAAAATTTCCGAGGTCGATTTCACTGCAATTAAGGAAAGCTTTTCTTCACCGAGTGTTTCCTCACAGATTCAGTCCGATAGCTTTCCAAACGATATAGGAGCTTCCGACGGAGTGAAGCTTTCAGGTGTAAACAGCAAGCTCTTTGTGGAAACCCCTTCTTGCGTAAATATTTTGAATCCCGTTGATGCAAAAAATGAATTTCAGCTTAATCACGGATACTCAAATCCCATAAGTGATGTTTCTTCAAATTATATTGTTACCTATGACCAGGGCGGAAATAAAATTTCACTTCTCAGCACTTCAAAGCAGATTTATGAAACACGCACGGAACAGCCCATACTTTGCGCAGGGGTTGCTAAAAACGGAACCGTTGCAGTTGCAACATATTCAAAGAATGCAAAAAGTGAAATAATTGTTTATTCAAAATCTCTTAAGGAAAAGTTCATATGCAGTTTTACTTATGGATATATAACAGATATTGCGCTTAATTCGGGTGCAACCAAAATGGCCGTTGCTGTTGTAAATTCAGAGAATGCGCGTCTTAATACCGTTATTTACATAATTAATATCGGCTCGGAGGATATGAGCAACAAATATGAGATTGAAAAAACATCTGTTCTCGATTTAAAGTTTAATTCGGGCAATGTTATCATTATCGGAGATAACAGAGTCAGCGTAATAAAGAATCTTAAAAAGCTTGAAGATGTTTTAAAACCCGATATGCAAACTATAAAGGATTATGAATTCAATTCTTCGGGCGGATGTGCCGTTGCTTATGAAACATACAGTAATGCTTCCGAATGCAGTATTGTAAGAATAAGCGCCTCGGGTAATATTAAAAGAACCATAAAAACCGATTATGCAGTTAAGAGCGTTTCCATATCGGGAAATGATATTTGCGCTCTTTCAAAAGATAAAGCATTTGTGTATTCATCAAGAGGTAAGCTGAAAGGCTCTTCCGACTGTTCTTCTGCGGCGGACAGCGTTTGCTTGATGTCGTCAAAAATATATACCCATGAGCATACTTATGTTCAATGTGTAAGATACGGGAGTGAAAAGCAGTGAATTATCTTGATATCGCATTTATTGTAATAGCTGTTTTGCTTGCAGCGGTCGGCTGCCGAAGAGGCTTTATTGTTTCTGTTTTACAGTTTGCAAAAACAGTTGTTTCAATCCCGCTTAGTATGTTTGTTTCTTCGTTTTATTCGGAGGAAATTTATAATTCCTATGTCAAACAGCAGGTTGTTACGGAGCTTGGCAAAAAAATATCTGAAAGCTCTGCTCAAAATTTTTTAAACGAGCTTTCAACAAGCCTTTCAAATGTTCCTTTAATGCCCGATGATTTTCAGGAAAAGATTAACTTATTAAATGCTTCGGGAGGAGAGGACTTATCTCTTCAGCTTGTGGATACGCTTCTTCAGCCGATGATATTGCTTTGTGTTAAAATAGTTGTTTTTGCGGTTTGTTTAATAATTTGCTCTTTGGTTTTCGGATTGATAATATCTCTGTTTTCACGCCGTAAGGATGATGAGAAGAAAAAGCTCGGCTCAAAAATCAACACATTGCTCGGAGGCGCTTTCGGCGTTTTGAAAGCGGCGGCGGTTGTTTTTGCAGTGTCCCTTGTTCTTGAAGCATCGCTTGGTTTTGCTCAGGAAAACAGCGAATTCAGTCAATTTGTTTTAAACAGTAGGGTATTTACATTTGTTTCGGGAATCAATCCCGTTTCGTTCATAAAATAACGGAGGTTAGAATGAATAATTTAAAGGATAATATTAAAGATTTATTTAAGGACTGCTGGACTATACCGAATGCTCTTTCTCTTTTAAGAATATTGCTTATTCCTGTTTTTGCGATTTTATTTATTAAAGGTCATGTTGTTTCTGCCGTTATTATAATAGCGGTTGCGGCTATAACCGATTTACTCGACGGTAAAATTGCAAGAAAATATAATATGGTTTCAAATCTCGGAAAAATTCTTGATCCTATTGCAGATAAGCTTTCTCAAATGGCAATAGTAATTATTCTGATTTATGAGTATTACGACAGCGCAATTAAATATCTTTTTGCATTCTTTATTGCAAAGGAGCTTATTATGCTCTTAGGCGGTGCAATTCTCCTTTCAAAAGGTCTTCGTCCGACTGCGGCTGAAATCTGGGGAAAGGTTGCAACCACTGTGTTTTATGTGTTTATGATAATAATAATTGCATTCGGTCAGAATGGCGTTTTTGCAAGCAAATTTCAGCTTCCGGAAACAGTTACATGGATAATGGTAATAATTTCGGCAGTTTGTACTCTGGCTTCATTGCTCGGCTATATTCCGGGATTTGTTCGCCAGATTAAAGAAAAGAAGAATTAACAGACAGGAGTTCATAAATGAAACAAAAGCTTTGCAGCAGGTGCAAAAAAAGACCTGCCGTAATATTTGTTCAGAAAATGG
>CAMFBH010000023.1 GCA_945948515.1 uncultured Clostridia bacterium
TTTGAAATCGTCTATCGCTTTTTTGACGCTGCCAACAGCATTATTGCTTAGCGGCGAGGCATTTATTGACACATCCCCGAAATTTGACATAATTTTTTCATTTATTTGTATTTTTTCGGGCTTAGGAAAAATTTTTACCATTTTTTTAATCCCTTATTTTGTACTTAGTTTTTCATTATTATCAAAAATTATACCATATGTTATGATAATATTATATTACAAAACATTTACAATTTGTCATAAGTTGAAAAAAAGACTTCACAATTGACAAACAATTTGCTATAATAAACAAAATGTTACGGAAAATGAAGTTTTCTGTTTTACAGTGCATATTTATTGATTACAAGTAAACTACTATTATAGATATTATTTTAATTTAATTTCAGAGGTGACATACCTTGGATAAATTCGTTATCAACGGCGGTAACGAGCTTTTCGGTGAGGTTAATATCAGCGGAGCAAAAAATGCTGCCGTTGCAATTATTCCTGCTGCAATTCTTGCAGACGATGTTGTTAGGCTCGAGAATATTCCAAATATTTCAGATGTTAGTTTAATCATTCAGATTTTAAGCAGTATGGGCGCAAAAATCAAAATGATTAACAGAGATACAATAGAGATAGATTCTTCAACTCTCAAGGCTCAGAGCGTCCCCTATGAGCTGACCTCTCATTTCAGAGCAAGCTATTATCTTATAGGCGCAATGCTCGGCAGATTCAAATGCGCCGAGGTTGCTATGCCCGGCGGATGCAATTTCGGAGTTCGCCCGATTGACCAGCATATCAAAGGCTTTGAAATGCTCGGAGCAAGCGTTGATGTTCAAAACGGTATGGTTTGTGCAAAGGCTGACAAGCTTGTAGGCACTTCAATTTACATGGATGTTGTTTCGGTTGGAGCAACAATTAATGTTATGCTTGCTTCTGTTTTCGCCCGTGGTCTCACCATAATCGAAAATGCGGCAAAAGAGCCTCATATTGTTGACCTTGCAAACTTCCTCAACTCCATGGGCGCAGATATCAGAGGCGCCGGAACGGATGTTATTAAAATACGCGGTGTTGAAAAGCTTCACGGCTGCACCTATTCAATTATTCCCGACCAGATAGAAGCCGGCACTTATATGGTTGCGGCTGCTGCCTGCGGCGGTGATGTGCTTGTTAAAAATGTTATTCCGAAGCATCTTGAATCAATAACAGCCAAGCTTGAAGAAGCAGGCGCTGAAATCATTGAATACGACGATGCTGTTCGCGTTACAAGATTTAAGCCCTTAACAAAATGCAATGTTAAAACAATGCCCCATCCCGGTTTCCCAACCGATATGCAGCCTCAAATGGCAGTTCTCCTTTCTATTGCAAAAGGAACAAGCATACTCAGTGAAAGCGTGTGGGATAACCGTTTCCAATATGTCGGTCAGCTCACGAGAATGGGTGCCAACATTCAGGTTGACGGCAAGGTGGCAGTTATTGAGGGTGTTGACAGCCTGAGCGGTGTAAGCGTTAAGGCAACTGACTTAAGAGCAGGAGCCGCAATGCTTATTGCAGGTATGGCTGCTCACGGAACAACTTCTATTGAATGCATTGAATATATTGACCGCGGTTATGAAGATGTTGTTGAGAAGCTTGCTCTTCTCGGCGCAGATATAAAGCGAGTTAAAGATGATACTGTTATTCAGATTGAATCGGCAGGATAATTATTATCAAAAAATCCCGCAATGCAAAAGCATTACGGGATTTTAAGTTTTTTCGGGAGAATATTATGTCTAAAATTTGCCAACTGTTTTCCGGAAGCAGCGGAAATTCAATTTACATAGGCTGCGGCAAAAGCGGAATTCTTGTTGATGCGGGAACATCTGCAAAAAGAATTACCGACGCGCTCAGCCAAAGAGAAATTGATATTAAAAGCATTAGCGCTCTTTTTTTAACTCACGAGCACACCGATCACGCCTCGGCTTTGAGAGTGCTTTGCTCCAGAAACAAAATTCCGGTATATACCAACGCTAAATCCTTTGAAAAGCTAAATTCTATGGGTTGCCTTGACGGTGTTCAGGCAAATGTTTTGAATGAAGAAAAGAGCTTTTCCTTTTTTAATGTTAAGCCATTTGAGCAAAGTCATGACAGTGAAGGCTGCAACGGTTTTGTTTTCACTATGCAGGACGGAAGAAGAATAGGAATTTGCACTGACACAGGATACATAACTCCGCAAGCAGAAGACGCGCTTATCGGCTGTGACGCTGTTTTTCTTGAATCAAACTATGAGCGCTCAATGCTCGATACAGGACCTTATCCCTACCCTCTCAAAAAAAGAATCGCGGGAGACAACGGTCATCTCTCAAATGCGGACTGCGGAGAGTTTTCCAAAGCACTTATTTCAAACGGAACAACAAGGCTTATTCTTTCGCACCTCAGCCGTGAAAACAATTTACCCGAAATAGCAAGGCAAAATGCTGTTGCCTCGCTATGCGAAATCGGTGCAAAGCAAAACAGCGATTACAGACTTTATGTTTCAAAGCCTGTTTCCGATGAGGGGGTTATTTCGCTTTGATAAGCATTACTATCATTGCAGTAGGTAAGCTTAAAGAAAAATATTTGACAGACGGTTGTGCCGAATACATTAAACGCCTTGGTGCATACAGTAAGGTTAGCATTATTGAAATTCCCGAGGAGCGCTGTCCTGACAATCCCTCTCCATCCCAAATAGAAAATGTAATTTCTAAGGAGGGCGAGAGAATTCTTGCAAAAATACCGAAGGGCTCCGCTGTTATCCCAATGTGCATTGAGGGAAAGCAATTTGAAAGCATGGAGTTTGCACAAAAAATCAGCGAGCTTTCAAATAACGGATATTCTTGCTTTACCTTTGTTATCGGCGGTTCCTTCGGTCTTGATGACAGAGTTAAAAATTCGGGAATCCTAAAGCTTTCAATGAGCAAAATGACTTTTCCTCATCAGCTTGCAAGGATGCTCCTGCTTGAACAGATTTACAGAGCCTTTCAGATAAACACTAACGGAAAATATCATAAATAGCACAAAAAAACGCAGTTCCTTTGAACTGCGTTTTTGATTTTATATTACAACATTTATGATTGAACAGCAAACAGTTCCGAGAAGTAATGGGCAAAGGACCGACAGCGCTGTCCATTTAATGCTTTTGGTTTCCTTGTAAACGGTGAGGAGCGTTGTTGAACACGGAAAATGGAAAAGACAGAATACGCAAAAGCAAATTGCGGTTGTTATGCTCCAGCCGTTTGCAACCAATATTTCTCTTAATCCTTCAAGTGAGGAATAATCGGTAAGAGTTCCTCCTGCGAGATATGCCATAAGCATAATAGGAATAACAATTTCATTTGCAGGAAAGCCTAAAATAAACGCGAGGAGTATAACACCGTCAAGTCCTAAAAACCTGCCTATCGGGTCAAGAAGTGCCGCACAATCGGTGAGAATGCTTCCGTTTGCCGTTTTAATATTTGCCAAAAGCCATATTAGCAAACCTGCCGGCGCCGCAACCGCTACTGCTCGCATTAGAACAAAAACAATTCTGTTCTTAACCGATTCGCCTATAACCTTCAAAAACTGTGGCTTTCTGTAAGGCGGGATTTCCATAACAAACGAGCTTGGAACTCCTTTTAAAACAGTTTCGGAAAGGATTTTAGAGGATAACAGCGTTCCTGCCATACTCAAAACCAAAAGAGCAAGAAGAATTAAAGAGCTCAAAAATGAATTTGATACAAAAAACATAGAGATAACCGCAATTAAGGACGGAAATCTTCCGTTACAGGGAGTAAGAGAATTGGTAATAATTGCTATCAGCCTTTCTCTCGGAGAGTCTATAATTCTTGCGCCGGTTACCCCTACTGCATTGCAACCGTATCCCATACATGTTGTAAGAGCCTGTTTACCGCAGGCATTACATTTTTCAAATGATGAATCAAGATTAAACGCTATTCTCGGAAGCAATCCGAAATCCTCGGCAAGTGCAAAAAGAGGAAAAAATATTGCCATGGGGGGAAGCATAACGGCTATTACCCAAAACAAAACCCTTAGTATTCCGTGAACTACACAGTCAACAAGTGATGTAGGAATATTAACAGTGAGCAGGGCATTTGCCGTTTTAAGTTCAACGAAATCAAAAAACTCTTTTAATAATGACGACGGATAATTAGAGCCGCTTACCGTTAGCCATAAAATAAATCCCAAAAGAATGAGCATAATCGGTATGCCTGTTATTTTACTCATAAAGATTTTATCAAGCCGTTCGTCAAATCTGTCCTTTTTTGACGGAGTCTTTTTCACGGTCAATCTTGCCGTTTCTCGCGCTTTTGTGAGCACCTGCGAAGTTATTGAATTTATGAAGCCTTCGTTTTCAAGATTAAATCTTATAAGTATTTCCCTCGCCCTGTTAACTGCGCGTTCAAGCTTGTAGCTATCGTGATAATCAAATCCCGTTTCGCGCTTAAGCGACTCATTAAAGCTTTTGTTATTCTCCATAAGCTTTATTGCAAGAAATCTTTTATTAACATTAAGCTCGGGCAATTCCTTTGAAATAATTCGTATTCCCTGCTCTATCGGGCTTATATAGGATAACTTAAAGGCTTCATTTTTCTTTGAATGAGTTGCAATGAGATGTATTTCTTCAAGAAGTGCATTTATTCCTTTTCCCGAGCGTGCAGTTGCTTTAACAACAGGTATTCCCAAAAGCTGTGATAAAAGGCTTTCATTAATTTCAATGTTTTTCTTTTTAGCTTCGTCTGAAATATTCAGCATCAAAACAACATTATCGGTAAGCTCAAGGACCTGCAAAACAAGATTAAGATTTCTTTCAAGATTTGTTGAATCGGCAACACAAACAACAACATCATAATCATGAAAGCATATAAAATCCCTTGCAATCTCTTCCTCGGCACTGTTCGATATTAAAGAATATGTACCGGGAAGATCAATCACCTTATAATCGTTGTATTTGTAATAAAATTCACCTTCGGCACTGTCAACCGTTTTTCCGGTCCAGTTCCCCGTGTGCTGACTCAAGCCAGTAAGCTCGTTGAACAGCGTGCTTTTTCCTACATTCGGATTGCCTGCTAATGCAACCGTTCTCATTCTTCAACACCTATCCTTACGGCATCACACCGTCTGAGTGCTATTTTCGAACCGTTTTCAAGCTCAAAGAGTATAGGTGATTTCCCTATTGCTACTTCCTTACAGCAAAGATTTGTTCCCTTATATACGCCTAAATCACACAGCCTTCTGTATGACTCACATGTGCAATCTGTATTCAAAACAGTTCGTCTCTCACCGACTCGCAATTCACTTAAATTCACACGATCACCTCAAAACAAATTATCGTTGACTTTTCATTCTATGTTCACAAAAATATATTGTTAAATTAGATAATTTGTATTGATTTTGTTAAATCGTTTTGGTATATTTATTATTGATAAACTACTTTTGTAAAGGAGAGGCAAAATGGCAGTAGAAAAATTAAAATATTTTGTCAACGGTGAATTTAAGGATTCACAAACAGAAATTTGGTACGACCTCCACAACCCATCAACAGGTGAGGTTACAGGTCAGGCTCCTTGTTGCACAAATGACGAGGTTCTTGAAGCAATTGAAGCCGCCAAAAAGGCATATCCCGCTTGGAGCGGCACTCCTGCAATTAAAAGGGCTCAAATTCTCTACAAGGTGCGCGAGCTTATAATTGAGAGAATGGACGAGCTCACAATGAGCGTTGCCAAAGAAAACGGCAAGGTTTGGGCAGAGGCAGAGGGCGATGTTCTTAAAGCAAAGGAAGGAACAGAGCTTGCAACTCAGGTTCCATCTCTTATGATGGGCGAAAGCCTTATGGACGCTTCAAAGGGCTATGATACAGTTAAATACCGCGAGCCTCTCGGCGTTTTTGCAGGAATCGTTCCCGTTAACTTCCCTGCCATGATTCCTTTCGGCTGGATGGCTCCCACTTGCATTGCCGCAGGAAACACAATGGTTCTTAAAGCTGCATCGCTCACTCCGAAAACTGCAATGCTTTTTGCTCAGCTCTATAAAGATGCAGGTGTTCCCGACGGTGTTATCAATGTTGTTACCTGTTCGAGAAATGAAATCAACACAATTCTTGAGCATCCCGATGTTAAGGGTATCACATTCGTAGGCTCAACTCCCGTAGGTCTTAAAATTTATCAGAAGGCTGCTGAAAACGGCAAACGCTGTCAGGCTCTTTGCCAGGCGAAAAACCATGCCCTTGTTCTTGAGGATTGCGCTCTTGAAAGAACAGTTGCAGGTGTTATCAACTCTGCTTTCGGCTGTGCAGGTCAAAGATGTATGGCTCTTTCCTGCTGTGTTGTTCAGGAATCAATCGCCGACAAGTTTGTTGCAGAGCTCAAAAAGCAGGCTATGAAGATTAACTGCGGTCCTTCTTGGGATAAAAATTCAAAGCTTGGTCCGATTACATATGAAAAGCACTATAAGGAAGTTATTGCAGACATTGACAAGGGTGTTGCAGAAGGCGCAACTCTCGTTCTCGACGGAAGAAATACCGTTGTTGAAGGATATGAGAACGGCTACTTTGTTGGACCAACAATCTTTGATAATGTTACAGCAGATATGACAATCGGCGATGAAGAGGTATTTGGACCTGTTCTTTGCATTAAGAGATGTAAGGATTTTGATGAAGGACTTGCAATAATGAATGCAAATCCATACGCAAACGGCTCAGTTATTTATACTCAGAGCGGTTACTATGCACGCCAGTTTGCTCGCTATACAGACGGCGGTCAGGTTGGTATCAATGTTGGTATTCCTGTTCCGGTTGGCTTCATTCCTTTCAGCGGACATAAGAATTCCTTCTTCGGAGATCTTCACTGTCTCGGTAAGGATGCTTACAGATTCTATACCGAATCTAAGGCCGTTACCACTCACTGGTTTGATGAGGAAGAAAAGAAAGCAACTGAGGTTTCAACCTGGGACGGAACAATTTAAATCAAAATAATAATTAGAATCTTAACTAAAACAAAAAGACCGTTAGTAACGAATAATTGTTACTAACGGTCTTTAATTTTAATAATTATGAATTTTTATTCTGAGAATTCATTATTCCCTGACGGATTCTTCTTACATCGGTGAGAGCCTTATAGAGTGCATCGTCGATTGAAAGGAGAGTATCGTCTGCATAATTGTTAACGGCTGTGAGCATTTCACGGCTCTTATTCTGAGCAGAGGTAACCATCTCGTTTGCCTGAGTTGTTGCATTTCCGAGAATTTCCGAAGCTCTGTCCTGAGTTTCTTTGATATATGCATCTGCCTGCTCGTGAGCATTGGCAATAATCTGAGTTGCCTCCTCCTGAGCTGTTTTTGTGATTTGGTCACGGGCAACAAGCTCTCTTGCTTCCTCCTGTGCCTTTTGAATGATGCCCTCAGCCTCTTTTTTAGCCTCTTCCAAAATGCTGTTTCTGGAATCAACAATAGCCTTAGCCTGCTTTGTTTCCTGGGGTGTGTTAAGGCGAATATCCTCAATGATTGTTTTGATTTTATCAACATCAACAAGGCTCTTTTTGGTCATCGGCATACTTGTTGCGTCATCGAGAACATCTTCAAGGTCTTCAAGTAAAATATCTGTATTGGTCATTTTATTTTTCTCCTTTACATCTTAAATAAATATCTTTTTTAATTTCCTTGGGAACAAATGCCGAAATATCTCCTCCGAGCCTGCAAACCTCTTTAACGGTGCTGCTTGAAAGGAACATATTCTCACTGCTTGCGGTCAGAAACACGGTTTCGAGCTCATTAAACAGGCATTTATTTGTTAAAGCCTGCTGGAATTCATAATCAAAATCCGAAACAGCCCTCAAGCCCTTAACAATGAACTTAATTCCGTTATTTTTTGCATAATCGGCAAGAAGTCCGTTATAGCTTTCAACCTGAACATTCTCAAGGCTGATACATCTTTCTATTAACTCCATTCTTTCGTTAACCGAAAAAAGCGAGTTGTGCTTTTGTGAATTACTCATAACAAGAACAATTACCTTATCAAATAATTCAGCGCTTCTTGTTATGATATCCTTATGACCGAGCGTTATCGGGTCAAAGCTTCCGGGATAAATGGCAACCTTCATTTACTGCTCCTTTCTGTACAGAGTCAGTTTAGTTTTGCCGTAGTTCCGCTGCTTGCAAATACTCCAACCGGAAACGCTTTGCGCGAGCTCTTCATTTTTAAGAGTTTCGCAAATAATTACACCGTCGGGATTCATATTACAAACCAAAAGCGGAAGAACCTTATCAATTAATCCGCCGTTATACGGTGGGTCAACAAAAGCAATATCAAAATTATTTTTTCTTGAAAGGAAGGCCAAAGCATCACTTAAAACTATGCTTGAGCTTTCACTGAATAAGCAATGCTCAACATTTTGCTCAACGATTTTTAACGCCTTTGCATTTTTTTCAACAAAGGTGCAACTCGCCGCTCCTCTTGAAAGAGCCTCAATTCCGAGTTGACCGGAGCCTGCAAACAAATCAAGCACCTTTTTGCCCTCAATTTCAAATTGAATTATTGAAAAGAGCGCTTCCTTGACGCTTTCCGAAGTTGGACGGGTTATTTCTTCACCCGGAAGAGTTGCAAGTCTTCTGCCTCGAGCACTGCCTGTTATTACTCTCATCATAGGCATATTCCTTAATTTTATACATCAATTATTATACAAAGATACATATGCCTATGTCAAGAATAAATTTAAAAATTAACATAATATACAATTAATGATAGGCATTATAAATATCTTGGGCATTTTTATTTGAGATGCCTTTAACCGAGCTTAACTCATCAATACTCGCCTGCTTTACGGCCGAAACGGTTTTAAAATGCTTAAGAAGCTCTTTTGCCTTTGCCTGACCGATTCCGTTAATTTGAAGAAGCGAAGATGAAAAGCTGCTCTTTTTATGCTTATTTCTGTGATAGGTGATTGCAAAGCGGTGAACCTCCTCCTGTATATTGGAAACAAGAGTAAAGGCACTTCTGTGGGAATTTATTTCTATCTCACCGCCGAGCGATGAAATTGCTCTGGTTCTGTGCTTGGAATCCTTAACCATTCCGAAAACGGGAATATCAAGTCCGAACGCGTTGATAACGGGAACAACGGCATTAACCTGCTGTTCTCCGCCGTCAAGGAGAATTAAATCGGGAAGCCGCTTAAATGTACTGTCCTCACCGTCATCAAAATAATGATTAAACCGTCTTGTCAGCACCTCATTCATTGAGCCGACATCGTTTTGACCGTCAAATGTTTTAATCGAAAATCTTTTATAGGCAGATTTCAGAGGTCTGCCGTTATAAAACACAACCATTCCCGCAACATTATCTGCTCCGGCGGTGTGTGAAATATCATAGGATTCAATATACTCAGGTATTTTTTGAAGCCCAAGAAGCTGCGAAAGCTCCTCCAATGCCGCAAGCTCTTTTCCTGTTCTTCCTTGATGCTGTGCGAGGTGCTCATTCGCATTCTGTATGCAGAGATTCACAATTTGAAGATGCTCACCCTTTTGAGGATGGATTATCTCAACTCTTTTTTTACGCTTTTCTTCGAGATAGCGGTGCAAAAGCTCCTCATCCTCAATAGCTCCGTCAACTGCAATTCTTGACGGTATTCTTTGCCTCATTGAATAATATCTTTCAATAAGCTCAAATCTTGCCTGTTCAGAATTATCAACTGCGTCTATTATCCAATGCTCGCTATCTGTAAGTCTTCCGTTTTCAAAGCGAATAACCTCAAAGCAGGATTTTTTTGCGCTGCTTACAAGCGAAAAAACATCCTCCTCCGGAACATTTATTGCAACAACCTTTTGCTTTTCTTCAAGGTTTTTGATTGCCTTAATTCTGTCTCTGAGCTTAGCCGCTTTTTCAAATTCAAGAGACTCGCTGAATTCCTGCATTTGCTTTTCCATTTCTTTAACAGAGCGAACGCTTCCGCCCTTCAAAAATGCAACGGCATCTTTAATGCTTGATGCAAACTCCTCCTGAGTTATACATCCTGCACAGGGAGCGCAGCATATTCCCATAAATCCGTTCAGACATTTTCTGCTTTTGGCGTAATCCCTCGGAAACTGTTTTGAACAACGAGGCAATTTAAAAACTTTGAGTGTTTCCTCAACAGCCTGCTTTACGGAAAAATTAGATGTGTAGGGACCGATATATTCAGCGCCGTCATCTTCAATCCTCTTACATTCGCTGATTTTGGGAAACTCTGATTTTGTTATTTTTATATAATTATAGCCTTTGTCATCTTTCAATAAAATATTATATTTCGGCTGGTGCTGTTTGATTAGAGAGCATTCAAGAACAAGCGCTTCAAACTCGCTGTCACAAAGAATGTAATCAAAATCATCAACATTTTCAACCATTCTTATAACCTTTAAGGAATGATTGGAATGACTTCCGAAATAGCTTGACACACGGTTTTTCAGCGCCTTTGCCTTGCCGATATAAATAATTTTTTTCTCTTTATTCTTCATTATATATACACCGGGGGTAAGAGGCAGAGCCATGGCTTTTTTTCTAAGCTCTTTTTCAGTCATTTAATCACTTCCTTTAATCAGTATTATAGACAAAAAAAGAACAGTACAGGCGTACTGTTCTTCACAAATCAAAAATTAATCGTTAAAACCGCTTTCAACAAGAGCAACAAGACCGTTTACTGCCTCTTCCTCATCGCTTCCGTCTGCAATAATGCGGATATCGGTTCCGCCCATAATTCCGAGTGAAAGAACGCCGAGAAGGCTCTTTGCGTTAACTCTTCTTTCTTTGAGCTCTACCCAAATTGAAGATTTAAACTCATTTGCTTTTTGAATGAAAAATGTTGCGGGACGAGCGTGAAGTCCTACTGAATTCTCTACTGTTACATCTTTAACGAACATAATAATTACCTCACTAAATTTATGTAAATTAATATATATTGTGTTTTTATTCTAACTTACGATACATATTATACCACATAGTTTGTCCCCGTCAATGATAGAGACAAAACTTCGTATTCTATTATAAATTATGTTGGCAACTACCGTTTAATCTTTGTGCAATATTCACATAATTTTTTATGAATATTTAGCACATTAGACAATCATAGCTTTTGTTTTTTAATGAAATCGCGCTCTTTCTGAGAAAGTTCGGCATTTTCCAACATATCGGGACGCCTTTTAAGTGTTCTGATTATGCTTTGTTTGCGCCTCCACTCTTCAATGTTTTTATGATGTCCGGAAATAAGAACATCGGGAACCTCTCTGCCGTGCCACTCAAACGGACGGGTATATTGAGGATACTCCAAAAGAGAATTATAATGGCTTTCTTCGGTGAAGCATTCATCATCCGACAAAACTCCGCTCTGAAGCCTGCACACGGCATCGGCAAGCACAAGTGCCGGAAGCTCACCGCCTGTGAGCACAAAATCTCCTATTGAAATTTCCTCAGGCTCAAGCTCCTCTATAACTCGCTCATCTATTCCCTCATAGTGTCCGCACAAAAGCGCAAGAGAAGGTAATTCGGCAAGCTCTTTCACTCTTTTTTGAGTGAGCGTTTTCCCTTGAGGAGTAAGATAAATAAGGTGCGGCTTTTCACCGCTTTTCTCGCACAGGTCATTATAGCAATCGAAAATAGGCTGAGCCTGCATTATCATTCCCATTCCGCCGCCGTAAGGAGTATCATCAACACGGCGATGCTTGTCCTGAGTATAATCCCTTATATTAATGCATTCAATTTTTACCTTCTCCGCCTGCCTTGCCCTGCCGATAACGCTCTCGCTCAGAACGCTTTCGCACATTTCGGGAAAAAGCGTTAAAATGCTAATCCTCATCAAATAGTCCTTTCATAGGAATGATTTTTACTACCTTATATTCTATGTTAATTTCCTTAATAATATCGGGAATTGCAGGAATCAGCGTATGCTTGCCCCAGCTTTCAATATCATATATATCGCAGGAGCCGTGATTTATTACATCCTTAATCTGACCGTACTCCTCTTCGGTTTCGGCATTAATAACATAGCATCCGATTAAGTCCTGAACAAAGTTTGCGCCCTCTTCAATCACAGCATCATCTCTGTTGCAATAAAGCACTTTGTTTTTCATTTCCTGAGCTTTTTCAATGGAATCTATGCCCTCAAGCTTAATCAAAGCCAAATCCTTTTGCGCTCTTACCGAAGAAAGTTTAACCTCTTTATTTCCGTTGGAATCAAGATAAAGAGTTGATAATTCTTTTAAAAATTCAACACCGTCGCACCAGAGCTGCATTTTCATTTCGCCTCTGACACCGTGAGTGTTTACAATTTTCCCAACTTCAAGATACTGCTTCATTTTTCCCTCTTTAGTACAAAAGAGCAGAATAAAATCTGCTCTTTTTAATGTTATATCAGTCTATATCGACAGAAATTTTTTCGTCGCTTCTTGTTGCTGCCGCACGCATAACCACGCGGATTGCTTTAGCAATTCTGCCCTGCTTACCTATTACTCTGCCCATATCGCCCTCGGCAACATGGAGATGGTAAACAACAACGCCTTCTTCGTTAGGTTCGTCAACATCAACAGTCACGGCATCGGGATTCTCAACGAGCCCCTGAGTAATGGATATTAACAATTCTTTCAAAGAAAACACCTCCGTTATAAATCTTTTATTTAATAAAGATTAAAGGATGCCTTCTTTTTTAAGAATATCTTTAACAGTATCGGTAGGCTGTGCTCCGTTTGCAATCCATTTCTTTGCTTTCTCAGCGTCAATTTTGATTTCTGCAGGATCCTTCATTGTGTTATAGGTTCCGATTTCTTCGATGAAACGACCGTCACGGGGAAATCTTGAATCTGCAACTACTACACGATAGAAAGGTGCCTTCTTTGCGCCCATACGGCGAAGTCTGATTTTTACTGCCATTTTGAATAACCTCCAAATAATTATATGTTAATTTATATTTCAACCAATTTCATTGGGTGAATACTGATTAATTTAAAATCCAAACGGATTTTTTCCTGAATTTCCGAGAAACTTCTGCGCCATCTCGGGATTTGAATTCATCATTCTGCGCATTTTTTTGCTCATTTTCGGTCCGCCTTTTCCGCCGCCGAACTGCTTAATCATTTTTTGCATTTGCTTAAACTGAGCAAGCAGGCGGTTAACATCTTCAACCTGCATTCCGCAGCCCTTTGCAATTCTGCGCTTTCTTGACGGATTAATGATATCCGGCTTTTCGCGTTCTTCATAGGTCATTGAATAAATAATAGACCTAAATCTGTTGAACGCATTTTCGTCTATATCCTCATCCTTAACCTTTGAGCCGATTCCGGGAATCATTTTGATAGTGTCTTTTAGACTGCCCATTCGTTCAATCTGCTCAAACTGATCGAGCAAATCATTAAGGTCAAACTTGTTTTTTGCCAGCTTCTTTTCAAGCTCTGCCGCCTTTTTTTCATCAAGCGCCATTTCAGCACGCTCAATAAACGAAAGAACATCTCCCATTCCGAGAATTCTTGAAGCCATTCTGTCCGGATGGAAGGATTCAAGATCAACGAGCTTTTCTCCCGTGCCGACAAATTTTATCGGTTTGCCTGTTACGGCTCTTACGGAAAGTGCCGCACCGCCTCTTGTATCACCGTCGAGCTTTGTTAGGATAACTCCGTCTATGCCAAGCGTTTCGTTAAAGCTTTTTGCAACATTAACTGCATCCTGACCGGTCATTGAATCTATAACAAGAAGAATTTCGTGAGGATGAACAGTTGATTTTATGTTTGAAAGCTCAAGCATGAGCTCCTCATCAACATGAAGTCTTCCTGCGGTATCAAGCAAAACATAGTCGTTTCCGTGGTCTTTTGCATATTTAACCGCTTCTTCGGCAATCTTAACAGGATTTTCGCTACCCATTTCAAAAACGGGAGCACCAACCTGCGAGCCAACAACCTGAAGCTGTTTTATTGCCGCCGGGCGATAAACATCGCACGCAACAAGAAGAGGTCTGTGGCCTTCGTTTTTAAGCTTTAGGGCAAGCTTTGCCGAATGAGTTGTTTTACCTGAACCCTGAAGACCGCACATCATAACAACGGTTGGCGGATGATTAGCTATTGCAAGACGAGCCTCACTGCTTCCCATAAGCTCACAAAGCTCTTCGTTAACAATTTTGATAACCATTTGACCGGGAGTAAGCGATTCCATAACATCTGCGCCTATTGCCCTATCGGTTACCTTAGTTGTGAAATCCTTTGCAACCTTATAGTTAACATCTGCTTCAAGGAGAGCCATGCGCACCTCGCGCATTGCTTCTTTAACATCAAGCTCGGTTAATTTACCTTTGGCACGAAGCTTTTTGAATGAATTTTCAAGTCTTTCCGAAAGACCTTCGAATGCCAAAAAATCAACCCCTTTTTATTCACCGAGAAACTCGGCTATTGATTTAATTCGAGTAACATTATCGTTGATTTCACGGGAAAGGCTGTGAGTAAGATTATACTCATTAATTTTATCTGCGCATTCAAGAATTTCATTAAGACCGGCTTTCATTTCCTGAAATCTGGCATAAAGCCCTAATCTATTTTCCATTTCCTGAAGCTGAGCCTCCGCGCGTTTGATTGAATCACGGACTCCCTGCCTTGTTATTCCCTCGTTTTCAGCAATTTCGGAAAGTGACAAATCTTCGTTGTAATAATACTCAAAAAAATCTCTTTGCTTTTGAGTTAACATTTCGCCGTAAAAATCAAGCAGAATCGAAGCCTGCAGATTTTTAGCCATTTTTCACTTCCCCCTCACTCGAAAACTAAGTGTAAAGTATTTAATCTTTACAGCGAGAGATATTATACTAAATATTATCGCCTGTGTCAAGGAGTTTTTTAATAATTTTATTTGTAAAATTATTGCCCAAAGTATTGACACAAAATGTTGTATTTGAAAAGCAAAACAGCACAATAAAAATCAATGCCGAAATGAAAAATCACTTCGGCAAACCTAATTCATTTCAGTTTTTTTAATGTTTCAATAATAATCGGAAGAGCGTCGTTTTCGTTATTGCAATCAAGAAGCGCCTTTTCTATCGGACAGATATCCGTTTTACTTCTGTTAATAATCATATCTGCCTTTTCGCCGTATTCAATGCAGACATCGGCACTTTCGAGAATTTCGAGCGCTCTTTTACTAATCACATCTGCATAGATGCATTCAGCTTTCAGCAAAACATAGAGAAACGCCGCTCCTGAGCCTACAACCTTATCGGCAATATAAAATCCCGAAAAGCTTTTTTGAGCGTTCAGCCTTTCAAGAAGCGGCTTTACACCACGCCCGGTGCTTTTATATATTTCGCTTTCGCTTAAACCGACACAGGTTAGATTTTCGCTCTCGAGCAATAATTTCGCTCTTTCAAGTTCAGCGTTCATTTTTATTCTCCACACGGAAAACCGCAAGCGGAATAAGAACAAGCTGAAGAAGTATTCCCGGAATACCGGTTACAATACTTTTCCAGATAACCGCAACACCGATTTGAGTTTTATTAAGCACATACACAGCAAACACTATTGCAACGGCTCTGATTACTCTTCCGATAATCTGAACAGATAAAACCTTTGCAACAGTCGGGATTTTTGCATTTTTCAAAAGTCCTGAAAAAACTCCGTATGCACAAAGCTCAATCATCATAAAAACAACCATTGCGCTTGAAGGCATTCCTGTTAAAGCAAAGCTGAGAAGCGGAGAAATCAAACCCGCCAAAGCTCCTACCGTGCTTCCTGCAAGAAATCCTGCAAGCAATACGGGAATATGCATGGGCAAAAAGGTTTCTCCAAGAGCAGTTCCCAACCCGGAAATGCCGCCGATAACATGAAATATTTGAGGAAGAGCCACCGCTCCTGCAACAGTTCCGATAACAGCAAGAATCTGCATTTTCAGTGACAAAGAATTTTTTTCTTTAACTGCTTGACTATTCATAAAACCAAACCTTTCAAAAGCAATAATTTATTAAATGTATTATACTATAATTGCACTAAAAAAGTCCAGTAAAAAATCCCGTTTTACACAAACGGGATTTTAAACACGAATATTTAATTACTGCTTAGCGCCTTCATCAAACATTTCAAGAGCCTTAACAGTTGCTGCAAAGCAATTTGCAAGTCCTTCCTCATTCATATTATCATATGTATCTCTTCTTGTGTGATAATAATCCTCAAGCTTATGGTTAAGACCTGTAATACCTGTTGCGCGGAAGCCTGCCTGAGCAAACGCAGCCGAATCGGTTGCACCGCCGAGAGGAGGAACCCAACCCTTTTTACACGGAACATTTGCCGCCTTTGCCGCTTCCATAAACAAATCGGAAACATCCTTATCTGCGGCAACCGTTCCGTTAAGGTCACGGTAGTTTGTCATAAGGAATTTGGGGTCGTGGATTGTGTCGTATGAAATGATGAATGTGGGAACATCGTCGAACTCACCCTTGTGCTTTTCGCACCATGCTTTAGCACCGCGAAGACCTGCCTCCTCGGAGCCTGTAAGAACAACACCGAGCTCTGTATTTTCAAGCTCAATTCCTTCATCCTTAAGAGCTTTAAGAAGAGCAATACCCATATAGCAGCCTGAAAGGTTATCATTTGCGCCGTCAACTACTCTGCGATAGTTAACCATGAAGTAAAGTCCGATAAGGAACGGAACAAAGATAAGACCGATGAGTCCTGCTTTAAACAATGAATCCTCAGTGTTAATTGCACCGAAGCTTAAGCCGTTTTTAGCAATATACATAATTGAAATAACTATGTAATAAACAGCGCCTATTCCGCAAATAACAGCATGGCCTTCAAAGCCGACACCGCCGAGTGCATAGTTTACGGGCCACTCCCAAGCAGCATCCGGATGACCGTTGAAGATAATTCTTCTTTTTGTTTCACCCTTGCATTTTTTAATTGCGGTTACATTATGACCTGTTTTTTCCTCAAAAAGAGGATCAATAAGCTTTTTATAGAAGCCAAACTCGGCAAGCACAATAGCCAATCCGGCAACAATAAGAATTACCGAAGCAATCGGGCAGAAGAAAAACAATGCTACTGCCGCAAGAACAAATGTGATTGTAAAGAAAATCCAACCGTAGAAAGAACCGGGATTTTCCTTAAAAGATTCAACATCCGCTCTGTCACAGCCGCAGTCTTTCTTAAGCACATCTGCCATATACTCACACGCCTGCTGTTCGCCTTTTGAACCTGGTGCTCTTTTTTCAAATGTTTTGCAAATATATGTGATTTGATCAATCATATATTTTGCCGCGTCATTCTTTTTGTCGATAATCTTTTTTAACTCCATCGAAACTCCTCCTTAAAAATATAATATAATTTTACCATATTATGAAAATTTTTCAAGAGTATAATCGAAATTAACAAAAAGTATTTTATATTTTATTTATTTTTTCAAAAAAATTACTTAGTTGTTATACTTTTAACCTTTGACCAAGAGGAATAAATCCTTTTGCCGTTAACGGTTTTATATGCTCTTACACGAACATAGTACTTTTTCTTTGATTTAAGCTTACTTATCGTTTTGGTAAAGCTTTTATTTGAGTTATATGTTTTTGTTTTTGTTGTTTTTTTCGTAAACTTTTTTGAGGTGCTGTATTGCACCTGATATCCCGAAACACCGCTTACCTTTTTCCATGTTACTTTAAACGACTTTTTTCCCTTTGTCAGCTTCTTTATTGAGGTTGACTTCGGCTTTTTCACACTGCTCTGCGACGGAGCCGTAACAGTTTGAGTACTTGCGGGAGGTGATGGAGGTATAACTGCAACCGGCTCCTGATAATCGGGATTTTGGCAGGAGCAATAAATGCAGTATTTTCCGCCGTTATAAGTATGCACAAGGGAAAAATATCCCGAAGCGCCGTAAGCAACTGTTTGAACGCCATTATTTACAAAGCTTATCTTATACCATTTGTCAGCTTTTTCGAGTATGGTTACCTGAATGTTCTGCGGCAATTTTGCAACTAAAGCACCCGAGGTTGAAGGAATACTTCTTACATTAAGATAGCTGTTTGTCATAACAGCAGGATGATTGAAAGCAATGCCGGAGCAAACTCCGTTTTCAGTGCTTTGCGGCATATTGTTAAAAACAGGAATCAAGAAGGTTTTAGGGCTTGAAATATCTCCGACGGACAAATAAGCGTCATATGTTCTTGTTGCCTCGCGCGATGCGCCCTCAACATTTGCCATATACTCATTATAATAGAGCTTGCCCGATTCAGAGTTAACATTAAATTTCTGGAGGTACGGGGTTGACTGATATTTTGAAAAGCCCTCCGAAATTATTTTTGCTCCGCCGACAATTGACTTGTACGGATTGTTCCACGGAAGAAGATACTCTTCGTTTGATTTTGAAGCGTATTCAAGTCCGTCAACAGCACCTGTGTTTGCACCTATATTATAATAGTTATAAATACCTTTATACTTACCGTCATATTCGCTTACCGTTCCGCATGCTCCGTAGGCTGTTGGCTGTGCTCCGCCTACCTCCTGAACAATTTTTGAAGCGAGATAATATGCGCTCATATCGCTATTTTCAGCAGCTTCAAGTATTGCCTCGGAATAGTTTATATCGAGGCTTTGAAGCTGAGAAGCGGAATCATAATAGCTTATGCTTGAATCATGCATCCATGTTCCGCTGAGTATTGCTTCAACTCCCTGACGGGTTTGACTCGGATTATATTTTGTTGTTTCAAACTGCCAAATTTTTTCTTCGTTGATAAAATTCCTTGAATCAAGAAAATATGCAACTGCATTTTCGGATGCGCTTACCCAGTCCGAAGCTTCAAAAACTATGTGACTTCCGTTTGAAAAACAGGAAGAACAATTACACATAAAGCTCTCATTAGTAAGCATGGTCTTTTGAATAAGCTGCTTTGAATGAACGCTTCTTTCACCGTTTACGGCAGAATAGAAATCAAGACCTGTGTTGAACGGCTCAAAGCTCCACATAGGATATTTTTCACTAAGCACGCTGATTTTTTCTGCATATTCGAGAGGAAAGCCTTTATCAATCAAAGCCTGAACGCTTTCACCTGCAAACGCACATAAAGGAGTGAGAATTGCCGAAGCACTCACTATCAAGCTCATTAATAATGAAATGATTTTTTTCATTTTATTTCTCCGATTATTTTATTTTAGCTATTGTTACGCCGTTTTCTCCCTCACCGTAAACGCCGAGACGATACTCGGAGACATTGGGATGCATGCGAAGTCTGTCGGAAACGGCGCTTCTCAATGCACCCGTTCCCTTTCCGTGAATAATTGTTACCTCGCCTATTCCGTTAAGAACGCATTTATCAATAAACATTTCAAGCTCTCCGAGCGCCTCTTCAACTGTTTTCCCTCTCAAATCGAGCGAGGTTTTAACATCGCTGTCTGTGCGAGAGGTTGTTCTGTAAACAGTTCTCTTTGTCGGCTGAGAGCTTTTTTTCTTTTTCTGCGAAAGCATTACATCGCTTTTTGCAACTCGGGTTTTAATCATTCCAGCCTTAACAAGAATTTTTGAACCCACCTCAAGAACTTCTCCCTCACCGAGACCTTTTATGATTACGCTGTCGCCCACCTTAAGCTCGCGCGGAAGAACATAATTTTCATCCCAATTTATACTGCGCTCAACAGGGTTAACCGTTTCTTCAAGTTCACCGAGCTGTGATTTAATTTCGCGGCGTGCTTTCTTAGCAAGCTCAAGTGCGCTTGATTTACCCTCTTCTTTTTTCAACTGTTCCAGCCTTAAAAGGAAATCAGCGCTTTGTCTCTTTGCATTTTCAACTATTCTTTGCGCCTCTTTTTTTGCTCTATCTGTTTCGCGCATAGCAAGAGTTTTTATTTCATCTGCCTGCTGCCTTGCTTTTTTCGAAAGCTCCTCGGCTTGGGCAATCTTTTCGCGTGCAATATTCTTCTCGTTCTCAAGCTCAACTCTTGTTTCTTCGAGCTGCTTTAAAACATTCTCGAAATCTCGGCTGCTGCTGTCAACAATACTTTTTGCATGCTCAACAACAGTTTTGTCCATTCCGAGATGCTCTGAAATTGCAAATGCATTTGATCTTCCCGGAACACCTATAAGAAGCTTATATGTAGGCTTAAGGGTATTCACATCAAATTCACAGCAACCGTTTGATACGCCCGAGGTTTCAAGCGCATAAGCCTTTAGCTCGGCATAATGAGTTGTTGCGGCAATTTTTGCGCCCTTGCTCCTGATATTTTCAATTATTGCAACCGCAAGCGCAGCACCCTCAACGGGGTCGGTTCCTGCTCCCAATTCATCAATAAGAACGAGACTGTTTTCATCTGCCTTCTTCATTATTGAAATTATGTTAACCATATGCGACGAAAAGGTTGAAAGGCTTTGGGCTATCGACTGCTCATCTCCGACATCTGCAAGAATATTTTTATAAACAGCGATATAGGATCTGTCCGCAACAGGAAGAAGCAGACCGCACTGAGCCATAAGAGTAAATAATCCGAGCGTTTTAATTGAAACAGTTTTACCGCCGGTATTAGGTCCGGTAATAATAAGCGTATCAAAATCATCGCCGAGCCTGATATCAGTGGGCACAACCTTGCTTTTATCAATGAGAGGATGGCGTGCCTTTTTTAAATCGGTTATGCCCTCGCAGTTAACAATTGGCTTTGTTGCTTTCATTTTATAGGCAAGATGCGCTTTTGAAAAAATAAGGTTTATAACAACGGCGCTTTCATATGAAGATATAATTGATTGAGCAAAGCTGCCTGCCTCAACCGAAAGTTCAAAAAGAATTCTGTTTATTTCGTCTCTTTCTTCGCCTTCAAGAACCTTTATCTCATTATTTGCCTCCACAACCGAAACGGGCTCAACAAATACTGTTGCACCCGAGGAGGAGGTATCGTGTACGAGACCGGGTACTTCTCCCCTACATTCGCTTTTAACGGGAACAACAAATCTTCCCGAACGCTGAGTTACTATTGCCTCTTGAAGAAACTTTCTGTAATGAGACGACCTTATCATACTGTCAAGCTTTTCGCGCACCGAAGCGGATTTTGCTTTAATTTTGCGCCTTATCTCAAACAGTGTTTCCGAAGCCTTGTCTGCAATTTCATCCTCATTGATTATTGCAGAAGTTATTTTTGTTTCAAGATATTTATTAACAACTATTGCATCAAAATATCCGTCTAAGCTTGTTTTAACTCCCGAGCAATGATTGTGCCACTCATCAAGCGTTCTCATTGAACGAAGAGTTCCTGCAATTTCAAGAAGCTCCTTTTGATTAAGGCATGCTCCCGACGCCGCTCTTTGAAGCGGATTATTAACATTTTTTAAGGAATTAAATGACGGTGCGCCGTATCGGGCAATAAGAGAAAACGCATCCTCGGTTTGATCAAGAAGCTTGGAAATCTCCTTAAAATCATAAGAGGGCTTTAATGAGAGCGCTTTATCACGGGCATCGTCACACGCCGTTTCATTTGCAAGCATATTAAGAATTACATCAAGCTCCAATGCTTTATAATGCCTGTTCATTATTTCAGTCCTTTATAAAATTCAAGTGTTGTAAATCTGCATTTGCAGCAGGAAAGCAAAAACCTTTCGCATACGGACGAAAGGATTTTAATGTTTTCTTCGCTTAATTTAAAGCTGAACACTTTTCCGATATCGCAAAGGCAAATATACCTCATTGCCTCCACAACACCCTGCGGAACTGCAACTGCATTTTGAGGACGGGGACACGAACTGCAAATAAGACTTCCTCCATCGGTATCAAAATACATTTTTTCGCTCAAATATGTACCGCATTCCTCGCAGGCAATTAAATTAGGCATATATCCTCCGAGGCATAGTATTCTGAGCTCAAGCGCAGCTTTAATTAAATCAATATTTTTATCTCCCCTGCAAAGCAAATGAAAAGAATTTAAAATAAGCCGAAGCATATCTCCGGCGGGCTCCTCTTCACCGGCAAGTTCACCGGCAAGCTGAGCAAAATACTGAGCAAGACTCAGCACTTCAATATTATCGCGCAGATGAAAAAATATTTCAATCGGAACCGCTCTGTCTATAACATAAGCATCCTTGCCCCGATAAAGCGTTAATTCGGAATAAGCAAGAAGTGAGGTTGCTCCTATGCTTTTGCTTTTTGCAGCCTTCGCTCTTCTGACAAACGCTTTAACAAGTCCGAATTCCGAGGTGAGCGCAACAACAAGTCGGTCGCTTTCACCAACCGTTTGCTCCCTTATTATCAGTCCCTTCGTTGTTGTTTGCATTTTTAAATTCCGCTTTCTGCTTTATCTGCTTTTCGTGTTCTTTGTATTTTATATAATCGGCAATGCTTCCTGTTTGTGCAAAGCTCTGCCAAAATTCATCTTTCATAAAAAAATCACCTGCCTGAATTTATTTTATCC
Source organism: uncultured Clostridia bacterium (assembly GCA_945948515.1). Lineage (GTDB taxonomy): Bacteria > Bacillota > Clostridia > Oscillospirales > Acutalibacteraceae > CAMFBH01. The sequence continues at coordinate 22,354 of CAMFBH010000023.1, forward strand.
TATGCAGATGATTAAAAAACAGCCAAATTAATCCAAGCCGAAATTATGAATAAGACCTTCCCTGTTGCGCCAATCCTCTTTAACCTTAACCCAAATATGAAGATTTACTTTTATTTGGAAAAATTTTTCAAGATCTTGGCGTGAATAGGTTGAAATCTTTTTAAGCATTGAGCCGCCTTTTCCGATAACCATTCCCTTGTGAGACTCTCTTTCACAATAAACGGTTGCATCAATATCAAGTATTTCCTTATCCTCGCGCTCACGCATTTTTTCAACCGAAACGGCAATTCCGTGCGGAATCTCCTTATCCATAAGGCGAAGAATTTTTTCTCTTATTATTTCCCCGGCAAGAACTCTCTCCGGCTGGTCGGTAAGTGTGTCATCGGGAAAGAAATGAACGCTTTCGAATGCAAGCTTTTCGAGCTCGTCCAAAAGCACTTCAACATTTTCTCCGCTTGAGGCGCAAACAGGCACAACCGCTTCAAAATCATATTTTGATGAAAAATCAGCTATTCTTGAAAGTAAATCTCGTTTGTCTTTTAAGGTGTCTATTTTATTTATGGCAAGTATTACGGGCATTTTTTGCTTTTTAAACATTGAAAGAAGCTCTGCTTCCGCTTTCTTCAATTCACCCGATGCCTCAGTAACAAAAAGGCAGGCATCAACTCCGCCTATTGTGTCGCCGACTGCTTCAACCATTTTTTCGCCGAGCTTATTATGGGGCTTATGATAACCGGGCGTATCGGTGAAAACAAGCTGAGTTGCCCCTCTTGTAAGCACACCCATAATTTTTGTTCTTGTTGTTTGGGGCTTACTTGAAACAATTGCAATTTTGCTTTTAATCATTTTGTTCAATAAGCTTGATTTTCCTACATTGGGCGCACCGACTATTGCAATAAAGGCAGTTTTTGTCATTACTCGTCTCCCATATAATAGCTGTCATCACGCTTCCAGCCGATTTTAGTCAGAACGGTTTCCTCTTTCTCGCGCATATGTACCTCGGCAATTCCGCCCTGCTCATGGTCATATCCGAGAAGATGAAGCATTGAATGAACTGTTAGGAAGCTGATTTCGCGCTGGAGAGGATGATTATACTCCTTTGCCTGTTCAACAGCCTTTTCCATGGAAATAACAATATCCCCGAGAAGCTTTGCTCCTGTATCAAGATTAACATCGTATTTTCCGTTTTCTCCGAGAGGAAAAGAAAGAACATCGGTTGGGCGGTCAATATTTCTGAATTGCTTATTAAGCTCATGTATCTGCTCATTGTCAACAAATCTGACGCTTACCTCTGCACTGCCCTCAAAGCCTTCCTGCTCAAGAACTGCATGACAGCAGCGGCGAATTAAAAGCCTTATACCTGTTGGAATTTTAACTGCTTTTTGGTCATTTGAAATAATTACTTTAACAGATTTTAACGCTTCCATTACTTTTCCTTTCTTTTTCTCTTTTCTTCGTCGTACTTTTCATACGCCTTAATAATATCCTGAACAAGACGGTGACGGACAACATCCTTCTGTGAAAAACGACAGATTTCAATGTCGTTTACATCTTTGAGTATTTTCATTACAGTTACAAGCCCGCTTCTTTTTCCGTCGGGCAAATCAACCTGTGTTATATCTCCCGTTACAACCATTTTAGAATTAAAGCCGAGACGGGTTAAAAACATTTTCATTTGCTCCTGAGTTGTATTCTGAGCCTCGTCAAGAATTATAAAGCTGTCATCAAGAGTTCTGCCGCGCATATATGCTAAAGGTGCAACCTCAATTGCTCCTCTTTCCTGATAGCGCTGAAAATTCTCTGCTCCAAGCATATCAAAAAGCGCATCATACAGCGGACGGAGATAAGGGTCAACCTTACTCTGCAAATCTCCGGGAAGAAAACCGAGCTTTTCCCCTGCTTCAACCGCAGGTCTTGTTAATATAATTCTGTTAACTTCCTTCGCTCTGAATGAGGCAACCGCCATTGCAACGGCAAGATAAGTTTTACCTGTTCCGGCAGGACCTATTCCAAGAGTTACGGTATTGTTTTTTATTGCTTCAATATACTTTTTCTGGCCGAGAGTTTTTGCCTTAACGGGCTTGCCTTTAGCAGTTATGCAAACAGTGTCCGTTGCCATTGTGGTTATTTTATCCTCGCAGCCCTCATTAACAAGGCTTATAACATATCGAACATTCTGCTCCGAGAGGGCCTCGCCTTTATTAATAAGCGCAAGAAGAGAATTAACCGCCCTCACTGCAAGCGAAACGCCCTCTGCCTCGCCTATTATTTTTAAATCGGAGCCTCTGCTTACTGCGCTTACGGAGTATTCCTTCTCTATGAGCTTTATATTTTCATCAAAGCTTCCGTAAAGGCTAAGCGCCTGCTCCATTGCATCAAAAGTTATAATCTGTTCAATCATTAATCAATCTCAACCTTAATCAGTTCAATTCTTCTGTCGTCAACCTTGAGAACGGTAAATGTTAAATCCTCGTATTTAACAACTGCTTGCTCCGAGCCGTCGGGAAGATATCCGAGGAGGCTTATTACAAATCCTGCAAGGGTGTCGTAATCGCCGTCGGGAAGATTGCGCGAAAGTGCTTTTTCAACCTCTTCGATTTCAGTTACACCTTCAAATGTAAAGGTCTTTTCATCAAGCTGGCTGTATTCAACATCTTCATCATCGTACTCATCCTGAATATTTCCGACAATGCTTTCAACAACATCCTCAAGAGTTACAAGACCTGCCGTTCCGCCGTACTCATCAACAACTATTGCCATTTGCACTCTTTTTTCGGTCATCTGTGCAAAAAGCTTTCCGCAGGGAATTGTTTCGGGAACAAAAAGCGGTTCTCTGAGATAATCGGTTATTTTTTCGTTTTTACCTATTTCCTTGCCTACAAATTTTAAAAGGTCCTTAACACAAATCATTCCCTTAATATCATCAAGGTCATCATCATAAACAGGAATTCTCGAAAAGCCAGTTTTAACGGCAAGCTCAACAGCATCCTCAAGTGAATCGCTTACTTCAACCGCTTCAATATCGGTTCTGTGAGTCATAATATCGTCTGCACAGATATCATCAAACTCAAAGATATTGCTTATCATTTCGCGCTGAGTTTTTTCGAGGTCTCCCCTTTGCTCATCTTCATTAAGAAGCTGGGATATTTCCTCCTCCGTGTTACTTTCCTTTTTGAAAAATTTTGATAATAGGCCGCTGCCCATAAAGGCTATCACTCCATTTATAAATATTTTGCTTATAATTATATATTATATTTTTAAATTTTTCAAGACTTTAATGGGAATATATGTTATAATTAAAAAGGTGATTTGATGATTGAAAAAATTAATGAAATGAATGTTTGGGATTTTCTTAAAAGCTGTCAAAAGCCTATTATGCTCTACGGCATGGGTGACGGTGCGGAAAAAATTCTGTTTGTTCTAAACAGGCTCGGCATAGAAATAAGCGAAATATTCGCAAGCGATGAATTTGTTAGAGGTCATTCCTTTGCGGGTCACAAGGTTATTCGTTACAGTGATGTTTGTGAAAAATACAGCGATTTTGTTATTGTTCTTGCCTTTGCAACGCAGAGGGAGGAAATGCTTGAAAGAATACAAAAAATGAGCCTTGAGCACACCGTTGTTGCACCTGATATTCCTGTTGCCGGAGACGGGCTTTTCACCCGTGAATTCATTGAAGAAAACGATGAAAAATTTGATTTTACTTACTCGCTTTTGAGCGATGAAAAAAGTAAAAGCGACTATATTGACATTTTGAATTTCAAGGTGAGCGGTAAGGTTGAATACCTTTACAAAAGCTTTTGCAATAAGGAGTCGGTTTATTTGGATATTTTAAAGCTTTCAAGCAATGAAAGTATTATTGATTTGGGCGCGTACGACGGCGATACCATAAGAGAATTTACCGATTTCACAAAAGGAAAATATAAAAGAATCATTGCGCTTGAGCCCGATAAAAAGAATTTCAAAAAGCTTCTCAAAAACACTGCCGAAATGGAAAATGTTGAATGCTTAAACATGGGTGCTTGGAACAAAAAGGACACCTTGATTTTTGCAGGAAAAGCAGGCAGAAACTCACGCCTTTCGGGAAGCGGCATTCCAACTTCCGTGACCGATATTGACAGCCTTATTACAGAGCGCGTTTCCTTCATCAAAATGGATATTGAGGGAAGCGAAATGAAGGCTCTTTGCGGCGGAGAAAAAACGATTAAGAAATACCTTCCGAAGCTCTATATTTGTGCTTATCACAGAAACGAGGATTTATTTTCTCTGCCGATAAAAATCAACAGCCTTTCTCCCGAATACAAAATATTCTTTCGCCATTCTCCGTATATTCCGGCGTGGGAATCTAATTTTTATGCCGTTGCGAGCATTGACGAAATTCTTTAAATTAATTATAATATTTACAAATATCTTTCGGGGTTAAATTTTAATGAATTTAATTTATCTTGCAGTTATTTTTGCCTCAACGCTTATTGGTGCTCTTGTAGGCATAGGCGGAGGAGCAATAATAAAATCATCACTTGATTTGCTTAATTTCGGAACTGTTGAAACGGTTGGATTCATTTCCGCCTGCTCCGTTCTTTCAATGAGTATTTCTTCTTCAATTAAGCATATTTCCCAAAAAACAAAATGCGACAGAAAAACCGTTCTTCTTGTTTCGGCAGGCTCTGTTTTCGGCGGTGTTGCCGGAAACGCTGTTTTTGATGCCCTTTTTAAAATGTTTGACACAAATATTGTTAAGGGAATTCAAGCAAGCATTCTGTGCGCTTTTCTGATTTTTGTTGTTATTTATGTCAACAAAAAGGATGCACTCTCCTTTAAGCTTAAAAATCCTGCGTTAATTCTTCTTGTTGGATTATTTTTAGGATTATTCAGCTCTTTCCTCGGCATAGGAGGAGGTCCGATAAACACCGCTTTTCTGGTTTTATTCTTTTCTTTCACCATTAAAGAAAGTGCCGTTTACAGCGTTGCCATAATCTTTTTCGGACAGCTAAGCAATCTTATTTCAACCTTTGCTTCAAACCGATTTGAGCCGTTCAAAAGCTACTTTGGAATTGTTATTGCCGCCTGTATTCTTGCGGTTATCGGAGGAATTATCGGCGCAAGGCTCAACAAAAAGCTTAACAATAAAGTTATTACTAAAATCTTTACAATAACAATATCTGTTGTTATTTTAATAAACATTTACAACGCACTCAACGGATTCGGAATAATCAATTTTCAGGAGATTTTGCGATGAAAAAGAACATAATTTTTTATTTCAGCGATCAGCAAAGGTGGGATACTGTTAACGAAACGCTCACTCCCAACCTTATGCAGCTTGCAGAAAACGGCGTTATGTATGAAAACAACTTCACCTGCCAGCCGGTTTGCGGACCTGCAAGAGCATGCCTTCAATCGGGACTTTACGCAACTCAATGCGGTTGCTATTGGAATGGAATTCCCCTTCCGCAGGATATTCCTCCCCTTGCCCGTTACTTTAATGAAGCAGGCTACGAAACCGCTTATATAGGAAAATGGCATCTTGCCTCCGACAGACTTCCGAAGATAGGAGTTCACTGTGAAAACAGTGCAATTCCGAAAAATCGACAGGGCGAATACTCATATTTCAGAGGCGCGGATGTTCTTGAATTTACAAGCCACGGCTACGACGGATACATTTTTGATGAAAACGGAAATAAGCTTGATTTTAATGGATACAGAGCTGACTGCATAAACGATTTTGCTCTTGAATTCCTTGATAAAAGAAACACGAAAAAGCCGTTTTTTATGTTTGTAAGCCAGCTTGAGCCCCATCACCAAAACGACCGCGGAACATACGAGGGATACAAAGAAACCGTTGATAACTACAAGGACTATCCCATTCCCGAGGATTTAAAATTTCTCAAGGGTGATTACGACAAAATGTATCCCGACTATTTAAGCGCAATAAACAGGCTTGATTACAATGTGGGAAGGCTTTGCGAAAAGCTGAAAAAGCTCGGAATACTTGATGACACGATAATTATTTACACCTCCGACCACGGCAGCCACTTTAAAACACGAAACGCCGAATACAAGCGTTCCTGTCACGAAAGCAGTATTCACACTCCGCTTATTATTTCAGGCGGAGAATTTACGGGAGGAAAAAAAGAAAGCGCTCTAACATCTCTAATTGACCTTCCTCCAACTCTTCTTTCAATGGCGGGAATTGATATTCCCGAAAGCTATATGGGCTGTGACCTTGCAAAGCTTTCGGAAAGTGACAGAAAATGCGTTTTCATTCAAATAAGCGAAAGTCATGTTGCAAGAGCTATAAGAACGGACCGCTTCAAATACGAGGTTTCTGCACCGCTTAAAAACGGATTTGCTTCTCATTCCTCAAATATTTATTTTGAAGCGTATTTATACGACCTTGAAAAAGATCCGTGTGAAAAGAAGAATCTTATTAAGGACAGCAGATACCGACATGTGCGCGAGGAATTAAAATATCTTATGATTGAGCAAATGGTTAATGCCGGCGAAGAACAGCCCGTTATTTTCCCGGCGCTTAAAGTCAGAAAAAAATAATACGGCAAAAACAAACCCTCTGAAAATTTCAGAGGGTTCTGTTGATTATTTGGTTTTCACACTCTTAACCTTTGACCAGTTGGAATAAACCTTTTTACCGTTAACAGTCTTATATGCGCGAACACGAACATAATAGGTTTTCTTTGATTTGAGCTTTGAAATGGTTTTTGTGAAGCTCTTATTACCCTTATAAGTCTTTGATTTTGTTGTTTTCTTAGTAAACTTCTTGGATGTGCTGTACTGCACCTGATAACCCGATACACCGCTTACCTTTTTCCAAGTTACTTTAAATGACTTCTTGCCTTTAACAAGCTTTTTGATTGATGTTGCCTTCGGCTTTTTAACGGTTGTTGATTGAGTTGCAACCGGAGTATTTGTTGCCGGCGCAACAGGCTGAACGGGTGTTACGGGAGTTACGGGTATTACGGGTGTGGGATTATCAAGCGAAACAAAAGTAAAGCCCATTGCACTCGCGTAGGACTGTGCAGTAGAACCGCTGTATCCGTTAATTGTTACTCCTTGCATAGGAACATCCTGAGATGAATCTTCATTCCAAACAATCTCTATTCCCAATCCACTGATATGAAGAGGAAGTTCTTTATTAAGAACTGTTATATTTTTAAGATTCAAACAGTTATTAAATGAAAAATAAATTGATTTTACACTTTCGGGAATTGTTATTTCCTTTAAACTTATGCACCACCTAAATGCGCTGTCGCCTATACTTATTACGCTATTTGGTATTGTTAAACTTGTTAAACCAATGCATTCATAAAATGCATAATCGCCTATACTTG
>CAMFBH010000024.1 GCA_945948515.1 uncultured Clostridia bacterium
ATTAATTTTGTTTGCGACCATTTTTGATTTAAGGTGTTCAGGTCTAAACATGAATTTTTACCTCGCTTTCTTGCGTTTCCGTAAGTCCATAATAACAGAAGTGAAAACGATTGTCAATGCTTTTTCGCAAGTTTTTTTGCGTTTTTGCAAAAATTTCTTGCATTTTTGCAACTCATATATTATAATCAAGATTAGACACACGAAAGAAAGTAGGTGGAACAATGAAAACTGGCGACCTTATTAAGCAAAGACGAAAAGAATTACGCTTGACTATGAAAGAAGTTGCCGACTTTGTAGGAGTCAGCGAAGCGACTGTATCAAGGTGGGAAACTGGAAATATCGCAAATATGGGACGTGATAAAATCGCTTCTCTTGCCGAAATATTAAAACTGTCTCCGAGCGTTATTGCTGGATACGGCAGCGACGACGAATTAAAGCCGCCCACGATTGCAAAGCATACGGTTACGTACCCTGTTTTAGGAGAGATACCTGCAGGCTTTGAGCATATCGGTATTGAAGACTGGAACGGCGAAACGATAGAAGTCCCCGACTCATACTTAAAAGGGAAAGATTATAACGACTATTGCGTTCTTACGGTCAAGGGCGACAGTATGTATCCCTTATACCAAGAAGGCGACAAAGTTCTCGTACTCAAACAGAACGTAACCGATTACAATAGCCAAATTGCCGCCGTCATTTATGATGACGAGAAGGCTACGTTGAAAAAGGTTGAAATAAACAAAGATTTCGTAAGACTTGTTCCCGTAAACCCTGAATATGTACCTAAAAAAATAACGGGCGAAGAGTTACACCACTTTCGTATTTTAGGCGTTCCGAAATATCTTGTAAGGGAGATATCGGAATGAAAAAGCAAAAAATATCAGTAGTAATAATTTCATTGTGCGTTGTTTTTTTTGCCATTATTTGTATTTTTGTTCAGCATAATAAAATAACAACATTGCAAGCAAACGCACAAAAAGTTGAAGTCTCATTAAAAACTGAACTTTCGTCAAAGAACTCTGCTATCTCCGAATTAAAAGAAAAAAACAAGAAACTTGAAGAAGACAACAAATTCGCAAACGAGCAGTTATACTCTTACGACCAAAAAGACCTTTCCGCTTTAAAAGAAGAACAAAGCAAATTCTATGCAAAACTAAACAAAAGTCAAAAAGAATTATATAGTTATGCTTATGAAGACGGCTATAACAGAGGATACGAAGAGGGATACGATAGTGGTTACGACGAAGGAGAATACGAGGGCAATAATAATGGATATAGTTCGGGGCAAGAGTCGGGATACGAAGAGGGTTACCAAGACGGCTACGACAAAGGCTTTTATGAGGGCTATAAAGAAAGAGAAGACGAAGAAGATTAAACTATACTTATAATCTTCTCCGACAATAATTCAAACTATAAATAAAAAACACCCCTTGACTGCTGGAACAGCCAAGAGGTTTACAGCAAAGGTGTGATACCTATACTGTGTGGCAGCTGTATTGTATCACACCCTGCTTAAAAATGCAAGCAGGGTATTTTTATGCCCTTTTTAAAGTAAGAATTAAAGAGGTGTGATGCAATGAAATACGCAGCGGCTTACATACGAGTGTCCGATGACAGACAGGATGAATACAGCCCTGACAGTCAGTTAAAGTTAATTCGGGATTATGCCGTTAAAAATGATTACATTGTTCCGGATGAATATGTTTTTTACGATGACGGTATCTCCGGCAGGAGTGTTAAAAAGCGAAAAGCATTCAATGATATGATCGCTTTTGCAAAATCAAAAGAGCATCCTTTTGACGCTATTCTTGTTTGGAAATTCAGCCGCTTTGCACGAAACCAGGAAGAAAGTATAGTTTATAAATCAATGCTTAAAAGAATTAACATTTCCGTTATTTCAATTTCCGAAAGTATTGATGATTCACCGTTCAGTCCGTTAATTGAACGAATCATTGAGTTTATGGATGAATACTACTCGACCAGGCTTTCGCAGGAAGTAACCCGAGGAATGACCGAAAAAGCTTCTCGTGGCGAAGCGATGAGTGCTGGTGCATTTGGTTACACTCTTAAAAACAAATCCTTTATACCAAACGAAGATGCAGAAACCGTTAAGTATATTTTTAAATCATATTTAAACGGAAACGGATGCAGAAAAATAGCAATTGAACTCGGCAACAGAGGTATTAAAACTTATCGCGGAAATAAGCCCGACCAAAGATTTATCGAGTATATTCTGATGAATCCGGTATATATTGGTAAAATCCGTTGGACACCTGAAGGGCAATCATCCAAAACGCGTTATCTCGGTGACACTGCAAATGTAATGATTGTTGACGGAAAGCACACTCCAATCATAGATGAGAATACTTTTAATGAGGTTCAAGAGCTTATAAAGAAAAACAAATTGCGTTACTCAAAGTATCAGAGAAGAGATCAACCTGTGGAGTTCATGCTAAAGGGACTTGTGCGCTGTTCGAATTGCGGAGCAACTCTTGTAAGAAGTGCTCTTGCTGAACCGTCAATGCAGTGTCATAACTATTCAAAAGGCTCCTGTTCTGTATCTCACTATTTGAGTATTAAAAAAGCAAATAAGCTTGTAATAGAGGCATTAGAAGGGGCACTAAAAAATCTTGATTTCAATATATCTGTTAAAGAAACTGTTTCTGATGAGGTAGTCGATTATGATTTATTGATAAAAAAAGAGCAGGATAAAATCAAACGAGCTTCTGATGCTTATGATGCCGGCTATGATTCTCTTGAGGAGTATGGAAGAAAAAAGAGAGCTTATTTAAAAAAGATTGAGGAGCTTACCGGGCTTAAAGACGAGCGCTCCTACAATACCATATCCCCTTCTGATTTTAGTGAAAAAGTGATTAATATAGTAGATTTGATTAAGAATAATGATGTTAGTGAAAAAGCAAAAAATGAAGCTCTGAGGAGTATAATCGACCACATCGTTTTTGATAAATCCAATGCAAAATTGAATATATTTTTTTATGCTTAATTATTATATCTTTTTACAATATAGTCCTCCGTACTGGCTGATTATAATGCTTGCGGCTTTTGGATCGCACTTTTTTATGTTTACAGGATATTGAAGCTTTTTTACATAATTAAACATACTTTTTCTCCTTTTGCTTTTTATCCATTCTATGAAGCACGCCGAAATCGGATAATAAATTGCTAACACCCTATTAACAAAATAGACACATTTGACAAATGTGTTCAAAAATGTTAGATTTAAATTAATCAAAATACTAATAAATAATGTGTGGGGTAAGTATGGATAGGTTTTACGCCGATGATATCGCCGTTCGAGATTCCTACGGCAGAGAGAGGATATTCAAGGGTATTAATATCTGCTTTAAAGAAAAGAATTTAAGTGCCTTTAAATTCAGACATTTTGTTACAAGAAAAAAGCTTATGAAGAACATGCTTGAAGCAGGTGTTAATATTGTTAGGCTCGGTATTACATGGTCGGCACTTGAACCTAATGAAGGAAAATACAATGATAATTTAATTAGGGAAATAAAAAGCTTTGCAAATAGCTGTGCTGACAACGGAATTTACATACTTCTTGATATGCACCAGGATTTGTTTTCAAGCAAATTCTACGGAGACGGCGCTCCGGAATGGGTTATAGATAAATCCCTGAGCTGCAAAAGGCCCTATGCAATTTGGGCGGAAGGCTATTTTTATATGGACGCGGTTCAAAAAGCATTTGAAAAATTTTGGAATAACGAAAATGAAATTCAAAATAAATTTATAAATGCTTGGCGCTACTTCTCCTCTGAGTTTTCAGACTGTGAAAATATTATAGGTCTAGACTATCTTAACGAGCCGTATGTTGACAAAAACGGAAGAAAAATCTTTCTTTCCATTATTTCTAAGGTTTGCGAAATAACATTCGGTAAAAAAATTGATTTTGAAAAATACTTTAAAAGCAAAAATGAAAAATCAGACTTCGCCCGTATGTGTTTAAAAATTGCTTCAATAATCAAATCAAAGAAGCGCCTCGAATGGCTTTTCAAATATATGGACAGCCATGAAAGCTTTGCAAGAGCAGTTGATGGTCTTGAAAAATACACAAATGATTTTAACAAAAGCCATTATCAAAAATTCTATGACAGAATAAGAAAAGAAGCAGGTCTTAAGAATTCATTTGATTTTTTTGAGCACAACTATTATTCAAATCTCGGAATTCCTTTTGAAATAGAAACAGATGAAAAATCAATATACTCCCCTCACGCGTATGATGTATTTATTGATTCTCCTCTGTATAATTCTCATTCAAGCAATGAACGAATATCCTTTATTCTTGACGGCATACGCAAAAACCAGGAAAAAATGCGTGTTCCCGTTATTTTCGGCGAGTGGGGCGGCGGAGCTCCTAACGGAAACAAATGGATTTCTCACATTGAATACATAATGGAGATTTTTGAAAAATATCATTGGAGCAGTATTTACTGGGGATATGATTTCACAAACAAAAAACTCAACGAAGTGTTTAACAGACCTTATCCTTATGCCGTTTGCGGAAATATTAAATTAATTAAAACAGACTGCGAAAACAGATTGTTCACTCTTGAATGGGAGCAAGGAAAGGAATTTGAAGAAAAAAACGCGGAAACGGAAATCTTTGTTCCCGGAAAACCTGTTTATAAAATCAAAGGTAAAACAGGCTTTAACAGAATTAAAATTGAATACTAATTTATATAAACCGAACAAATTGTTAAACTTTTTGTTCGGTTTATTTTTTATTGATAAAAAAATATCAAATTTCTGCACTTTTTTATTAAAAACAGTAGATTTTTGTTAATAAATATTGTAAAATAGATTGGCTATTATTTTCAAAGAGAGGGAAGCTATATGGATACTACCTATATCGGTGAAACCGAAGAGCAATTTGCACAGCTCGAAGAAGTATTTGAAAAATATAAGGATGTACCGGGCCATCTTATGCCTGTTTTGCAGGAGGCTCAGGGAATATTCGGATATTTACCCTATGAAGTTCAGAAAAGAATTTCACAGGCTCTTAATATTTCTATTTCAGAAGTTTACGGAGTTGCAACCTTTTACAGTCAGTTCAGCCTTACTCCGAAAGGAAAGCACAGAATTTCCGTTTGTCTCGGTACTGCATGCTATGTTAAAGGCTCCGACAAGATACTTCAAAGAATTGAAGAAAGGCTCGGAATTAAAAACGGTGAGTGCACACCTGACAGACTTTTCAGCATTGATTCCTGCAGATGCGTCGGCGCCTGCGGACTCGCTCCCGTTGTTATGATTGATGATGAGGTTTACGGCAAGCTTGATGTTGATAAAATAGACGCCGTTCTTGACAAATATATTGCGCAGGAGGAAAGCGGAAATGACGATTGAAAAGCTTAATCAAATTAAAGAAAAAAACCGTGACCTTGTTATGGTGCGCAAGCTCATTGCCGAGGAAGGCGAAAAGCTTGCAAAGAACACTGCATACAGAAAACAGGTTCTTGTTTGCGGAGGAACAGGCTGCACATCCTCCGGCTCCAAAAAAGTTATTGCAAAGCTTGAAGAGGAGCTAAAAGCAAACGGCCTTGACGATGTTCTTGTTGTCAGAACCGGCTGCTTCGGACTTTGTTCGTTAGGTCCGATTATGATTGTTTATCCGGAAGGCTCATTTTACAGCCAGGTTAATCCGGATGAAATTCCTGAAATTGTTAAATCTCATCTTGTTAAAGGCGGTAAGCCCGTTAACAAGTATTTATATGCGGAAACAGTACATACCGACGGCTCAACAATTCCGCTTTCTGAAACCCCTTTCTATAAAAAGCAAATGAGAATCACTCTTCGCAACTGCGGAGTTATTGACCCTGAAAACATTGAAGAGGCTATTGCCGTTGATGCTTATCAGGCTCTTGCAAAGGTTCTTATGACAATGAAGCCGATGGATGTTATTGACGAGCTTCTTGCCGCAGGACTTCGCGGAAGAGGCGGTGCCGGGTTCCCGACAGGACGCAAATGGTCGTTTGCCATGGCTCAAAAGAGTGATGTTAAATATGTTTGCTGTAACGCCGACGAAGGCGACCCCGGTGCATTTATGGACCGTTCCGTTCTTGAGGGAGATCCTCACGCGGTTATTGAAGCTATGGCGATTGCCGGATATACAATCGGCTCAAATCAGGGCTATGTATATGTTCGCGCAGAATACCCCATTGCTGTTTCAAGACTTCAGATTGCTATTGACCAGGCGAAGGAATACGGACTTCTCGGAAAGAACATTTTCGGCTCGGGATTTGATTTTGATATTGAAATAAGACTCGGTGCAGGCGCTTTTGTTTGCGGTGAAGAAACTGCTCTTATGACCTCAATCGAAGGCAACAGAGGCGAGCCCCGTCCCCGTCCCCCGTTCCCTGCCGTTAAAGGTCTTTTCGGCAAGCCCACAATTCTCAACAATGTTGAAACATGGGCAAATATTGCTCCAATCATTCTCAACGGCTCAGATTGGTATTCTTCCATCGGAACTGAAAATTCAAAGGGAACAAAGGTTTTTGCTCTCGGCGGTAAAATCAACAATGTAGGACTTGTTGAGGTTCCTATGGGAACAACAATCCGTGAAATCGTTGAAGAGATCGGCGGCGGAATTCCAAACGGCAAAAAATTCAAAGCTGCCCAGACCGGAGGCCCTTCGGGCGGTTGTATCAGTGCGGATTACATGGATGTTCCGATTGACTACGACAACCTTGTTGAAATCGGATCAATGATGGGCTCGGGCGGTATGATTATTCTTGATGAGGACACCTGCATGGTTGATATCTCTAAGTTCTATCTTGAATTCACCGTTGATGAGAGCTGCGGAAAATGTACACCTTGCAGAATCGGAACTAAAAAGCTTCTTGACTATCTTACAAGAATTACCGAAGGAACGGCAACTATCGAAGACCTTGACAAGATTAAAGAGCTTTCCAATCACATGAAGAATTCTTCTCTCTGTGCTCTCGGTCAAACTGCCGCAAACCCGATTCTTTCAACAATGAATGCTTTCGGTGACGAATATCTTGCTCACATTAAAGATAAGAAATGCCCTGCTCATGTTTGCACGGCTCTCCTTTCATTCACAATAGATGCAGAAAAGTGTAAGGGATGTACTCTTTGTGCGCGCAACTGTCCTGTAGGCGCAATTACGGGAACTGTTAAAGAGCCCCATGTAATTGATGCTGAAAAGTGTATTAAGTGCGGACTTTGTATGTCTAACTGCCACTTTGACGCTATTAACAAAAGATAAGAGAGGAGATTTGATATTATGGTTACACTTAAAATCAACGGTATTACCGTTCAGGCCGAAGAAGGCACAACAATAATTGAGGCCGCAAGACTTGCCGGAATAGATATTCCTTCTCTCTGCTACCTTAAGGATATGAACTGCATCGGCTCCTGCCGAGTTTGCGTTGTTGAGGTTAAGGGTGCAAGAAGCCTTGTTGCTTCCTGCGTTTATCCTGTTTCGGAAGGACTTGAGGTTTGGACAAATACTCCCAAGGTTCGTCAGTCAAGACAAACAACACTTGAGCTTCTTCTTTCGGAGCACCACAAAAAATGCCTTTCCTGTGTTCGTTCAAGCCGCTGTGAGCTTCAAAAGCTCTGCAAGGATTACGGTGTAGATGAGGACAGATTCCCCGACACCGAAAAGCTTCAGGAAATTGACCTTTCATCATCATATCTTGTTAGAGACAATAACAAGTGTATTCACTGCATGAGATGTACTGCGGCATGTAAGCACCAGTCAATCGGAGTTATCGGACCCCGTCAGAGAGGTCATAACAAAACCATCGGCTGTGCTTTTGATATTCCGCTTCAGGAAACAGCCTGCGTTGGCTGCGGTCAGTGCGTTGTTGCCTGCCCCGTCGGTGCGCTTTATGAAAAAAGCAGTATCCCCCAGGTTTGGGAAGCTATTGCAGACCCTGAGAAAAAGGTTGTTTTCTTCACAGCACCTGCTGTAAGAGCAACTCTCGGCGAGGAATTTGACCTTCCGATTGGCACTAATGTTGAGAAAAAGCTTCCCGGTGCTATCAGAAGACTCGGTGCAGATGCAGTTTTCGATATGGATGTTACCGCGGATTTAACTATTCTTGAAGAAGCAAATGAGCTTGTTAACAGAATTAAAAACAACAAGCCGCTTCCCATGTTTACATCATGCTGTCCCGGCTGGGTAAAATTTGCAGAGCATAACTTCCCGGATCTTCTTCCGAATCTCTCAACCTGCAAATCTCCTCAGCAGATGTTCGGTGCACTTCTCAAAACATATTACTGTGAAAAGAACAACATTAAACCCGAAAATCTTTTTGTTGTTTCTGTTATCCCCTGTACTGCAAAGAAATTTGAAGTTACAAGAGAAGAAATGATTGAAGATGTTGATGTTGCATTAACAACAAGAGAGCTTGCTCAAATGATAAGCGGAGCGGCTGTAAACTTCAACGCTCTTGCAGATGAGGAATTTGACTCTCCGTTTGATATTGCTTCAGGTGCAGGCGTTATTTTCGGTGCAACAGGCGGAGTTATGGAAGCAGCTCTCAGAACTGCCGCTAATATTCTTGACGGTGATTTTGAGGTTGTTGATTTTGAAGATGTTAGAGGAATTAACGGAATCAGAAGTGCTTCCTACAATGTTGCAGGAATTGAAATTAAGGTTGCCGCTGCAAGCGGACTTGCAGATGCGAGAAAACTTTGCGAAGAGGTTCAGCAGGGCAAATCTCCTTATCAGTTCATTGAGATAATGGCTTGTCCCGGAGGCTGTATTAACGGCGGAGGTCAACCAATCCAAAAGGACTCAACAAGAAATACTGTTCCGATTAGAGAGCTTCGTGCAAAGGCACTCTACGATGAGGATGCTTCTCTCGATATTCGCCGTTCACACGAATCTCCTGTAATGGAAACTATTTACAAGGAATACTTCGGAAGTCCCAACAGTGAAAAGGCACATAAAGTTCTTCACACAACATACACTCCCAGAAGTAAATTCTAAACAAGATATAAAATAAGGGCGCTATTCAAATGAATAGCGCCCTGCTTTTTTATTTATATTAACGATTAGTCTTCGTCCTTACGGTAATGCTTAAATCCGGGGTGTCTGCCTGTTACACCGTACTTTGAACGCATATTAATAAGAGTGTCTATATTCTCTCTTGAAATCTCTTTTTCACCGCCTAAAAGATGTGCGGTTAAGCTGATTTTTGCGTAAAGCTCAAGGGTTTCCATTCTGTAATACGCAGTAAGTGCATCTGCGCCTACCGAAAGTGCTCCGTGGTTTGCAAGCAGAACAACATCGTGCTCCTGAATATAAGGAGCAATAGCCTCGGGAACCTCATATGTTGACGGTGTTCCGTAGGGAGTAACGGGAATTGAGCCTATTGCTATAACGGTTTCTATCATTGTGTATCTGTCTAAATCCTTATGCGCAACCGCATAGCCTGTCGCCGTCGGAGGATGAGCATGAAGAACCGCACCGACATCATCGCGCTCCTCATAACATCTGAGATGCATTTTAATTTCCGACGACGGTCTGTAATCACCTACTGAATCAAGAACATTTGCATCTTTATCTATGTGAACAAGCTTTTCGGGAGTTATAAAGCTTTTGCTTATTCCCGTGGGTGTTGCAAGAAATGTTCCGTCAGGAAGCTTAACGGAAAGATTTCCGTCGTTTGCCGCAACCCAACCGAGCTGCCACATTTTATGGCAGATATCGCACATCTGCTCGCGAAGCTCCATATTATCAAGTTCCATTTATATTACTCCTTTTTGTAGAATGAGATTTGCATACAGAGCACTCTCGCCTGTTGCAACAATTGCATATGCCTTTTTTGCTTTTTCATAAAAAGCAAATCTTTCAATATACGAAACGGCGCTTTCTCCCCTGCCGTCGTGCTTTTCAATAATGCTGAAATACTTTTTCCAAATCGGAGTTTCAACATTATCTCCGGGAACGACCTCCATAAGATTTACAGGACTTTCAACATATGTATCAAGCGGAAGAAGCGATAAAACAGCGTCCAAAATCTCATCACCTGAGTGCCCGTCACAACGAATAACTATTGAATCCTTTCCCATGCTTTCACTTGGGAAATTTCCGTCGGCAATAACAATTGTATCGCCGTGCCCCATTTCGCTCATAACCTTTAAAAGCTCAGGGGGAATTATTTTAGGTATTCCTTTCAGCATTTTGTTACCTCTTTAAATCTTTTGTATGCAGAAGACCAAGCATCGCAGTTTTCTGCATTATATGTTTTAATTTCAGATGAATTTCTTATTATTTGCCTTGCTTCGTCAAGGCTTTTTATTTCTCCGAGTGCGGCAAGCTGACAAACAATATTGCCCATAACCGTTGCCTCAACAGGACCGGCGATAACGGTTTTATTGCACGCCGAAGCAGTCATTGAGCAAAGCAGTGAATCCTTTGTTCCGCCTCCCACAATATAAAGCTCGGGGAAGGCTTTTTCGGTGCATTCTTCAATCTGCGAAACTGCACTTCTGTATTTCATTGCAAGGCTCTCATAAATGCATCTGATAATCTCACCGTCTGTTTCGGGAACGGGCTGAGATGTTTTTTTGCAATACTCGACAATTCTTTTCGGTATATTTCCGCTCGGAACAAAAACAGGATCATCGGGGTCAATAAAGCATTTGAAGCTTTCGCTTTCACAGGCAAGCTTTTCCATTTCGGCAAAGCTGTAATCCTTACCCTGCTTTTTCCAAAAGCGCCTGCTCTCCTGAATAAGCCAAAGCCCGATAATATTCTTGAGAAATGATGTTTTGCCGCCGAAGCCCGCTTCGTTGGTTATATTCAACTCCTCAGCCTTTTTATTGATAATCGGATTTGAAAGCTCCGTTCCGAGAAGAGACCATGTTCCGCAGCTCAGAAACAGGAATTCCTCCTTATCAGAAGGTACACTGAGCATTGCATCCTGAGTATCGTGACCGCAAACAGCCGAAACAACACAGGGCTCAACATCAAGCTCCTCGCAGATATCATCACTGAGCCTTCCGACAATGGTTCCGGGCTGAATGATTTTCGGGAAAATGCTTTTAGATATTCCCAATTTTTCTGCAATATCAAACGCCCAATCGCCGCTTTCATGATTAAAAAGCTGAGTTGTTGATGCTATGGATTTTTCAGCCGCTTTAACACCCGTGAGCATATATGCAAAAAGGTCGGGCATAAGGAGCATACAATCAGCATTCTCAAGAAGATTTTTTCTTTTTTCCTTTAATGAAAGAAGCTGAAATGCGGTGTTGATTTCCATAATCTGATTACCGGTTTTGGAATACAATTCCGATTTATCAACAAGAGCGAATGCTTTTTCACACATTCCCTCGGTCCGCGAATCACGGTAATGAACCGGATTTTCGAGCATTGCTCCGTTTGAATCAAGAAGAGCGAAATCAACTCCCCAAGTGTCTATACCGATACTGTCTGTTTTTCCGAACTGCTTTGCTTTAACAAGACTTTGCTTTATTTCAAACAGTAAACGCAAAGCATCCCAGTACATAGTTTTATTGCATATTACCGGGTCGTTTGAAAAACGGTGGATTTCGTTAAGTTCTATTTTGCCGTTTGAATATGTACCTATAACGGCTCTTCCGCTTGAAGCGCCGAAATCAAAGGCAAGCACTGATTTATTAGACATAATTATTACCTGTACATCGGGCCGTAGTTTTTACAAGCTCTGAAATCCTGTCCTTCCTTGTCCATTCCAAAGGAATTCCATGCCGCAGGACGGAATATTTTATCCTCGTCAACATTGTGCATACATACGGGAATTCTCAGAATTGAGCACATTGTAATAATATCGGCGCCGATATGGCCGTAGCTGATTGCGCCGTGATTAGCGCCCCAGTTGTTCATAACATCGTAAGCAGATTTAAACGCGCCTTTACCTGTAAGTCTCGGTGCAAACCAAGTGCAAGGCCATGTATAATCCGTTCTCTTCCAAAGGATATCGGAAACCTCATCGGGAAGATTAACCGTCCATCCCTCAACAAGCTGCATAACGGGACCGAGACCCTTAACGATATTCAATCTCATCATAGTTACGGGCATTTCGCTTCTTGTTAAAAATCTTGAGGAGAAACCGCCGCCACGGAAATATCCGTTATCTGCCGCATTCCATGTTGTTGCCTCAAGACACGCCTTGCAATCCTCTTCCGTCATATCCCAGAAAGGCTTAATAACACCTTTTCCGCTCTCATCCTTAACCTCGCCGCATGCATCAAGGCAAGCCGCTCCCGAATTGATAAGGTGAATAAAGCCCTGTGATTCCTTTGCAACGCCTTCAAGCTCATAGCCTGTTGCTTTTTTAACAGCTTCGGGGCTCCAATATGTTCTTACATCTGCAAATATCTGCGCTCTTCCTGTAAGGAGCTTACCGAAAAGCATACAAACTCCGTTAAGAGTATCGTTTTCTGTTGCAAGAATATACGGCTCACGGGCTCCGTTCCAATCGAAAGAGGAATTAAGAAGAGCCTCGGCGAAATCGCCGTTTGGATAGAAATCGGTCCACTGGCGCTGACCCTGGAATCCGCCTGCAATAGCATTGTGACCAACCATTTCCTCTTCACAACCCTTGGGAAGCTTATTGTTTCCGTTGTAAAGATCTTTGATAATGCACATCATCTTTACAACAAATTCCCAATCCTTTTCCTTCTGTTCATCGGATTTGCGAAGCTCCTCGGGATTTTTATCAAAGCCCTCGGGACAGTTTTTCTTAGTCCATTCAAGTGCGCGCTTGAATTCCTCTTCGTCGTAAATTCCCTCTGTCATTCGGCGGATAAGCTCTACCTCATCAACAGATTCAACTCTCATTCCGAGATAATCCTCAAAGAAATCGGTGCTGATAATTGAGCCTGCAATACCCATACAGATTGAGCCAATCTGCAAATAGGATTTTCCTCTCATTGTTGCAACTGCAACAGCGGCTTTTCCGAAGCGAAGAAGCTTTTCGCGAACATCGGGAGTAATTCCGCTTTCATCAATATCCTGAACATCTTTTCCGTAAATACCGAATGCAGGAAGTCCTTTCTGAGCATGGCTTGCAAGCACGGATGCAAGATAAACCGCACCCGGTCTCTCTGTTCCGTTGAAGCCCCAAACACCTTTGATTGTGTTTTTATCCATATCCATTGTTTCCGAGCCGTAGCACCAGCAGGGAGTTACTGTTAAGGTGATATCAACTCCCTCTTTTTTGAACTTAGCGCTGCAAGCGGCTGCCTCTGCAACTCTGCCTATTGTTGTGTCTGCAATAACAACCTTAACCTTTTCTCCGTTTGAATAGCGAAGATTTTCGCGGTACAGCTCTGCAACGGCTTTCGCCATATTCATTGTTTGGTCCTCAAGTCCTTCACGAACCTTAAGGGCTCCTCTTCTGCCGTCGATAGTCGGTCTGATTCCGATAACCGGATATTCACCGATAAGTCTGTTTTCTGCCATAATTATTACCTCTCTCTATTAAATTAATATCGGCATTGCCGAAAACTTACAAATTTAAAATACCCAAATGCTCAAGCAGAATTTTTAATCCGAGCAGTATTAAAACCGTTCCTCCTGCAAATTCCGCCTTTGCTTTATATTTTGAACCGAATACGCTTCCGATTTTAACTCCTGCTGCTGAAATAACAAGCGTTATAGCCGCAATCAGCGAAACCGCAAGCCAAATGTTTACATTGAGAAATGCAAATGTTACTCCTGTGGCAAGCGCATCAATACTTGTTGCAATTGCAAGGAGAAACATTGTTTTAATTCCGAGTGACGCATCTTCTTTTTCCGGCTCCTTTGAAAGAGCCTCTCTTATCATTCCGATTCCGATAAGAGCAAGCAGAACAAAAGCAATCCAATGGTCAAATTTTTCAATATACCTGCTGAACTGAGAACCCAAGAAATAGCCTGCAAGAGGCATGAGTCCCTGAAATGCTCCGAACCACACGCCTACAATAAGCATGCTTTTTAAATTCACTTTTTTAAGAGCAAGACCCTTACAGATTGATACTGCAAATGCATCCATTGCAAGGCCTACTGAAAGGATAATTAATTCGGTTATACTCATTTAATTCACCATATACCTTTCTTTTATTATATAAAATCAAAACGCTCTTTACAATGATTTTATTAAAAAAGATTTTTATTTGAAGATTTTAACGAGCGCAACGCTCCTGCCCTTTTTGGTTGTTCTCATTTCTTCCTCAAAAATAAATCTTCCGAATCCGCGCACGGAAATAATATCTCCTCTCTTAGGAGTGTATGACGGCTTTTCAATAGATCTGCCGTTTACAAAAACCTTTTGCTGTTTAAACAGCAGCTCGGAGTTCCCTCTTGAAAGCTTATAAACAGATGAAACCAACGCATCAAGACGGATTGATGAAACAATTATTTCCGACTCCTGCAAAGAAGCTCTCATATTCTCCGGCAGACCGTTACACAATGAGCACTTAACGCTTGTTCTTTTCACTCTTGATAGTTCAGTTATTATAAAATCGCTGACTGATGAAAGGCAAAACAGTACGCATCTGCTGTTTGAAACAAAAATATCTCCGAGAGTTTCTCTTTTTATTCCGAGAGCTAAAACCGAGCCGAGAAAATCCCTGTGAGTCAGCTCGTCTGCAAAGCGCATATTAACAGGCTCAATTAAAATACAATCTATCGGAAAATCATTTATATCGGCTTCAAATCCTACAACAAGCCTTTCGCAGCCTTCATCTCCTCCAAAAAGCAACGCATTTTCAATTTTCATTGAATGAAATATGCTTTGCTCATCAAGAGATAAAAACGAAGAAAAAAGAGGCATCCCCTTTTCATATGCGCGATGAGAAAGCTCCTGAAAGCGATTTTTTAATTGATTATCATTATTCATAGTTCACCCTTGAATTGCAAAAAGCACCACTTAAAAAAGTGGTGCTTCATAAGTTAAATTAAAGAGCCTTCTTTGCTGCTTCGGTGAGAGCTGTAAAGCCCTCGGGATCTGAAATAGCGATTTCTGAAAGCATTTTACGGTTAAGGTCGATATTTGCCTTTTTGAGACCGTTCATAAATGTTGAATAGTTCATTCCGTTGAGCTTGCATGCTGCGGAAATTCTTGTTATCCAAAGGCGGCGGAAATCTCTCTTCTTCTGCTTTCTGCCGATATAAGCGTACTGACCTGATTTCATTACAGCCTGTTTAGCTGTTTTGAAGAGAGTGTGCTTGCTGCCGAAATATCCTTTAGCTGATTTTAAAACTTTTTTTCTTCTTTTGCGCGTAGCCATTGCGCCTTTAATTCTAGCCATTTGTTAAACCTCCGAAAATTTAGTATTGTTACGACTTATTTGTATGGAACGAGGCGTTTGCACTGTTTCATATTGGTAACATCTGCAACTGTTGTTTTGCGAAGATTTCTCTTGCGCTTTGTTGACTTTTTGGTAAGAATGTGAGATGTGTAAGCGTGAGCGCGCTTTACTTTACCGCTTTTTGTTGTCTTAAAGCGCTTTTTTGCACCGCTGTGTGTTTTAATCTTTGGCATATTAATTCCTCCAACAATAATTTACTTACTTACTTTGGGAGACATAAACATTAAAATCTGCCTTCCCTCAAGCTTGGGCTTTTTATCTACCGTTCCGTCCTCAACAAGCGCTTCCTCAAAGCGTTTCATTGTTGCAACTCCGAGCTCCGAATGACCCATTTCGCGACCGCGCAAACGGATTGAAACCTTGAGCTTATGACCGCTTGAAAGAAACTTCTTTGCATGATTAACCTTTGTGTTGAAATCGTGAACATCAATGTTGAGCGAAAGGCGAATTTCCTTTGTTTCAACTGTTTTCTGGTTTTTACGGTTTTCCTTTTCGCGCTTGGACTGCTCGAAGCGGAATTTTCCGAAATCCATAATTTTGCAAACCGGGGGCTTTGCCTGAGGAGCAATTTTAACAAGGTCCAAATCTCTTTCCTCTGCAAGCTTAAGGGCTGCTTTTGCGCTCATAATTCCGAGCTGCTCGCCGCTGTCTGTAACAACACGAACTTCCTTGTCTCTGATTTCATCGTTAATCTGCTGAACTTCTTTGCTGATAAAAAACACCTCTCTGTATAAAAATAAAGTGCGAACGCAAAACGCCCGCACTGCAACTAACCTTGATTTAAGTTAATATTACCCTTTTCACATTTGCTTAAGGGGAGAACGGGGGCGTTCTTCTTTGTTGTGCAAATATATTAACACAAGGAAAGCGCTTTGTCAATACTTATTTTTTTATTAAAGCAATTCGCTCTCTTCAAATTTTTTGAAAACTATGTATCCGCACGGCTCTGCTTCATAAAGAACTCCGATTTTTCCGTTATCAAGCTTTACAAGGCAGGAATATCCGAAGAAATCGCTTGTGATATTTATGCTCTTTTTATTTTCAAATTTTCCGTTTTGCAGATAAAAAGAAGTAATTATTCCGTTTTCCCGTTCCCTTGAGTTAGGATAGCTCAAAATTAAGGTATCATTAATGAACATTGCGCCTTTACGGCACGGAGCGGATTGGAGCTGAATGCTTTTTGCCTTTTCAAATGTTTTTGCGTTATCAGTGGAATATGAAATGGGAACTGCTCCGAACTTTTTCTGCGTTCCAAAGCAATAAGCCTTGCTTTCAAGTGAACAAAGCTGTGCATCTCCCGTGTTATCACAATAGGGAGAAAAAGCCGTTCTGTGCCAACTCTCGCCTTTATCGTCGCTGTAAATAACAGCGCATCCCCTGTTTTGCGAATTTAGGGAAAAAGCAATTCTTGATTTATCGCAAACGATTCCCGAAGAACCGCAAACAGAAAGCTCGCATGAATCCGTGGTGCAAAGAATTTCACCCGTAATATCTTTCGGAGCGCTCCAGCTTTTTCCGCCGTCGTTACTTTTGAGCATAAAAATATAGCATCGTTTTACTGCTTTCAGCGGAGCGCCGTTTGTTATCCCCTTTTCTCTGCATTGCTCACCCGTTTTTCCGTTAAGAAAAATATTTCCGAGATATTCGTTATTGTGATAAAGCGCGCCGTATTCAAAGAATGGTGCTAAAGGATTAAGCTCAACTCTGTAATCGGTTTTACGCGAGGTTGATGAATAAACCTCTCCTCCCTCTCGCACGGTAAAAAAATCTCCGCTCTTGTTATATATCAGCATATAGGGTTTACCGTTAACGGTTGTATATGCTGCTTTTTTCTTTTCAATTATGCTATTTCCGAGATGATCCCTGCACTCCGGATAAAAATTAACAAGCATTATAATTTCTCCGCTATTAAGAGACACCATGCTCGGCGATGTGTAATACGCACAGCGGTGCACCTCACAGCCCGGAACGGTTTTCCTTAATGGAGGAGAAGCAACGGTTTTAACAGGGCTCCATGTTTCGCCGCAGTCGTCAGAGGTTCTGAGAGCAACATCAATATATCCGTAATCGCTCCCGTGAACAGCTCTTGAAGCTGCGGCAACTATAACTCCGTTTGAATTAACAACCGACGGAAGTCTGAACGCATTTCCTCCGTTTTCTTCATTGCTTTGAAGTGTTAGAGGCTTTCTTATGAAATTTTTATCGTTTGAACAGAACACTAAGGAACTGCTTTTATAATCACGGCTCATAAGCTTTCTCCGTTGCATAATCTACTATTACTATAACATATGGAAAATTTTTTTGCAATTATTGAAATACGCTTGAAAAATATGTAAAAAGAATGTACAATGGAATTACTAAAATAAAAAGGAGGAAATCAATGCTCTGGTCACTAAAAAAAGCATGGTATCGCGTTTTTCAGCGTGCATTTAAGGTTGCTATGTGCTTTATGGACTGGTCCGAGCCCCAGCTTCTCGAGGGTGCAGGTTCTATTCTTAACCTTCCCGATCTCGTTAAGAGCAAGGGTTTACGAAAAGTTCTTGTTGTTACCGATAAACAGCTTATGAACCTTCATCTTCTTGATCCGCTTTTCGCTAAGCTCGAAGAAACAGGCGTTGAATATGTTGTTTACGACGGTGTTCAGCCTAATCCCACCATTCCTAATATTGAAGAAGCAAAAGACCTTTATGTTAAAAACGGCTGTGAAGGCGTTATTGCTTTCGGCGGCGGCTCTTCTATGGACTGTGCAAAAGCAGCAGCAGCAAGAGTTGTTAAGCCGAATCAAACAGTTCGCCAAATGCGCGGTCAGCTTAAGGTTCACAAAAAGCTTCCCCCGTTCTTTGCAGTTCCCACAACGGCAGGAACAGGCTCGGAGGTTACGGTTGCCGCTGTTGTTACCGACCCCGATACGCACGAAAAGAATGCTATTAATGACATGTGCCTGCGCCCGAAATATGCGGTGCTTGACCCGGAACTCACCGTAGGTCTGCCGCCGCACATTACTTCAACAACAGGTATGGATGCATTAACGCATGCTGTTGAGGCTTATATCGGAAAAAGTAATGTTAAATCAACAATCGAATACTCCGAAAAAGCAGTTAAGCTCATTTTTGATAATATTGAAAAGGCTTATACCGACGGAAAGGATATTGAAGCAAGAGGAAATATGCTCAAAGGCTCATATTATGCAGGCCTTGCATTCACCCGTGCTTATGTAGGCTATGTTCATGCTATTGCTCATAACCTCGGCGGTCTTTACGGAACGCCCCACGGTCTTGCAAATGCAGTTATTCTTCCCTATGTTCTTGATTATTACGGAGAAAGCGCTTATCCCCAGCTTGCTAAGCTTGCAGATATTGCAGGAGTTTCCAAGCCCGGCATGAGCACCGCAGACAAAGGAAAGGCTTTCATTGAGGCTATTCGCAAGCTCAATGAAAATATGAACATCCCTTCAAAATTTGATATGATTAAAGAAGAGGATATCCCCACCCTTGTTGAGCGTGCACTTAAGGAAGGAAATCCGCTCTATCCCGTTCCCAAGATTATGAACGAAGCAGACTGTGAAGCAGTTATTCGTTCCTTTATGGCATAATCAATACATAAAAGCTATAAAACCGTACAGAGAATTTTAATCTGTACGGTTTTTTATTATTTAGCCCATTCTACTGCCGATTATTGCATTCCGTTCATTTGTATAGTATAATTATTACATACAATTTGGAGGTTAGTGCTATGCTTTTTCAAGCCAAAACAAACAACTACAAGATATTTAAAATGTTCCGCGACAATGTTCTTGCCCCGCGTTCATATTTCATTCCGTTTTCATCAAGAGAGGAGCTTGACGGCACGGATATTTTAACCGAGCGTTATTCTTCCTCAATGGTTGGTGTTCTGAGCGGAGAATGGAAATTCAAATACTTCTCAAAGCATTCCGAAATGCCGAATGAAATAAACACGGACAGTCTCGAATTTGATTCGGTAAATGTTCCCTCAACCTGGCAGCATACCGGATATGAGGAGCCGTATTATGTTAATTCGCGATATCAGTTTAAGGCAAATCCTCCTCACTTTCCCGAAGACTGCCCCGTTGCTGTTTATCTTAAACGGTTTAATCTTGAAAGCACTAACGGCTGCTTTACCGTTCAGTTTTTAGGAGTTGCAGGCTCTCTTGACCTGTTTGTTAACGGAAATTATGTCGGATACAGCGAAGGAAGCCACAACACCGCCGAATTTGAGCTGACTAGGTTTTTAAAAGAGGGCTCAAATGAAATTCTCGTTGTTAATCACAAATGGTGCACGGGAACCTATCTTGAAGCGCAGGATATGTTCCGCGATAACGGAATTTTCAGAGATGTTCTTTTAATAAAAACAGGCAACAACTCAATATATGATTTTGAGGCGAAAACAAAGCATAATTCAGACGGAACCTACAACCTTGATATTATTCCGAAATTTAAACTTACTGATGAATGCGATTTCAATGTTGAGCTTTCTTTCGGCAATGAAACGGTTTGCTCCAAATCCGTTAATGTTTCCAAAGATTCAATCAGCAAGGTTTCTTTTGAAAATCTTGAAGTAAACGAATGGAGTGCCGAAATTCCCAACCTCTATTCTCTTTATCTCACTCTTTCAAAGGAGGGCGAGGTAATTGAGGTTATCAGAAAATTTATCGGCTTTAAGCATATAGAAATACGCAAAAACATCTTTTATTTTAACGACAAAAGAATAAAGCTTCTCGGAGTAAACCACCACGACACAGACCCCAAAAAAGGCTTTGCCATGTCTGTTGAGGATATGAAGCGAGATGTTGAAATATTTAAGGAATACAATGTTAACTGCGTTCGCACCTCCCATTATCCTCCCGACCCTGCCTTTCTTGATTTATGCGACTTGTACGGAATCTATGTTGTTGATGAGGCAGATATTGAAACTCACGGAATGGGAAGTATTAACAAAATAAACGGCATTTCAAACAACATTGAATGGGCTGAGCATTATTGGGACAGAGTTTACAGAATGTTTGAGAGAGATAAAAACCATGCAAGCATAACAATGTGGAGCCTTGGAAATGAATCCGGCGGAATAAAATGCCAGGATTATTGCTGCAATGAGCTTAAAAAGTATTCCGATATTCCGATTCACTACGAAGGCGCATGCCGTTCAATGAGATTTTCCTACGATGTAGTTTCAATGATGTACTTTCCGCCCGAAAAGGTTGAAAAGATTGCAAAGGGAACGGGCCTTCCTAAAAAGTACTATGCAAAGCCGTTTTTCCTTTGCGAATACGCTCACGCAATGGGAGTGGGCGCCGGAGAGCTTGAGAGATACATGAAATCCTTCTACTCAGCCGACAATGTTCTCGGAGGCTGTATTTGGGAATTTGCCGACCATGCCGCATACCACAGCGACGAAGAAATCGAAAGCGGAAAATACCGCTTCAGATACACCTACGGCGGAGACCACAAGGAAAGATACCATGATTCCAACTTCTGTGTTGACGGTCTTTTCTTCCCCGACAGAACCCCTCACAGCGGTGCGCTTCAAATGAAGGCATGCTACCGTCCCATAAGAGCACGCCAAAGCGGTAAAAATGAATTTGAATTCAAAAATCACCGCTATTTTGCCGACTGCACGGAAACGGTTAAATGGGAGCTTCTTTTAGGCGGTGCAGTTACCGAAAGCGGAGAATTCTCCCTTAGCTGTGCTCCGCAGCGTTCTCAAAAGGTTACTCTTGATTACGCTCTTCAAAATGAACACAGCGTTATCATTTTCACATATCTTGACAATAATTCAAACGAAATTGCAAAAGAGCAAATCGTTTTACAGGAGGCAGATTTAAAATTCTGCATATCAAAATGCCCTGCGCCGTCAGTCAGTGAGATTGATTCTTCAAAGCTATGTATTTCTTTTACGGACGGCTACGCTGTTTATAACAAGAACACAGGCTTTTTTGAAAGCATTATTTATTCCTCAAGCGAAATGATAAACAGCGTTCCGCTCGGTGAGGGAAGCTTTAGAACCGAAATAGCCCGTGCTGATATAGATAACGATATGTATCTAAAAAAATCTTGGGGTAAGGCAGGTCTTTTCAATGCTGTTCACCGACTCAAAGGTAAAAGCGTTTGCGCTTTTTCGGAAAACGGAATATTCAAAATTTCAAACACCTTTGAGCTTTTAACTCCCCAAGCAGGAAAAATAGGAAGCGTTGATATTGACTACTCAATTTACGGAAACGGAACAATAAGAATCGACACAGTTTGTAATTCTTTCAGAAAAATAGTCAATCCTCCCCGTTTCGGCGTTTGCTTTGAAATGCCCGCAGAATTTGAAAACATTTCATATTTCGGCAGAGGTAATATGCAATCACTCTCTGATTTTTCTGAGCACACGGTTTTCGGAATTTATAAAACAACCGTTAGCGATATGCACGAAAAATACATAAGGCCCCAGGAAAGCGGAATGAGAAGCGACACAATGTGGGTTGAAATAACAAACAGCAACGGCTTGGGAATGAGAATTGAAGCTATTGAAAATCCGTTTATTTTCAATGCTAACCACTATTCCGTTAACGATTGTATTAAAGCAAATCACATTGAAGAGCTTTACAGCAGAAATTCAACAGTTGTACATATCGACGGATATATGATGGGTGCCGGCTCAAATGCATGCGGTCCCATACCTTCGGAAAATCACCGAAGAAAAACACTTTTGGGTGAAAAATGCAGCTTTGCCATTCATCCCGTTGTAAAAAAAATTAAATCCGCCGAAGATGAACAGGAAGAAAAAAATGATTAAAATCGGCTGTGATATTGTTGAGATTTCACGAATTGAAAAAAGCATTCAAAACGAGCATTTCTTAAAAAGCGTTTTCACCGAAAACGAGATTTCATATTGTAGGCAAGCCGAAAATTTTGCAGGAATTTTTGCCGCAAAAGAGGCATGCCTAAAGGCTATCGGCACGGGTATAAATATTAGACTGTGCAAAATTGAAATTCTCCATGATGAAAACGGCAAGCCCTTTACACAATTTCTTAAGGAAAAATATATTTTTGATTTGAGCATCAGCCATGACGGTAATACTGCAATGGCAGTTGCATGCGCGGAGGAAATTAAATGAAAATACTTTCTGCAAGCGAAATCAGACGAGTTGAAAGCAATGCCTTTAACGGATATTTCAGCGAGGCTGAATTAATGAAAAAGGCGGGAGAAAAATGTGCTGAAAAAATCATTAAGCATTACGGCGAAATAATTGAAGGCAAACAGGTCGGAATTGTTTGCGGAAACGGAAAAAACGCCGGCGACGGATTTGTAATCTCAAAAATTCTTAAAGAATACGGAGCAGAAGCGTTCATTGTTCTCGCCGATAAAAAGCCAGAAATCGAAGAGCCTCTTATGTATTTTAATCAAGCACTTGAAGCGGGTATTAAAGCTCATGATTTTAATGATTGCTCCCTTAATAACTGTGTACTGATTGTTGATTGTATTTTCGGCATAGGCTTTCACGGAAAAGCTAAGTCACCGTTTGATAAGGTTTTTGAGGCTATCAACAACAGCAATGCAACTGTGGTTTCTGTTGATGTTCCGAGCGGCGTTAATTCAAGCGACGGTTCCGTTGAAGGAAATGCAGTTAAAGCGGATTTAACGATTGCTATATCAACTCTCAAATATTCCCATATTCTGCCTCCAGCAAATAACTTCTGCGGTAAAACAGTTACGGTTAACATAGGAATTCCCGAATCGTGCTATGCAAAAGGCTATCCGGAAACAATAACAAAGACCTATGTTAAATCTGTTTTTCCAAAGAGAGAGGTTAATTCCCATAAGGGAGATTTCGGAAAGCAGCTTAATATTTGCTCAAGCCTAAATATGACCGGGGCAGGTATAATCAGCGCAAAGGCCGCTCTCAGAAGCGGAACGGGACTTCTTAAATGTGTTTTCCCAAAAAGCTGTCTATCGGCAATGCAATCGCATTTAACAGAGCCGCTCTTCTGCCCTGTAAGTGAAAACGAAAGCAAAACAATTTCAATCGGCGCGCTCAATACTTTATTTGAAGAACTGAAGTGGGCTGATTCTGTTCTTATCGGCTGCGGGCTCGGTCTAAACGACGATACCGAAGTTATAGTTAACCAAGTACTAAAGGAAGCAAAATGCCCTGTTGTTGTTGATGCTGACGGAATAAATGCACTTTCAAAAAGCATAGATATATTACAGGATATCAGTCAGAGAGTTGTTCTCACTCCCCATCCTCTTGAAATGGGTCGTCTTATCGGCGAAAATGCATCTTATGTTCAGAAAAACAGAATTGCCGTTGCCAAGGC
Source organism: uncultured Clostridia bacterium (assembly GCA_945948515.1). GTDB lineage: Bacteria > Bacillota > Clostridia > Oscillospirales > Acutalibacteraceae > CAMFBH01. The sequence continues at coordinate 23,664 of CAMFBH010000024.1, forward strand.
TTTTGCAAAGGCTCACAAGGTAATTGTTGCTTTGAAGGGTGCAAACACCATCGTTACCGACGGCGAAAGAGTTCTTGTTAACACAACAGGAAATCCCGGTATGTCCATGGGCGGAACGGGTGATATGCTTGCAGGAATGACGGCATCATTTATCGCACAGGGAATAAATGAATTTGATGCTGCCGCCGCCGCAGTTTACATTCACGGACTTTGCGGTGATATTTGCAGGCGTGAACTCAGTATGCGCGGAATGACCGTTAGCGATATGATTGAACTTCTCGGTGCTCTGATGTCTGAATTTGAATAAGGACTGAGGCTTTTGAAACGAGCCGTTATTTTAAGCATTTCAATAATACTTTTATTCTGCGGATGCAGTACAAAAACATACTCCCCCGAAATACCCGCGTCATTTGAAAATGAAGCAGAGGTTACTTCGGGGGATTTTTCTTACAAGTGCAAAATATGCAGAAATGAGGAGAAAACAATCAGTATTGATATTCTTTCAACAAAAGCAAAGGGACTTTCTTTTTCATACGACGGAAAAATTCTCAGCTTTAAAAATAACTCCTTAACATATTCAATAGAAAATAAAAATCTCGACTCTTCAAACATAGCGATTTTGCTTTATGAAGCATTCAACTGCATTGAAAGCACTGAGAACTCACAAGCGTCAAAAACAGAAAACGGTTTTAAATACAAGGGCAAGACCTCACTCGGTGAATTTACACTGTACCAAAATGATGACAATTCATACAGGACCTTGATTTTTCCAGATAATGACATAAAAATAAGTTTTAAATCAGAATAGCATAAAAAAAGAGCAAGCCTAACGACTTGCTCTTCTGTTAGTAATTCAATTACTCAGCGATTGCAGATACAACGCCTGAACCTACTGTTCTGCCGCCTTCGCGGATAGCGAAACGAAGACCTTCTTCGATAGCGATAGGAGTAATAAGCTCAACATTCATTTCAACATTATCGCCGGGCATGCACATTTCTGTTCCCTCAGGAAGAGAAATAACGCCTGTTACATCAGTTGTTCTGAAATAGAACTGAGGACGGTAGTTATTGAAGAAAGGAGTATGACGACCGCCTTCATCCTTGCTCAATACATAAACCTGACCTGTGAACTTTGTGTGGGGCTTAATTGAACCGGGTTTAGCAAGAACCTGACCTCTTTCGATGTCTGTTCTCTGAACACCACGGAGAAGACAACCGATGTTGTCACCAGCCTCAGCATAGTCAAGAATCTTACGGAACATTTCAATACCTGTGCAAACAGTTTTGCTGATTTCGTCTTTAAGACCAACCATCTCAACTTCTTCACCGGTTTTGAGCTGACCTCTCTCAACTCTACCTGTTGCAACTGTACCACGACCTGTGATTGTGAATACATCCTCAACGGGCATAAGGAAGGGAAGGTCTGCCTTACGGTCAGGAGTGGGGATATAGCTATCTACTGCTGCCATGAGCTCCCAAATGCAGTCACAAGCAGGATCTGAAGAATCAGCAGCTTCAAGAGCTTTAAGAGCTGAACCCTTGATGATGGGTGTATCGTCGCCCGGGAATTCATACTCGTCAAGAGTTTCACGAATTTCCATTTCAACGAGGTCAAGAAGCTCTTCGTCGTCAACCTGGTCAACCTTATTCATGAATACGATGATATAAGGAACGCCAACCTGACGAGCAAGAAGAAGGTGCTCTTTGGTCTGAGCCATAGGACCGTCTGTTGAAGCGATAACAAGGATAGCGCCGTCCATCTGAGCAGCACCGGTGATCATGTTCTTAATATAGTCAGCATGGCCGGGGCAGTCAACATGTGCATAGTGACGAGATTCTGTTTCGTACTCAACATGAGCTGTGTTGATTGTGATACCACGCTCTCTCTCTTCGGGAGCCTTATCGATATCAGCATAATCTTCGAACTTAGCCCAGCCCTTTGATGCGAGGCACTTTGTGATAGCAGCTGTTAATGTTGTTTTACCGTGGTCAACGTGACCGATAGTACCAATAT
>CAMFBH010000025.1 GCA_945948515.1 uncultured Clostridia bacterium
CGAAATCGGCATTCGGAGACGGATACAGCGGAGAAAACCAAATGCAGTTAATTCCGAGCTCCTCAAGATAATCAAGCTTACCGAGAACGCCCTGCAAATCGCCTATACCGTCGCCGTTTCCGTCACAGAACGAACGAGGCCAAATCTGGTAAACAACTAAGTTCTTATACCAATCCTTCATATTACACCTCTCATTATATTTGAAGATAAAAAATTTCACAACTTAAAAACAACCCCCGTATCTTTTGGATACGGGGCTGTTATTGTTATTCTTCGTTTTCAGCCTCTTCGATTATCTTTTGGCTTATGTGCTCGGGAACCCTTTCGTAGCGGGCAAATTCTGTTTCAAAGCTTCCTCTGCCCTGAGTGATTTGGCGCATAGCCGTTGCAAAGGTTGTCATTTCACCCTGAGGAACCTCTGCAAGAATTTCCTGCATTGAATCATTTGTGGGATTCATGCCGAGAACTCTTCCGCGGCGTTTGTTGATATCGCCTATAATATCTCCCATTGCATCGTCGTTGCAAACTGCCTTTAGAGTAACAATCGGCTCAAGTATAACGGGCATAGCCTGAGGGATACCGTTTTTATAAGCAAGAGCCGCCGCCATCTTAAAGCTCATTTCACTTGAATCAACGGGGTGATATGAGCCGTCGAAGAGGGTTGCTTTAACATTAACCATCGGATAACCTGCAAGAACGCCCTTGAGCATGCAGTCCTTCAATCCTTTTTCAACTGCGGGGAAGAAGTTCTTTGGAACAGCTCCGCCTACAACTCTTTCCTCGAAAACAAGCTCCTCGCTTGAACAAGGCTCAAATTCAATGAAAACATCACCGAACTGACCGTGACCGCCGCTCTGCTTTTTATGTCTGCCTTGAGCGCTAACTTTTTTTGTTATTGTTTCGCGGTAAGCAACCTTAGGGGTTTCAAGAATTGCATCAACGCCGTATTTTGCTTTGAGCTTGGAGATTGCAACATCAAGATGCTGTTCACCGAGACCGCTTAAAATCTGCTGATGTGTTTCGTTGTTTGTTTCAAACTTAAGGCTCGGATCTTCCTCGCAGAGCTTAATAAGTCCTGCTGAAATCTTTTCCTCATCGCCCTTCTTTGAAGGCTTAACAGCCATTGAGTAGCAGGGCTTCGGAGATGCAATTTTATCAAGAGTAACAACGAAGGACGAGGTGCATAGAGTGCTTCCCGTTGAGAAGTTGTTCAGCTTTGCAACAGCGCCGATGTCTCCTGCGGGAATGCAGTCGGCATCCTCTTGTTTAGCGCCTCTCATTGTAACAAGCTTTCCGAGCTTTTCCTCCTTGCCGAGATCCGGATTATAAACAGTCATTCCGGATTTCATTGTTCCGCTTGCAACCTTGAAGAAATTGAGCTTTCCGATAAACGGGTCGGCAACTGTTTTAAAGCAGGTTGCGGCAAGAGGTCCGTTTTCATCGGGAGTAAGGCTTACAGGCTCGTCGTTTGAATCTATTCCGTAAACCTCACCGGGGGACGGGCAAATTTTTGCAATGAAATCAAGAAGAAGATTAACGCCGCTTCCGGTGAGTCCCGAAACAGCGAAAACGGGAATTACCGAGCCGTCTTTAACACCGATTGTAAGACCCTTGATTTTGTCATCAACAGTGAGCTCTTCACCTTCAAAATATTTTTCCATTATTTCGTCATCTGTTCCTGCAACTGCTTCGGCAAAAACAGATTTAACAGCTTCAAATCTTGCCGCATCGTCGGGGTTGGGCTCAACCTCGGTAGCTTTTGTTCCATCGTAGGCATAAGCCTTGTTATCAATCATGTTGTAGTATGCGCTCACTTTTCCGCCGCTTACAACAGGAACAACAATGGGGCACACAGATGTTCCGAACTTTGCAACAATGCCGTTTAAGCATTTGTAGAAATCGGCTCTCTCGTGGTCCATTTTAGTTGCAACAAATATTTTTGCAGCCGAGCGTTTGCTTGCAGCCTTAAATGCTTTTTCTGCACCTACCGCAAGACCGCTTCTTGCCGAAACAACAATTAATGCCGTTTCTGCGGCATGAACGCCCTCGGCGGCTCCCTCTGCAAAGTCGAAAAGACCGGGAGTGTCAATAATATTAATCTTTTTTCCGCCGTATTCAACCGGCGCAACTGCATCCGTAACACTGATTTTACGCTTTTTTTCTTCGGCATCGAAATCGGTAACGGTTGTTCCGTCGAGAACAGTACCTATTCTTTCGGTTGCACCGCCTATGTAAAGCATTGCTTCGGTGAGTGTGGTTTTGCCTTTGTCAGAGTGTCCGCAAACGGCAACATTTTTAATATCCTTGCTTGAATAAACTTTCATATGGTTAATCCTCCAAATAATATCCGTTGTTAAAAGTGTATAATATTTATACAAAATTGTCAATATATTATGTAAATATTGCCGATAAAATGATAATTATTTTTTGTTTTGCACAAAGAAATTATAAATTTAATGAACAGTAAAACGATTTTGGTTTATTTAGTTGAAATTCTTTTAAAAACATAGTAGAATATATCGTACAATATATTTCTATGAGAATAATAAGGATTTATTTCTGATGAAGCTTGTTTTAGAGAAAAAAAGAAAAAAAAATCAAGTGAAACGCCTTGCCGAGCAAATGGCGGAAATGCTTATAACAGACCCTGTTTTTATGCTTTACTGCCCGGAAAAGAGCAAGCGCTTGAAATTTATTAAAGCATATTTTAAATATTATATACCAATATGGATTCAGCAGGAAAAGATTTTGATTGATGAGAGCCGAAGCGTTATGCTTGTTATGCTCGACAAAAGCGATTTACAGGCATCTTTCTTTTCAAAAAAGCCGTTGTCCATGCGCCTCGGAAGAAATTCGCAAAACATTTTTATGCATCGTGAAATTATTAACGGAATATCCGAGATTATTCTTCCCGAAACAATGGATTGCCTGTGCATATCTGTTTTCGGAAAGCCGCAAACAAGCTTAAACAGTATCGCTCAGCTTACGGCTGAAGCAAAGGAATATGCCGCTCAGAAAAATTGTGCTCTTATATATGAAACCTTCAGTAAAAAGCTTATTCCCGCGATGGAAGGCTGCGGCTTCAGTATTGCATATCAAAAGCAGTTTTTGAATACGCAGTTTCTTCAAACCGTTATGGTTTTTGCAAATTAAAAACGACTCAACTTGCCTTGTGCAAGTCGAGTCGTTTTTTTGTAGTATTGAACCTAATTCAGTTTTGAATATTTATCTGCTCTTTTGCTATCGGAGAATAGCGGATAACATCGCTTGAATCAAGATTCTCTCTGTGCATATCAACAGCGGAAATTTGATGATTATTATAGGTTGTGTAGTAATAAATTCCCCTGTCGGCGTTGCAGCAGCAGGTGTAAATTGTTATTTCATACTTTCCGTTCTCAACCTCACAGCATCCTCTCTGCTGGTCAACAGAACCGAGTATGTGGAAAAACTGACTTACGCTCTCTTCCTCGGAGCTTCCCGAAATTGAATTGAGCTTTGTGAATGCAACTCTTACAAAGCGCGACTGTGAGGATAAATCTCCCGGAAGACCGAGAGCGCCCATTCCTCGGCTGTATGCTTTAAGCGGAAGAGTCTCACAAAAGCTGTTTTTCGGATTTTTAGGCGAGAGGTTCATATAATTGTTTAGATTAAACATCTGCTCGTCAAAAGGAGGATTGTTTGTTAAAACTCCCGTGGGATTATCATATATTTTTAATCCGTCCTTAACCGATTCAACGGTGATTGCACCGCTTTTGTCGGCAATTATCCAGTGAAGCTGAGCGCAGGGCAAATCCTTGCTGAACTGCGTGTTTGTTATGTTTATGTTTTTAAGAAGCTCTTTTGCTTCGTCAACAGAGGAGCATTTTGATAAAATCCATAAAATGAATTCAAATTGAGCAATATTGTCCTTACCGGATTTTTCTTCACAGTAAACGGCATTGCCCACAAAGTTCAGCCCTGCCATTCCGAGCCCTTTTTCATTAATTGCATCATAATAAAGCGGAAAACCGTCGGCAATGTGAGCCATTCCTATAATTGCATAGTGCTTATTCAGCGTTCCCGCACCTCTGAAATTAATAGGGTAATTTCTCGGAGTTATTGCAATTTCGTCCCCGTAGGAGAATTCATAATCAAGAGTTCTGCCAAAGTAAAAATCATTTGTTTTATAGGTTGCCGCAGTGCACATATTTTATTACCTCTGTTTGACTTGATACATTTATTATACCAAATTAAACGGATTTTACAATGTTTTATTTGCTTTTAACGGGAACCTGAATTTCAGTCAGCCAATCCTCTTCACTGCCCTTGTTCCACATTCCGTCAATATATCTTTCACGCGGTTCTTCAATAATTTCAAGAGAGTTTTCCTCAATGTATTTCATAATACAGGCATATGCTTCGGGAAGAGTGCTGTAAGAGCCCTTGTGATAAACGCAAACGGCTTTAACGGGCTTGAGTTTTGTGAATTTAATTGTTTCGTTTTCAAATCCTGACTCGGTAACTGCCTGAGCATAGCGAAGCTTTATTTTATTCTCTTGCTTCGGCTCGCCGTTAAAATAGCTTACAAAGCAGTAATCCGGCTCAATACATTTTATATTGGGATTTGTTGCCATGCATTCCTCTGCACTTGATAGAATGAACTGAGCAATGCTTGAGAAGCTGTCAACCGTACCGTCCTTATAATAAACGGTGTATTCCGGAAGCTCTTTTGTAATGATTTCGTATTTCATACTGTTTCCCTCCAAGAGATAATTAATTTTTGAGAGTCAACAGTTATTTTGGATTTTATCAAAAATATTTTATCAAACCGAAAGCATATTTTCAATGGATTAATTAAATATAGAAAAAACGGAGCATTGCTTTAATGCTCCGTTTGTGCTTTATGCCTTAAATTCAATTGTTTTGCTTTCGCCCTTTTTGAATTGAATCTCCTGCTTTTCGCCGAATAGGGGGCACGAGACAGTAATGGCTTGGTCGATATCCGATTTTACCGTAACCGATGCTGTTTTTGCGCCTTCATCCCATTCAAGGCTTGTGATTTCAGCTCTTGTTCTTGCACGAATTCCCGTTACTTTACCCTTTTCAAATCCGCTTTCGGGAAGGCAGGGAAGAATTTCAATTTCACCCTTATTTGAATAAACAAGGCTTTCGTTAATTATTCCGAGATAACCGATTGCAAAGTCAGTGCAGTAACAGCTTCCTCTGTCGTAATCGTGGTTTGTCATAAGTGAATCATAATGAATTTTGTGATTCATTAAGGAAACAAGGGCATCCGTAAGGCTCTTTCTGTCTTTAAGCCTTGCCGCGATTAATGAGCGGTGAACAAGTGCGTGGCTTGCTTCATTTTCACTTTCACGGTTTTCGATAGCCTGAATGCAGGCATTTGCAAGCTCTTTGTTGTTTTGGGTTTCAAAAAGCGGCCATACGCAGTATAAATGGCTCAAGTGCCTGTGCTCGTTGTTCTCTTCAAACTGATTGCATGCCCATTCCTTTAACGCACCTGTTTCATCATAAAGATACGGAGGAAGCTTTTCGAGGAGGTATTCCCATTGAGCTAAATCATAATCGGGATTAACCTCACTCATTATATCAATGAGCATTTCAATATTGTTTCTGCAAGCCGCAATATCAATGGCCGTGTTGGCGTCGGACGGGCTCGGATAGTTTTTTGGATTGTTTTCCGGTGAGTAGCTCGGAAGAATGCAGAAATACTCATCGTCATTAAGTTGAGCCTTGCCCTTTTCGTAGTGAATATCGCCTTTTGAATCCGTATAGTATTCGTAGGTCATAAGCTGCTGCCAATAGTTAACGGATTTAATGAGCATAGGAAGAAGAATTTCTTCTTTTAAATCAAGGTATCCCTTGCTTTTAATTGCGTTTATTTCCTCATCTGTTAAATCCTTTTCGGTAAGAGACAAAACAGATTTAAGCTTTTCCAAATCAAATTCATCCGAAAGAGGAATATTGATGTTGCCGTAGCATTGAAGAGTTTCATAAAGGGGCTGAATCATCCAGCTTGTTCCTGCGTTCCAATATCTGAAAGGATAAGGGTAGCAGGTTTCGGTTATAACCGCCTTGTCGCCGTCGGTATTAACTGGTGCCTGAATAGCATCTGTAAAGCCGTGAGTTGCCTTAGCGTTTTCCTCCCAGTCGGGAAGCTGACGAAGAATAAAATATGTGTATCCGATGGGTGAGGAGCTGATGTTTCCTGTGTTCATAGATGAGGTTTGAAGATTAACATTAGCGTCCATTGTATATTTGCTTCCCCAGCCGGTGTTCCATTCACCGGTCCACATTCCGTATAAACGGCTTGTAGAATATCCTGAGCAGCAAATATATGCGTATCTTCCGGAATAGTATGCTCTTTCAGCCAGTGAACTGTTAAGCTCTTTCTTTCCTCTTTGCTCTTTGAGAAGCACTTCGTTTGAGTCGGTGCTTTCTTCTTCTGTGAGAGTAAGAGTTACCGCTTCAAACTGAGGAGCATAAATGCTCAAATGATTACTGAGTGCTCCATCATAATTAAAAGCGCCGTTTTGAGTATATTTATCGGCAACGGCCTTTGTTTGCGCCGAAAGATTATCAATAAGCTCAAATGATGATTGATTATCAAAATCGGAGAAGCTGCCCATTTCATATGTTCTGTCTGAAGCTGAAATGAGATAAACCGCGTCTGCATCTGAAATCTTAATCTGAGGATTTTCATTTGATGCATATTGTTCATCTAAAACCTCTTTACCGAGAACCTTTTCCTTGCTTCCGTTTTCGCAAACGATGTATGTAAGGCTCGCATAGCCTCCGTTTTTCAGCTCGCTGTTTTCATAGTCAGGATAATGAGCAGTCATTGCAATATAAGAGCAGTCATCTGAAACAAGCTTTTTGTATTTAATATTCTGCTCATCGCCGTCACCGTAATTTGCCATAACCGAAATATCATCAAAGGACAATGTAAGGTTAACCTTTGCGCCTTCGGAGGATTTTGATATTTTAGTTATCGTTACGCCGTCGCTCTGCGATGTGAAGGTTTTTCTTTCCCATTCGCCGTTTTTATCCGTATATTTAACTCCTGCTTCTGCCGTGCTGTAATTTGTATAGCGAATATAATCCGAGGTTCGGTTCTTTTTCATTGCAATTCGAAGCTCTCCGCCCGGATGAAATCGGTAAACATCATCGTAGCTCGCATTGTCGGTAATGTCTTCGCCTGCGGCAATGCTCTGCTTAACCGTTTCAAGCTCGTTTGAGGTATCGGGGCAGTATCTGACATTTTCGTTAGGCATAATAAAATGCATGTTTTGGAAAATAAGCGTGTCGCTGTAAGGAGCGCCGCTTGTTATAACGCCCTGAAGACCGTTTCCCGAAATCATACCGTGACGCCACTTGCTTGTGCTGTTTTTCTTTTTGTCTGAAAGCTCCTTGTATCTTGTTGAATATGAGATTTTATTCTTGCCGTCAAACAAAATTGAAGCATTTTCATTGGTTTTTGCACAAGATGCAAATGACATGAGAACAACTCCCGACATTGCAATGCAAACTGTTTTTTTAAATAAATTCATAATTTGTCACCCAAAACTATTCTAACATATGGAATAAAGATAAATACGACATATTTAATTGAAATATGTCGTAATTCGTGATAGAATGATATCGGTGATTTTATGATTTCTTTTGTTTGGAATAATGTTTGCTTTAACATATGTGCCTTGGGAAGCGGAATTCTTAAGGAAAAAATAGCAGGGCACGAGCATTCGAAAAACAGCTATGAGCTTCATTTTATTACCGGTGGAAAAGGAAAGCTTATAACCGAGGATAAAACATACAATCTGAAAAAGGGTGATTTTTTTGTTACGGGTCCGAATTTTTATCATGCCCATGAAACAAACGATGAAAGCCCTTTAGAGGATATATATGTTTATCTGCAAAAGGTTGGAGAGAAAAAAACCAACGCTTTTTCATCTGCCTTTTTAAGCAAACAATTTTATTTTACCGAGAAATTTGATTATTCCTCAGCATCAATGCTTGTTGAAGAAAATAATAAAAGACTGCCGGATTATAAAAGTGCGGCAGCGGGGCTTGCCATGAAATTAATGACGGATATAGTAAGATGCTATTTGCCTGAGGAATTCTCGGAAAAGTCTGAAAATGATAATCTTTATGACAAGAGATTTATTATTATTGAAAAATATTTTCTTTACAGCAATGATTTAACTCTTTCGGGATTATCCGAAGAAATAGGCTTGTGCACGAGGCAAACAGAAAGGCTTTTGAAAAAGTACTACGGAAAAAGCTTTAGAGAGAAGAAAAGGGAGCGGAACAATTCCGATGAATAAACATATAATGCATAAGTAAAACCGAAAGGAAATACTTATATGCAAAATTCGTTCGGTCATTCTCCCATTTCTTACCGACCATGTTTTGCGTGAGGCAAACCACTATATAAGAATTCTTTCTGAATAAAGTTAAGGCACACCGAAACGGTGTGCCTTAGTTTTTACAATATTTTTTTATTTTCTTTGCGCCGAGTAATTAACATCAACTGATTTTTTAAACAGCATATAGTCGTATTGACCCCGCCATTGGTCGCCTTTTTCAACGCTTTCAAACTGTTTTTCATCGGCGCCCGTATCAATTGAAGTAATGCCCTTCAGTTCTCCGTCCTCTTTATATACGGAATCCCAAAAAGCGTGGTGACCGATATATTTTACCGAGGTTGGAAGATACATATAGGATAACTCGCGACAGTAGTAGAAGCAGTCGGAGCCGATATACTCGAGACCCTCGGGAAGAGAGTTATAAACACTCTTCATTTGAGGAATTGCTTTGTATGTAACATCGTTGATAACATTATCCGTTGTGTAGCTGTAAATGTTGAGAAGAACCGTGTTTTTAAATACAGCCATGGATTCCATTGTTTTAATACCCTCGGGTAAGTATAAATCAGTTATGTTTGAATAAGCAAAAGCAAGCTGACCTACCTTTGTAACGGTTGAAGGAACAACATATGTTCTAATCTGCTTATTATATTCTGCAAGGAAGTCCTCGTCGTATCTTTCGGTAACGCCCCAAAGCTCCTCCATAGGCTTTCCGTCGTCATCAAGAAGATTATCGTAGCCGAGCTTTTCTCTAAGGTATTTATCGTGGTCGTTCGGATAGAAAACAATCTCGGTTAAATCCTTTGTATAGATAACTCCGTCTAAATCGCAGTAATAAGGATTTTCGTCATCAATCCAAACATTTTGAACCCACCAACAGCTGTATATTGACTTGCCGTCAATTTTTTTAACATCCTTGCCGAAGGCAATGGAATTGAGCGTTTCATCACAGTTGAAGGCGTATTCGTTGATAACCGAAATGGGCTTGGTTTCATCCTTTTTACCTGTTTCGTTATCAACAACATAGTCGATTGTAATTTCTTTAACATCGCCGGGGTTGGTATATTTTACAAGCTCATATGTTCCGTCGCCCAAATCCTTATATTCATATGTGTCGTTATGAACTGCACGAACCGAAAGGAATATTGAACATCCGATTGCAATAACAAGAATTATTACAACGGCGATTTTCTTGATTTTTGCGTTTTCAAAGGGCTTGTTGATGTGAGGCGCCTGGAGACCTTCAATTTGATAGGTCCAGATTTCATCATCGGGGATGTCAAGAGTGTATTCGGGAGCAGTTTGCTGTTCTTCCTTTGCTTCCTGAGAAAGGAAATCGTCATTGGGCTTGTTTGACTTTTCTTTTTTCTTTCCTAATTTCATGACATCACCTCCTCTTTCTCCGCAACCTGAGCAGCGTCCTCATCTTCGGCGATACCGTTTTCCATCTCGTATTGCTTTCTTGTTACTTCTTCACGGCGGCGCAAAACCTCCATAACCTTGTTTTGCTTATCGTCGTCATAATCCCAGAAAAGATAGGGGATTGTCATAAGCAGGTATCCAACGATATCAAAAATTATCGGAATAACAATAATTTTAACTCTTGATGAATCAATAAACAAAACATCCCAGTTGCTGTTGAAACCGAACTTGAGCAAAAGAATAGGAATGATAAGACCTACAAATGAGGTTATCGGGCCGGTAAACCAACCGAAAACGCCCGAAAAGCTTTCAAGCCTCTCGCCCGACAGGTACATTTGGTAGTCGTTAACACGAACATCCATATCGTGACTGACCGATTTCGGAACGGTTTGACACATTTCGGTAAAGAACAGCATAGCAATACTGAGAGTACCGCAAAGGATAAGATTTTCTCCGCAGAATAAATAGCACAGCACGATAACCGTGTAGCACACAGCTCTTGAAAGCTGGTAGAATATCATAATCTGCTTATAAGAGAATTTTTTGATGAAATACGGAGTGAAGAAATCGGGAGGAGTTCCCGCAAACGAAACGAGAGCAACGATAAGGCTGTATGCAAGACCGCTGAGACGGAAGGTATAAAGATAAAGAACCGTTGTGAATGCAAGCATACCGTTACCGAGAGAATCAAGCAAACCTACAATTGTTTGAATCCACTTGTATTTATTTCTCATTACGCCGAACATTCCGTCCCAAAAGTTAATTTTAACCTTCTTTTCAAGAGGGGGCTGCGGAATACGCTCTTTAACCTTGCCGGCAAAAATCATTGTCAGCACGGCGGAAATTGTAAATGTAATCGGAATAATGTATTTGAAAACCGCAATATCAGCCCACTCATCCTTGCACATTCCGATGAATACCGGAAGAAGAATTGCAAGAATTGACTGAGCAAAATGCGAAAGCTTTATAGGATAGGTTCTAACGAAGATTCTTTCACGAACATTCGGACTGCAGTTTTGCGCACAGTTTTCAAGGTTGTTTGCAAAGCCGAACAGGTTGTAGATTGAAAACAGAAGATTTGCAACCCAAACTCTTGTTGTAACATCCGTAATTGTTGTGTAGAACGGAAGCCAGCCAAGAAGAAAGACCATAACGATTTTCGGGAAAAAGTCGCAGTAAAGCGAGTATTTGTATCTGCCGAATTTCGGAATGAGCTTTTTGCGCCAAAAGATATTTCTTGCGCCTGCCCAGCCGTTCCACAAAATATGAGTGCCGAGGATTTTTACTGCCGAGGCGGCACTTATACCCTCAAGACCGTTCAGATATGCAACAAAACGGTTTGACGGGTCTAAAAACATCGAAAAATCTCCAACAATCATATAAATTCCTGCTACAACAAGGAATAAATAAAGAATATTGAACTTTCGCTCTGTTTTTTTAGGCAAAAATCCGAGATTGTCATTGATAACCCAGCCTATCAATGTCCATATGTAATTGAGCGGCATGTTGATAAGCGCTATAATGGAGAATGTCAAATACGGAAGCTTGTAATGATACATCATCAAATAGCAGCTTGCCGCAAATGTTAAATACTCCAGCGTTTTTGAGCCAACATAGTTGCTTCCGACTCCGAGAAGAATATTCAGATATTCCTTATAGGGAACATATTTACCCGGAGCGGGAGTACGCCAATGTGTTTTAATTTCGGTAAAAAGAGATTTAACCTTACCGTTTAGGTTTTTACCCATTTTTTTCTCTCCCTTACATTTTGAGAACTGAAAAGTCCTATTTAAAAGATATAGGAAATAAACAAAAAAGTCAATAAATAAATCAATATTTTATGCACTTTAAACTAAAAAACTTTACTCTTGAAAAACATAATGTACTTCTGCTATTATATAGTTATAAGTTTTTATAATTTGGGTTTTAGTATGAACAGTATTGAAGAAATCAAAAAACTTCATATCGAAATGCCGCCGGAAGAGAAAATAACCGGCTGCAAGGGACTTTATAACCGAATTGTTAAACGAACACTTGATTTCGTTTTTGCTTTGCTTTTGTTTATAATTCTCCTACCGTTGTTTGCGGCAGTAAGCATTGCTATATTGATTGACAGCGGCGCGCCTGTTCTGTATAAAGCAGAACGAGGAGGGTATAAGAACAAGAGTTTTAAGATACGGAAGTTTCGTTCAATGGTTAAAGATGCCGATAAAATCGGGGGAGGAACAACAGCTTTAAACGACTGCCGAATTACCAAGGTCGGAGCTCTTCTCAGAAAAACCAAGCTCGATGAATTTCCGAATTTGATTAATATAATCCGAGGTGAAATGAGCTTTATCGGGCCGAGACCTGAGCTTCTGCAATATACAAGCAGATACGAAGGTAATGAAAAATACATATTCGATGTGAGACCCGGAATAACCGATTACAGCTCCGATTTGTTTATTAATCTTGATGAAATTGTTGGCAGCGAAAATGCCGATGAAATGTATGAACGCTATGTTCTTAAAAACAAAAATGCCCTAAGGGTTAAATACGCCGCAGAGGTTTCCTTTAAAACAGATATCAAGATTTTCTTCAAAACCGTTTTTGATGTTTTAAAAAAGGCTTTCGGGGTTATTTTGAAAAAATGAAAGAGTGATTCATTTGGAATATGTTCAATTGAAAAACACGGATTTAACTGTTTCGCGAATTTGTATGGGCGGTTGTCCCATGGGCGGCTACGGCTGGGGGCATGTTGAAGAAAAAGAGCTTATTGATGCAGTTCATATCGCAATGGAAAACGGAATCAATTTCTTTGATACGGCAGAAACCTACGGGCTCGGTCAGTCTGAAAAAACTCTCGGTAAGGCGCTCGGTTCAAAGAGAAATAATGTTGTTATTTCCGATAAATTCGGAGTTCATGCCCGTGCGGGACAGAAAACATTTTATGATAACAGCCGCGAATATATTATTGAGGCTTGCGAGGGCTCACTAAAGAGACTCGGTACGGATTATATTGATTTATACACCGTTCATTACCGCGACGGTAAAACCCCTCTTGCTGAAGTTGTTGATACACTAAACATATTAAAACAGCAGGGGAAAATACGATATTTTGCCCTTTCGAATATTTCGGAAGCGGACAAAGAAGAATTAAAGAACTGTATCGGTTCGTTTTGCGCTTTTCAAAACGAGTATTCTCTTGCGTGCAGAAAAAATGAAAAAGATATATTTGAATTCAGCTCAAAATTTAATATGACTCCTATGACATGGGGCTCGCTCGGGCAGGGAATACTTACGGGAAAATATACTGCCGATAATGTTAACTTTTCGGAAAACGACCGCCGTTCAAGAGATATATATGTTAATTTTCACGGGGACAAGCTTAAAAAGAATTTGCAGATTGTTGAAGTGTTGAAGAGAATTGCAAAGGAGCATGGCACAACTCCTTCGTCAGCGGCAATCAGATTTATTCTGGATTATATCAGCGAAAGCGTTGTGCTTGTGGGAGCTAAACGCCCGTCACAGATTGCGGATAACGCTGAGGCTTCGGGTTGGACGCTTTTTGAGGAGGAATTATATGAACTGCTCAGGATTTCCGAATAATAAAAGGCATGCCTATTTATTTCTTGCTTACAAAAATACATATGTTCTCGAAAAAACACTGCGACTGATTGATGATGAGCGAAACGATATTTATATTCATGTCGATTTAAAAAGTAATATTTCGGATTTCGAAATATACAGAGGTATTGTTAAAAAATCCAATCTGTATTTTACAAAAAGAATTAACTGCCATTGGGCGGCGTTTTCTCAGCTTAATGCAACATTGATTTTGCTTGAAGAGGCTTCAAAAAATCATTATGCCTATTATCATTTGCTGTCCGAAAGCTGTATGCCGATAAAAACCCAAAATGAAATACACAGCGAATTAGCACAATGTAAATATGATTATATCGAAACAAAGGATGTTACCTTTAATACTGAAAAATGGAACCGTTATTATTATTTTTTAACTGAGAATCGGTTTTACAGAACGAGCAAGCTGATTAAGGGACTTTCGAGAATAATTTTCATTATTCCTCAAAAGCTTGTTGGAATTGACAGATGGAAAAACTGTAAAAATCAGTTTGGTGAAAAAATTGCTCCGCAGTGGGGCTGGAATTGGTTTTCTCTTAGAGATGAAACGGTTTCTTTTCTGCTTTCAAAAAAAGAATTTATTAAAAAACATTTCAAGAGAACGCATTGCCCCGATGAATGTTGTATTCCCACAATGCTTTTTAATTTTACAGATATGAAGCAGGTAAAGAATTCAAAGAGAAATATAGTTTTTGACGGAAAGCCGTCGGTGCTCACCGTTGATGATTATGACAGGATTATGCAAAGCGACGATTTTTTTGCAAGAAAATTTGACGAGAATAAAGACCGAGATGTTATAGACAGAGTATTTAACGCTTTGAAAGGAGAAGCAAATGACAAGTGAACAGCTGGCATGGAAAATAAGGCGCCACGGAGTTGAAATGACTCATTTGTCGGGTGGCTCGCATATCGGAGCAATATTGAGCGTTGCAGATATAATAGCGGTTTTGTACAGCGGAGTGATGAATGTTAGCCCCGAAACGGCAGAGTCGCCTGAAAGAGACAGATTTATTCTGTCAAAGGGTCATGCAGGAGCGGCTGTTTATGCGGCGCTTGCGGAAAACGGCTTTTTTGATGTCGGCGAGCTTGTTACTCATTATCAGAACGGAAGCAGGCTTTCGGGACATGTTTCGCACTATGTTCCCGGAGTTGACCTTTCAACCGGCTCGCTCGGTCACGGACTCTCAGTTGGAGCGGGAATGGCATACGCCGGCTTAAAGGATAATAAAAGCTATAATGTTTATGTTGTTTTGGGCGACGGCGAGTGTGATGAAGGCTCGGTTTGGGAGGCGGCTATGTTTGCTTCTCATTACGGCTTATCAAATCTAACTGCGATTGTTGATTACAACAAAATGCAAAGTATGGATTTTTGCGAAAAAACAATAAGCCTCGGAACCCTTGCGGCCAAATGGGAGGCCTTCGGCTGGAATACTGTTGAAATAAACGGAAACAACCACGGAGAGCTGAAAAAAGCTTTTTCAAAAAGATTTGATAATTCAAAGCCCAAGGTTATAATTGCAAACACCGTTAAAGGCTTCGGAATTAAGTTTATGGAAAACGATATTCTTTGGCACTACCGATTTCCGCATGACGGCTGGGAGTATGATTTAGCGGTAAGCGAGCTTCATAAATCAAAGCCCGACGGAGTTGAGGATATTTATACTCCAAACGGTGTAGGTGAGCCGGTTGTTCCCGAGAATGCCGATATATACAATGACCACACAACAAGCGCAACATGGAAACCGACCTGGAGAGAAAATTCGGAGGGCGGAAAAGAATGAGGGATACATTTGTAAGAACTCTTATTGAAGAGGCTAAGAAAAACAGGAACATTGAGCTTATTACAGGTGATTTGGGCTTTGGTGTTTTAAAGCCGTATTTTGAAGAGCTCCCCAATCAGTTCACCAATGCCGGAATTGCGGAGCAGAATATGACGGGGGTTGCCGCCGGTATGGCGCTTTGCGGAAAAACAGTTTTCACCTATTCAATAGGTAATTTCCCGACTCTGAGAACTCTTGAGCAAATCAGAAACGACTGTGCGTATCAAAAAGCAAATGTAAAAATAGTGTGTGTCGGCGGAGGATTTGTTTACGGCTCGCTCGGGATGAGCCATCAGGCTACCGAGGATATAGCCGTAATGCGTGCTCTTCCGGGTGTAACGGTTGTTTGTCCGGGAGATTTGGTTGAGGCGGCAGAGGCAACAAAGGCAATAATTAATATTCCGGGAACGGTTTATATGAGGCTCGGAAGAGGCGGAGAAAAAAGAATACACGAGAGTATATCCGATTTCAAAATCGGAAAGGCTGTTAAGGTGAAAAGCGCATCCGAGAATACCGAAAAAAAGGTTGCTGTTTTTTCAACAGGCGCAATACTTGACGAGGCAAGCGAAGCTTCAAAAATTCTTGAAGAGCAGGGGATAGGCACGGAGCAATACAGCTTTCACACCGTTAAGCCCATTGATAAGGATGTTATAGTTTCCTGTGCTGAAAAATTTGATGCAATAGTAACCGTTGAGGAGCATAATATTTCCGGAGGATTTTCGAGTGCGGTTTCAGAGGTCCTCGGTGAATACGGAAAGTCAGTTAAGCTGATAAGAGCCGGAATATGCGATGAATATTCTTCAGCAGTAGGTAATCAGCAGTATCTCCGTAATAAATACGGTCTAACGGCTGAACAAATTGCAAGCAAGGTGAAATCTGTTTTGTAACGGCGGTGATTTAAGCTATGAAAAAGAAAATTCTTATTACCGCTACTGAGTTGCATCTTTATCAGTTTTGGACACAGCATATAAAAATGCTTATTCAAAACGGATACAGCGTTGACTTGGTATGCTCGCATGTGGGCGATAAATTAGATGAATTAAAGCAGGTGCTGTTATCCTGTGAAAATCCGAGGCTTACGGTTGTTGATTTAAAAAGGAGCCCATTGTCACCGCACAACATAAGAGGATATTTTCAGTTAAAAAAGTATTTTAGCGAAAATAAATATGATCTGATAATAACGAACGAGCCCGTTATGGGAGTTATGACAAGGCTTGCCTCGCGGGCTATTCGAAAAAAGCATGGCACAAGGCTAATATATTTTGCACACGGATTTCATTTTTGGAAGGGAGCGCCGCTTTTAAACTGGGCTCTTTTTTATCCCATTGAAAAGCTTGCCGCCCGTATAACTGATGTTATAGTAACAATGAACAGCGAGGATTATCAATTTGCTAAGGAGCATTTTAATTCCGCTGAGATTGAATACACAAACGGAATAGGAGCGGATTTTAACGATAAAAGCTTCAGCCTATACGACAGAAATCAAAAGCGCAGAGAATTGAATTTATCCGATAGTGATTTTATGGTGTTTTCCGCTTCTGAGCTTACAGACAGAAAAAATCTTCGATTTGCGTTTGATGTAATAGAAATACTTGTTAACAAGGGTTATAAGAATATTAAATTCTTTGTAAGAGGGAAAGGACCTCTTGAAAACGATTACAAAGAGTACATAAAAAAGCATAATTTGGGAGAAAATATTTTTCTTTTAGGCTATGGCAGAGATATAAACCAAATGTGCTGTGCGGCGGATGCTTTTTTGTTTACCTCAAAGCAGGAGGGGCTTCCTGTTGCCGTTATGGAAGCAATGAGCTGTAATCTCCCGTGTGTATGTTCAAATGTGCGAGGCGCTTCGGATTTGATATCAAACGGAAACGGCGGATTCGTTTGCAGTCTTTCTTCTCCTGAAGAATTTGCTTCAAGACTTGAATATATAATGAAAAATGATGTGCGAAGAGAGCTGACTGAAAATAACGAAAGAATACTTGAGCCGTATTCTTTTGAGAGCGTTCATAACTATATTGAAAGTTTGATTTCAAAGAATATATTGACGTAAAAAACGGACTGCATAAAATGCAGTCCGTTTTGTTAAGTATTACATAATATCCTTTTGAATTTCAATTTTATCACCGCTGAATATTGCCTTGATTCCGTTTGAATCAACGGTTGATAAAATTTGAGCATTTGCAATCCTTTTCAGCTTTGAGCGAACATCGGGATAAATACCTTTTCCTCGACCGCATACAACTGCGTATTCGGGCATCAGTGATTTAACAAATCGGTAGGAGGTTGAAAAAAGATATCCGTGGTGACCTACCTTGAGAAGATTTATTTTTCCTATTCTTTTAGACAGCTCTTTCTCTCCGCCGTTTTTATAATTCATATCGCCTGCGAGCAGAATGCGATGTTTACCTGTTTCCACAAGTGTTACAACCGAATGAACATTTTCTCCGAATTTAAAACGGGGCTTTTTATATTCTCCGTTAAAAAATTTAATTTTCATATTTCCGATATTTTCGCTTGCTTCTTCAAATGATGTTATAATCGGAACATTTTTCTTTTCAAGAGCGCTTTTCATTTGCTCATAAACTTCGCGGTTATCCCACCTGATTTTTTCTCCGATAAATATATTTTCTTCGTGATACGGCTTTAAATAAGCCTTTTTAACATCAATGTTGTCGTTCAGAATAACAGTGTCAAAGCCGCCGATATGGTCGGAGTGACTGTGTGTTCCCATTATAAAATCAAGAACAACGCGACCGTTTTCGTTTTTACAGTGTTTTAGCAGATAATCGCAAACCTCTTTTTCATAGCCTTTGAAATTAAGATGGGGCTTGTCCTTGGGATAATCCGAATCCTCTCCTGCATCAATCATTGCAAAATGACCGTTGCTTTCAAGAATAATACAGTCTGAATTTCCTGTGTTCAAGAAATGAATTACGCTACTCATTTTTTATCTCCTTTAACATGTATTGCATTACATGTTCGTTGTTTGAGCAAATTATTTTATCCGAGATTTCCTTAAGCTCCTTGCATGCGTTTGAAACAGCGTATCGTTTTCCGGCTTTTTTAAAAAAGGTTAGGTCGTTTTTACTGTCGCCCAAAGCTATAACGCTGTCGGTGCTTATTCCGAGCTCTCGGCAAAGCCTTTCAAGTCCGGTTCCCTTGTTAATTCCTTTATTCATAATTTCAAGATTATTTGTCATTGAGGTTGTGATTTCAATTTCAGGATATTTCTCTTTAATTTCTTTTTTACATGCACTTCTCTCGGATTGACTTTTGAAAAACACATCAAACATTTCGAGACAGTCCTCGTTATTATCACTGAGATAGCTGAAGAAATTTTCAACAGGAACACGGCTTTTGTGCATTTCAGGCAAAAAATCCTTGTCTATTTCGTAGTAGTTGAAATAATCATCTGAGAATTTTTCAGCATCAACTATCGGAGCACCGTCGCAGTAGAGCTCAATAAAAGTATCATACTTATTAATAATTTGAAATAATTCCAACGCGGTTTCTCTTTTAATCGGAGAGCTGTAAATTGTTCCGTCCTTTTTGCTGAAAATTCCGGCTCCGTTTGAATAAACAAAATAGTTTATTCCCGAGCAGTCTCTCAACTCTTGAGGGATTTCATAAAATGTTCTTCCGGTAACAAGTGCAACTGTGCAGCCTTTTTTTGTTAGAAACTCAACGGCATTGAGATTTTCTCTGCTAACATTTGTATCACTGCTGAGAAGAGTTCCGTCTAAATCGCTTGCAATTAGGCAGTTCTTTTTGCCTTTTCTTTTTATTTGAATAACATATCTTTCAAGAGGATAAGTCCATATTGTGGGAATATTAATTATGATGAACTTTGCAATAGCCTCGGTAATCGGGTTGGAAATTGCATTTGCTTTCATAAAGCTTCCTGCAATTCCACCTATCCATGAGCTGAAAACAATATTGAAAACAGCAAGTGCAAAATAGAGAACCGAGCTGTATGCCGCGTTTATATCGGAATGGAAGGTTATTTTTCTGTTCATTATATATGCGGCAATATATCCGGCGCTTGTTGAAATAAGGTAGGAGAAGAGATACCCCTTGTATTTTATTCCGAGAAGGGATAAAATCGCATTCTGCGGCAGGGGATCTGCATTCATGGAGCGGAATACAAAATATAACAGTATGAAGTACAGAATAATATCAAGAGCAGAGGTCGTTATTAAAGTGAAGTTAAATTTAATAAACTTCCACAGCTCTTTATGTGATTTTGAAAATGCTTTAAGCTTCTGCTTCATTTGCGGGTCTCTTCTTTCTGTGTATAACAAATCTGTTCAAGGGGTAAGTCCAAATTGTGGGAACGGTCATAACAACAAGCTTTGTAAGCATTTCAATAAATGCATTATCTAAGCCTCTGTTCTTAATCTGTGTTCCGAGAAAAGCGCCGAACCAAGTGTTGAAAGCAATGGTGCAAACAACCATAACGGCATAAATAATTGTTGATAAAACGGGATTCGCATCAGCCTTGAAGGTTAACTTTCGGTTCATAATGTAAGCCGCAGCATAACCGATTACGGCGGAGATTGCGTAGGAATACATATAGCCCTTATATTCGATTTTTAAAAAATCAAGAACAGGACTGTTTTGAACCGGAACCTCATTGAGCGATTTAAAAACAACATATTGTAAAAACATAAAAACCGCAAGCTCCAAAACCGAAGTGCTTGCTCCCGTAAACGAAAATTTAATAAATTTCCAAATTTCACTGTGCTTTTCGGTAAACTCTTTAATCTTATCTTTCATTCTTTTTATCCTCCGAGATTAGAATCATACTTATCGGAATAACAAGTAGTTGTGTAAAAACGGAGCTCCATATTAAAGTGTTTCCGATAAAGCTGTGAAGTGACGGCTTTCCGGTATAAATGTGTATAATAATTTCTCCCGCAATAAAAGCCGATGCACAAATAAGTGCAGAAATTGAAAAAAACTTTTTATTCATTCAATCACCCCACATAAATATCTCACAAGGCTGTTAAAAACGAATTTTATTGATGTGAAGTTTCGGTTAAATGTGTATTAAGCTTTTTTCGAAATGTTAAAATCGGTTTACAATAGTTTTGGTAAATTCCAGGAGAAAAACTTTGCATATATTATATGAATATTTCTCACAAAAAGCATACAAAAAAAGAAAAATCTATTTTTAAATGTGTACTTATTTAATTTTAATTGTTAAAGTAAAGTGAGGTGAAAAATATGAGTTTCTCAAAAAGATTGGGCTCGCGACTCAAAGCCCAGAGAGAAGAATTGGGTCTTACACAAAGACAGCTTTCAGATAAGCTTTCGCCGAGAGTTGAGCTTTCGGAAAAGCAGATTTCGGTTATAGAAAGAGGCTTATCGGGTACAACTATTGAAAATTTTGTTGAGCTTTGCACCGCTCTTGAAAAAACCCCTGATTATTTTTGCTTGGGAATTGTTCGCGGAGAGCAGTCGGATGCAATCAGCGAAATCAACGAGAACATTAAGCTTTGTTCCGACGAAGATATTGAAAACCTCAGATTGTTTTCACGAGTTTTGGCAGAAAAGAAAAAATCTGAATAATCACCCAAAAAAACAGCAGATTGAAATTGTTCAGTCTGCTGTTTTTTTATTTGTTAATAAAGCTTTTAACCCTTTCAATACTGTCAAGACCTTGTTCATATCCCAAATCGTAAATGGCCTGAAGCTTAATAGTGCTTTTTTCAAGAGCCGTGCAGTTCAGTGCTGATTTAGGCCTTATAACAAGAGCACTGCCCTCATTTTCATAGCGTTTAACAAGCTCGGTCTGTTCGTTATAAAGCTCGTGTCTGTTTAAGAGAGCGTTAATAAGATTCGGATATTTTTTATAGTACATATCAAGAAGCATTCTTATTTTTATCGGCTGCTTTACATAATCAACATCTTGGGTCAAAATTACAACAGTCTTTTTGCAGCCGTCCTTGAATGCTCTTTCAATTGGTATTGAATCTGCAATACCGCCGTCATAATAAAGTCGCCCGTTTATTCTGACTCCTTTTTCTGCAATTGGCAGAGCGCAGGAAGCACGAAGAGCGGGGCAGCCGCGGCGACGCATTGTTTTTGGAATTAGGTATTCTGCTTTTCCGGTTTGTGCATTTGTTACCGCACAAACAAGCTTGCAGTTTGCTTCATCATAAATATCCTGATTTATTGGATAAATATCATACGAGAGTTCTCCGAAAATCCAGTCATAATTCATATATTCCCCGTTCAGCAGAAGAGAAGAGGGGCTCATATATCTCTTATCGTTAATATAGTTCAGTGTTATGTCTCTTTGCCTGTGCAGACTTTTTGAAATATACGAAACGGCATTGCATGTACCGGCTGAAGCGCCGACAATGTAAGGAAATTCAATGTTGTTTTCCATAAAAGCATCAAGCACACCGCTTGTAAAAATAGCACGAGAGCCGCCGCCTTCAAGAACAAGACCGCAATTATACATCTTTTATCACTCCGATTTTGATATAACTTAAGGGCATCCATTGATAACAAGGGATGCCCCGACAGCTGAATTGCTTTTTAATTATCGGCTTTTTTCTTTGATGCTGATTTTTTCTTCGGAGCAGGCTTTTTTTCTTCTGCTTTTTCCTCAGCAGTTGTCTCGGGCTCGTTTTCACATTCAACAACCTCGCAAAGGTCATCGTCGCACTCAAAGAAATCGTTATCGTCGAAATATTCAACTTCTTTTTTTGCAAAAAGCTTTGTGTAAGCGGCGTAAATAGCAACTCCGATTGCAGCTATTGCAGCGATTGCGGAAATAACTTTAAGTATTTTTTTAAGATTCATAGGATTTACCTCCCTCATTTACTAACATTATTATATATTTAAAAAAAACTCTTGTCAATAGAAAAAAAGAAAGGTCGTTGAAACAAGACCTTTCTTAAAAAAATCGGCTATTTTATAATTAAGCTTTGTTGAGCTTAGTTGCAAGATTGCTCTTTTTTCTTGCTGCGCAGTTTTTGTGAATAAGATTTTTAGCAGCAGCCTGATCAATTTTCTTAACAGCAGCCTTAACAACCTCATCTTTATTAGCTGCATTTTCTTCAATAGCGGCATTAGCGGCTTTGATAGCAGTTTTTAAAGCAGAAGTTGTTGCCTTATTCTCGGCAGCCTTGCTTTTGTTAACCTTAACTCTTTTTTTTGCAGACTTAATGTTTGGCATTTTTTTCACTCCCTTAGCGATAGATGGATTATGGCGAATAGCCTTTGTTTCTATAATTGCTTAAACATATTATCACAACTTAAATAAAAATGCAAGCATTTTTTTACTTTTGGGCATACTTTTATTGAATAAATAATAAAAAGGAGCGTTTTTTATGCCCTTTCGAACCGATATTGCGTTTGAATGTTTTGAAAATCAGGGGAAAACCGAACTGGAAGGAGTTGTTGTACGAGAGGAAAACGGCATAACAACAGTGGATATTTTAAACGAAATCGGAGCGAAAAAGCTTGAAAAAGAAATAGGCAGATATGTAACATGCGAGGTACCTGAGCTTAGTGATTGCACCGACATATATGACGAAAGACTAAAAAAGATATCCGATATTTTAAAATCACTTTTGCCGAAAAAATATCAAAGCGTAATGGTTGCCGGCTTGGGAAATGAGCAGATAACGGCGGATGCGCTCGGCGTGCAAACGCTTAAATATGTTCTTTCAACACGGCATATTCAGGGAGTCGAAAACAACGGCTTCGGAAGCATTTGCGCTTTTCCGGCGGGAGTTTTAGGCGAAACGGGAATTGAAAGCGCCGAAATGGTTGGCGGCTTGGTGAAAACCGTGAATCCCGATGCTGTAATTGTTGTTGATGCGCTTGCCGCTTCCGATGTTTCCCGTCTCGGAACAACTATTCAGATGTCCGATACAGGAATTATGCCCGGATCGGGAGTAGGAAATTACAGAAGTGAAATCAGCAAAAATACTCTCGGCGTTCCGGTTGTTTCAATAGGAATACCCACCGTAGTCAGCACGAGTATTTTTTCGCAAAGCATTTCGGAAAACGAGCATTATGTTACACCCCGTGAGATTGACACGATTATACAAAAAGGTGCAAAAATAATTGGAATGAGCATTAATGCCTGCGTTCATTCAAAAATAAGCATTAAGGATTTATTTTTTTTGTTGGGATAATACGACAAATTATTTCATATATTTGTAATATAATTTCAATTATATTAAAGCGGTGAAATAATGAAAAAAGAAATGCTGCGCTTTGTTGCAGCGATAGCAACGCTTTGCGCGTTCTGTTCAATAGTGCTGTATTTGACTCCGGCTTTTGCCGGCCGTATATCCAATGTTGATTCGTTCCTTTTGGGAGCGGAAACTCCGGCAGAATTCGTTCAGTCAAAAAAGGAAGAATTTTCAGAAAATATAGCAAGCGATACAGGGAATGATATTATTACAGCGTCCGAGGGTGTAACAAGTGCAGAAAGCACGACTGAGGTTATGAACAGGATTATTTCAAAGGACAGCAATGATAATTCAAATCTTACCGAAACGCCGAGTGATGTTAAGGCTCTTATGGATGAGGCGCAAAAAACAATAGCCTCGGAAAAGATTATCGGAAAAACAAGCGAGGAGCCGTATTTCGGCGGTGGAACTCTTGTTAAATTCGGAAATGTTGAGGTTCAAAAGAAAATTCCGGATTCTTTTTATAAACTCAACATAAAAAAACTTTTAAGTCAAAAGCCTGATTTGAAGATCAAGGACAAAAGCAAACCCGTGGTTTTGATTTATCACAGCCACACAACGGAGTCCTATACACTTTTGGATGCTGGTTATTATACAGAGTCGTGCGGTTCACGAAGCAAGAACTGTAAAAAGAATATGGTACGCGTTGGAGAAGAAATCGTTAAGGTTCTTGAATCAAAAGGATTTTCGGTTATTCACGATAAGGAAATCCATGATTTGGATTATAATTCAGCCTATGACGATTCCCGAAAAAGCATTGAAAAATATCTTGAGCAGTATCCCTCAATAGATATAACTATTGATGTGCACCGCGACGACATTACATATAAGGATAAAACAAAGGTTAAGCCAACTGCCGTTGTAAACGGAAAAAAAGCGGCAAGAATGATGATTATTGCAGGTTGTCAGTATGACAGTATTACCAATTATCCCGATTGGGAATATAACTTGCGCTTTGATCTTGCAGTGCAGAAAAAAATTGCTTCAAAATACAGCGATTTAATGCGCCCTGTTTTGTTTTCTGCAAGAAGATATAATATGTTTGAAACGCATAATTCGTTTTTGCTTGAAATCGGCACCCACGCAAATACTCTCGATGAGGCATGCTATTCGGCAAGGCTTTTCGGAGATGCCTTCGGTGATTTCTTAGAGGAGTATGTAACGGAGGATTAAAAGTTGAAAAAACAGATTGTTAAAATAATTGCCGTAGCATCAGCTGCAGTTATTGTAGGTGTAGGAATTGCTTACTATAATACTAAAAGCATAGGCTATTCAGATGATGTTGCATTTGTAACGGTTGGAGAAGATTCAATAACCATAATGGATTATGAAATAGAATATATTAAGGTTGAACGGGGATTCAACAAAATAAAAAAGTATGTTCCGAGCTCGGCTATTTGGGTGTGAGAAACATCACTATATAATGTTATAATATATTTATTATTATAGGGAGCGCACTTGCACTCCCTTTTTTGCGTAAAACAAATGAAACGCTCGGCAGGGTGTAAGAGAAGTTGAAAAAGTTTGAAATTTTTTAAAAAAAGGTGTTGACATTTTGGTTCGGCTTTGGTATTATAGTCAAGCGCGTTACGGAGAGCAGCTGCTCAAAGTTAGCTTTTCGAATAAGCGCGCAGCATAAAAGGACCTTGAAAATTAAACAACGATGACAGTTAAGAACCTAAAAATAGGT
>CAMFBH010000026.1 GCA_945948515.1 uncultured Clostridia bacterium
CAGGACACTTATCCGTAAAGAACGGCAACTATTATGCCGTACTCAATTACAAAAATGCCGAGGGCAAACGAAAAACAAAATGGATTTCCCTGGGACTGCCCGAAAAGGGCAACAAGCGCAAAGCCGAAGCTGAGCTTGCAAAGCTGCGGGCGGAATTTGAAGTACCCGAGGAGGTGGGCGAATTAAGCAGCGATATGCTGTTTGCCGATTATCTTCTCGAATGGCTGGAAATTGCAAAAGGACGGCTGGCAATAGCGACATATTCTTCTTACTTGGGACTTATCAAAAGCGTCATTGAACCGTATTTCCGCAAGAAGAAGCTGACGCTCCGTGAACTTGAAGCAAGGCATTTGCAGATGTTTTATTCCGAGCAACTCAAAAAGGTTAAGGCAAACACCGTCATTCATTATCACGCTGTTATTCATTCGGCGCTCAAATATGCGGTCAAGACCGATATGTTATTGCAGAATGTGGCGGACAAGGTTGACCGACCGAAGAAAAACGACTTTCAGCCGGTGTTTCTTTCGGCAGAAGAAATGCAGAAAATGTTTGAAGCACTCCGAGGGACACGGCTTGAATTGCCTGTGCTGGTCGCTGCCTTTTACGGCTTTCGCCGTGGCGAGGTGTTGGGGCTGAAATGGGACGCCATAGACTTTGAGCGTGGTACGATTTCAATTAAGCGCACGGTGACTTTCACAAAAGCAGACGGTACTTATCGGGAAGTGGAACAACAGTCCGCAAAAACAAAATCCAGTTTGAGAACTTTGCCTTTGGTCGGCAGCTTCCGTGATTACTTTATGCAAGTCAAGGAAGCACAGGAGCTAAACAAGAAAGTCTGCGGCAACTGCTATAACTACGAATACGATGGCTTTGTGTTTGTGGATGAAATGGGCGAACGGATGAAGATGAATTATTTGACATCGGCTTTTCCGAAGTTTCTTGAAAGGCACGGACTGCGCCGTATGCGCTTTCACGATCTTCGGCATAGCTGTGCAAGCTTACTGCTTGCAAACGGCGTACCGCTCAAACACATTCAGGAGTGGCTCGGGCACAGTGATTTTACCACAACGGCAAATATCTATGCGCACCTTGATTACAGTTCTAAAATCACCTCGGCGCAGGCTATGGAAACAGGACTAGCCTTGCCTGTAAGCGGTGATTTTACAAGCAAGTGGGATATTGCTGAAAGAAGTGAATAATGAAGAACATAAAAGAATATCGGAGCAAAGCGAACTTTGCTCCGATATGGTGGCGGAGATGAAGAGATTTGAACTCTTGCGCCGGGGAACTCCCGACCTACCGCATTTCGAGTGCGGACCCTTCAACCACTTGGGTACATCTCCGTATATTTCTGTCTGCTTTTAACTCAAAAAATTTTTGGAGAGAAAAGCAGGAGAGAACACTGAAAAATATTCGATTTTTAATTTTGAAAACCCTTATAAATGGGGGTTTTCCGGCGGACGAAACGACCAAGCAGCCGTAAAATTTCGAGTGCGCCTCGTTACGTCCTGTTGCGGTGCCCAAAATTTTTCAGCACCTTCGTGCAAAAATTTTGACCGCTGCCACTCCTTGCTGCTCGCTTCGATACGCCTGCGAATATGTTAAACTCCAAAGAGCATTAACGATAATGTTATCTGCGTTTGATATTTTACCAAAGCCGAACTGAGATGTCAATGCAATTTTCTTTATTTTATTATTTTATTGATATGAGATTTGTTTTGTGGTAAAATCAAGTAAAAGTTTTTTCAGGTGATAATAAAATGGTTGTAATTATCGACTACGGTGCAGGAAATCTGCAAAGCGTAAAAAAAGCGATTGATTTTATCGGCGGCGAATGTGAAATCAGCGCAGACCGCGATAAAATACTTTCTGCAAGCCATGTAATTCTTCCCGGAGTGGGCTCTTTTGCAGATGCAATGAAATCAATGCAGAATAGAAATCTTGTTGAAACCGTTAAAGAAGCGGCTTCTTCCGGAAAGCCTTTTCTCGGAATTTGTCTTGGTCTTCAGCTTCTGTTTGAAAGCAGTGATGAAAGCCCCGGAGTTGAAGGGCTCGGAATTTTTAAAGGAAAAATTGTTGAAATACCTAAAGACAATGGTTTGAAGGTTCCTCATATCGGTTGGAACAGTATAAGCCTTCCCCGCGAAAGCAGAATTTTTAACGGAATAAATAACAACAGCTATGTTTATTTTGTTCACTCTTATTATCTTCAAAGCGAGGATAAAAGCATTGTTTGTGCAACAACTGATTACGGAGTGAATATTGAATGTGCCGTTGAGCAGGGAAACATTTTTGCAACTCAGTTTCATCCTGAAAAAAGCTCTGCGGTCGGTCTGAAAATTCTTAAAAACTTTTTATCGGCGGAGGAAATATAATGTATGCAAAAAGAATAATACCCTGCCTTGATGTTAAAAACGGCAGAGTTGTTAAAGGAGTTTCCTTTGTTGATTTAAGAGACGCGGGAGATCCTGTTGAATGCGCTGCGGCGTATGACAAACAGGGCGCGGACGAGCTTGTTTTGCTTGATATAACCGCAACCCACGAGGGCAGAAGCACAATGATTGATATTGTTTCGCGAGTTGCCGATACGGTGTTTATTCCGTTCACGGTAGGCGGGGGAATAAGAACTGTTGATGATTTCAAGGAGCTTCTTAGAGCCGGCGCTGATAAAATATCGGTAAACTCCGCCGCTGTAAGAAATCCCGATTTGATTAATGAGGCATCCTACAAATTCGGAGCGCAATGCGTTGTTTGTGCAATAGATGCAAAAAGAAACGGAGGCTCTTGGGAGGTTTACCTCAACGGAGGAAGACTTGAAACAGGTATGGACGCTGTTAAATGGGCTGTTGAAGCCGAAAAAAGAGGTGCGGGAGAAATTCTTTTAACCTCAATGGATTGCGACGGACAGAAAAACGGTTATGATATTGAACTGACAAAAGCAGTCAGCGAAAGTGTCGGAATTCCCGTTATCGCATCGGGAGGCGCAGGAAAAGCCGAGCATTTTTACGATGCGTTCACCGAGGGCAAGGCGGACGCTGTTTTGGCAGCAAGCTTATTTCATTTCAACGAGCTTCCCGTTCCGGAGCTTAAAAAATATCTTAATAAAAAAAATATTCCGGTAAGAATTTAATTTGATTTTGAGAGAGGGAAAAATGATTTACACAAATTGGATGTCTTATATAAAAGACGATGTTAAGCTGACGGAGCTTGTGATTCCGGGAGCGCACAACGCCGGAAGCTATGGTATGAGTAAAATGGCTGAGTGCCAAAAGGATAATCTCTTTGTTCAGTTTGAATACGGAATAAGGCAGTTTTGCCTTAGACTGAACACAAACAGAAAAGGCGAAATTGTTCTTGCTCACGGAATAACTAAAGGCGATTTGTTTGAAAATGCACTTAAGGATATAAAAAAAGCACTCGAATTGTATCCCGAAGAAATACTTCTTTTGGATATCAGGGAATACTATCCCCAAAAGTTCGGTCCGATTACACTGACATACAAGGCTGACAAACACGAGGTTGACAGACTGCTTGAAAAATATTTAAAGCCGTCGAAAAATGCCTACTATGATTTTAAGCATATTTCCGATGTAACTGTGGGCGATATAAGAAAAAGCAAAAAGCGTTTTATCCTTATTAATGATGATGAAAGCTATAAATACAGCAGAAACTGTGAGCAGATTCTTCCGTGGGAAAAGGATGTAAACGGAGCAAAAGCAGAAAAATTTGTTAAAGAAACAATGCGCTTTTTTGATGATTATCAAACCGACGGGCTGTATTGGTTTCAAACTCAGCAGACACCTAATCTCAATACGGAAATAGGCGTAACTCCTCCTATTAAGCTTGATAATGATTTAAGAAACTATTTCACGCGCATAACCGATTCAATAGCCGAAACTCCGCGCTATCTTGAAAGAGCAAATATTATTGCCGGGGATTTTATGACCCGTGATTATATGAAATGCAGAGAAATTTTAAAGCTGAATTTGCTAAAAGGAAATGTTAAGGAAGAGCTTGAGAGCCAATATTCAAAGGCTTTGGCATAATTATTTTTCAGAGGTTAAAAATGAAGTTAAGTATTCTCGGAAATTACGGACCGTACGGTAAAGCGGGCGACGGCTGTGCGAGCGGATACCTTGTTGAAAATAACGGCGACTTTATTGTTCTTGATATGGGAAGCGGAACTCTTTCAAGGCTTTGCGAATTTATAGATATAAAAAGGCTTAAGCACATATTTATTTCGCATCTGCATTATGACCATACAGGCGATTTGCTCATTTTCAGGTATCTTCTGGAGGAACTGTCGCATACTGTAAATATATACACACACCGCGAAGAGTCCGAATGGTATAAAATTCTTGTTACTCATCCGAATTTTAATGTTATAGATATAGATGAAAATACTAAAATCAAAGCCGATTCCATGGAGCTCAGCTTTGTTCCAATGAAGCATACCGTAACGGATTATGCAATTATTATTAAAGGCGATAAAACTCTGTGCTATACAGGAGATACGGTTTTCAACGACAATGTGCCGAAATGCTTTGAAATAAGCGATTGCGTTTTGGCGGATTGCAGTAAGCCGAAGGGCTTTAAAGGCCCTCATATGACTGTTGAAGAGGCACTTTCCCTTTCAAAAAAGTACCCTTGGGTAAAGCTTATAGCAACGCATATGTCTGCGGATTATGACCCGAAAGAAGCATTTTTAAAATCTTCTGTAATATGCGCCGAGGGCAAAGCTACATATAATATTTAAGAGGTTAAAATGAAACATTACAATAGCTTGATAATAGGTCATATAACTAAAGATTATAATATTGACCACTTAAAAAATGTGAGTGAAATATGCGGCGGAGCAGTGCTTTTTTCTTCTGCCTCGGCAAACGCGCTCGGTCATAAAACAGGTGCAGTTACTAAAATCGCCGAAGAGGATATAAACAGGCTCGACAGCTTCACAATAGACAGGGAGGATGTTTATTTTTCATATTCGAATAAATCAACAACTATGAGAAATGAATATTTTACTCCCGATAAAGAGCGAAGAAAGGGCACATGCCTTTCCTGCGCAGAGCCATTTTCTATCAATGATTTGCCGAATGTTAAGGCTAATATTATTCATTTTGCAGGGCTTCTTTTCGGAGAGTTTCCCAATGAAATGATAAAAGAATGTGCCGAAAAGAGCGCAGTTGCGCTTGATGTTCAGGCGTGTTTGCGCCATGCCGATATGAGCGATGGCTCAATGTTTTTTAAGGATTGGGAATGCAAAAAAGAAATGCTCCCGTATATAACATATCTTAAAACAGATGCAGCCGAGGCTGAAATAATGACGGGAACGGATGACAGGGAAAAAGCGGCAAAAATGCTTTATGAGCTCGGCTCAAAGGAAATCCTTATAACGCATAACAGCGAGGTTCTCGTTTATGACGGGAACAGGATTTATACCTGCCCGATAAGAGCAAGAAATCTCAGTGGAAGAACGGGCAGAGGAGATACAACCTTTGCCGCATATATCAACGAAAGGCAGAGCTCTTCTGTTGAAGAGGCCTTGCTAACGGCAACGGCAACCGTTTCGCTTAAAATGGAGACACCGGGAGTGCTGAGAGCCGGCAGAGAGGATATTGAAAAATATAAGAAAGAGTTTTATTCGGATTTTCTCTAAAAATAACCGCCGTTTGATTTTTCAAGCGGCGGTATTGCTATTTTGATTTTTATTGTTTGCAATGAAATTTATAATTTGATTAAAACGGAAACCGAGTGATTATTGATATTTGTAAATTTAATTTACCAAATTCTTTTTTATTTGACAATCTATTTTATAATTGTTATACTTTAATATAGTAATATTTCAAAATTGCAGGTGTTGAAAATGGAGAAAAACAAAGTTCGTATAACAATAGGCGGCGCTTCCTATACTATTATCACAGACGATGAGCCGGAATATGTTGAAGAGCTTGCGGCGTTGATTGACAGTGAAATTAAAAATGTTTCCGCTTCCTCGCCGAGTCTTTCATATTCTCAGTGTGCAATTCTTGTTGCGCTTGACCAGGCTGATGCCTGCAAAAAAGCAACGGCAGGTGCGGACAACCTCCGCGCACAGATTAAAGATTATTTGGAGGATAGCGCAAGGGCGAGAATGGAAGTTGATGTTGCGCGCAGAGAGATTGAAAGGCTCAACCGCGAAATATCAAATCTTCGTTCAAAAATTGCCCAGTCAAAGCAGTAATCAATGAAAACAGAAATTTTAGCCCCTGCGGGCAGTGCAGAGGCTCTTGTTGCCGGTGTGCGTGCCGGAGCAAACGCAGTTTACCTTGGCGGTAAGGCGTTTAACGCTCGGCGCAATGCCGGCAATTTTAATAATGAGGAATTAAAGGAAGCCGTGAGGTACTGCCATACTCACGGTGTAAAAGTTTATATTACTGTTAATACTCTTGTTAATGACAGCGAAATTGAAGGAATGCTTGATTTCGTAAAATTTGCCATGGAGTGCTCCGCCGATGCGTTTATCGTTCAGGATTTGGGACTTTCGCAGGTTTTGCGCTCATGCTTTCCCGAAATCCGTCTTCACGCGTCAACTCAAATGAGTGTTTTGAATCCCGAAGGCTTTCTGATGCTTGAAAGGCTCGGCTTTTCAAGAGCGGTTCTTCCGAGAGAAATGAGCCTTGAAGAAATAAGGCGGGTTAGGGAAAAAACATCAATAGAGCTTGAAGCATTTGTTCACGGTGCGCTTTGCATGTGCGTTTCGGGGCAGTGCTATCTTTCTTCGGCAATAGGAGGAAGAAGCGGAAACAGGGGGCTTTGTGCTCAGCCGTGCCGTCTTCCTTTTTCGGCAGATGATTCTCGCTCCTGCGATTTAAGCTTAAAGGATTTGAGCCTTGTTAACGAGCTGTCAATGTTATCCGAGGCAGGCGTTTCGTCTTTTAAAATTGAGGGAAGAATGAAGCGCCCCGAATATGTTGCCGCGGCTGTGAATGCCTGCAAAAAATCTCTTGAGCATAATTATGGCGCCGAGGATGAAAAAAAGCTTCAGAGTGTTTTCAGCCGAAGCGGATTTACAAACGGATATTTTTATTCAAATCTCGGAAAAGAGATGTTCGGAACACGCAGGCGTGAAGATGTTGTAGGTGCACAGAGCGTTTTAAAGGAGTTTTCCCATATCTACGACAATGAAATTTCAAACACTCCCGTTGATTTCAGCTTTAAATGCGTAGCCTCACAAAATGCAGCTTTAAGTGCAAGTGCACTCGGAAAGCAGGAAACGGTTATCGGTCCTGTTCCCGAAAAAGCAATTAATAAGCCGATGAGTAAAGAAAGCGTTGAACAGCGTCTTGCAAAGCTCGGAGGCACACCGTTTTATTTGAATTCAATCAATATTGAGCTGGAGGAAGGATTAATTCTTCCTGCATCAGAGCTTAACTCAATGCGAAGGGAAGCGGTGAACAGGCTTTGCCGTTTTGAACCTAAGAGTATTGAAATGAAAAATCTGCCGAAAATATCATCGGATAATAAAAAAAGAACTCCTTATTATACGGCAAGATTTAAAAGCGCGAAGCAGATTCCGAATAATCATCCGTTTAAAAGAATTTTTCTTCCGATTTGGGAAAGCAATGAGAGCTTTATTAGGTATAACGCACTTGCCGAAATACCGAGAGCCTTGTTTTCGAATGAGGAAAAAATCGAAGGAAGGCTTGCAGAGCTCAAAGCCCAAGGCGTTACGGGGGCCCTGTGTACAACGCTCGGAGGAGTGGCTCTGGCACTCAAGGCAGGTCTTGAGGTTTACGGAGATTATTCCTTGAATGTTTATAACAGCTTCTCCGCGTCAATAATAAAAAGTCCTGTTTTGTCCTTTGAACTCACTGCCGCAGAAATTTCAAGATTAAATGTTCCCTTTGAAAAGGGTGCTTTGGTTTACGGAAAAATACCGCTTATGATAACGAGAAACTGCCCTGTTAAGCAGAATATCGGATGTGAGCGTTGCAAAAAGAACGGGCGTTTGACCGACAGAAAGGGCAAAAGCTTTGAGATTGTTTGTTCACCTTACGGATGCTCGGAGCTTCTTAACAGCACACCTTTATATATGGGTGACAGAATGAATGAACTCAATGTTGATTTTGCACATTTTTATTTTTCAAATGAAGGCGCTCTTGAGGTTGAACGGGTGCTGAAAATGTTTAACAAAAAAGAAAAGCCCTCCGGAGATTTCACAAGAGGGCTGTATTACAGAGGTACGGAATAATGATAATTCTTGCATCAAAAAGTCCGAGAAGAAGAGAGCTCCTTTCTCTCATCACCGAGGATTTTGAAATAATGAGCGCCGATGTTGATGAAAGCCTTGATGAAGGAATTTCGCCCGAAGAGGCAGTTATGTACCTTTCCAAAATAAAGGCTGAACCGTTTAAACACAGCGGTAAAACCGTTATCGGCGCGGATACGGTTGTTGCTGTCGGCAAAAAAATTCTCGGCAAGCCCGAAAGTAACGAGCAGGCCTTTGCAATGCTAAAAAGCCTTTCGGGAAGAGTTCACAGCGTTTTCACAGGCGTAACGATTTTAAACGGCGAAAGTTCAAAAACCTTTTATTGTAAAACGGATGTTGAGTTCTACGATTTAACCGACGAGGAAATTATTTCCTACATAAAAACGGGAGAATGCTCCGATAAGGCGGGAGCGTACGGAATTCAGGGCAAGGGTGCATTGCTCGTTAAGGGAATTAACGGAGATTATTTTAATGTTGTCGGCTTGCCGATAAGTATGCTCAATAGGGAATTAAAGTGTTTTTAAACACCTTTTGTTCTAATTCCGCTTAATATGCCCCAATAGTCCGAAAATGGAAAAGAATGCAAAAAAATGTTGCAAAAATAAGGAGATTTGTGTATAATTTAATTTGAGGTTATTTGAATCTTTTTTTGAATCGGCAGTGCCGTGGTTCTCTGAACGGCGCTGTTGAATGTATTTAATTAACAGGAGGGAAAGGTTATGGCTGCAGATTTACATTGCCACACAAAACTCAGCGACGGCTCAGTTGGAATCGAAGATTTAATAATCATAGCACAAAAAAGCGGTATAGATACCATTGCTATAACTGATCACGATTGCCTTGCGGGAACTGTAAGAGGACAGGTTATAGGAAAAAGATACGGAGTAAATGTTATTCCCGGAGTGGAAATCTCCGCAATAGACAATGAAGCGGGAAAAAAGGTTCATGTTTTATGTTATCTTCCTGATGCACCGGACAGATTGGAGGGGCTTTGCAAGCGCACAAGTGTTGCAAGAAGAAGAGCAGGTCAGATAATGCTGCTTAAGGTTGCAAGCCGTTTTCCGATTTCAAGCGAATTTATTATCAATCATGCTTCGGGTTCAACAAATCTTTATAAACAGCATATTATGCATGCTTTAATTGATGCGGGCTACACAAATGAGCTTTTCGGAGAGCTTTATCACGCTTTGTTCAGTCCGGAGAGCGAAATTAATGTTCTTGCACCAACAAAGTATCCCGATATCAGTGAGGTCTTTGAGGAAATAAAAAATGCGGGCGGAATTTCCGTTATTGCTCATCCGGGTGCATATGATAACTACGATGAACTTGAAAAATATGTTGAAATGGGGCTCGACGGTGTAGAGGTTTGGCATCCGTTCCACACAGATGAGGATATAGAAAAGCTCAGCGCTTTTTGTAAAAAGCATAAGCTTCTGCAAACAGGCGGCTCGGATTTCCACGGATTTTATCATTCAAAGGTTGTAACTCTCGGTGCTTGCTCAACTCCCCAGGAGCATCTTGATAAGCTTCTCGGATATAAAGCAAAAAAGAAAAGAGCACAGAGAAAGGCAGAAAAAGAAGCAGCTCTTGCCGCCCAAGCAGAGTAATAAATATATATCAGTATAGCTAAAAGCCTCGCAGAGCATATGCTCTGCGAGGCTTTTAAAAATGTTCTCAAAAGATATTTATGCAAAAAGCAGAAGGAAATTCACAAAATTACCAATACAAAACTTAAAGCTCTGTTGTTAAAAAATTCGCAAATGATGAAGAATTATAATCAATTTCGGAGTTTTTCGTTGACAATTCTAATGTTTTAAATTATTCTAAAGGTGAAATAAAAGCTATTTCGGAGGTTCATATGAATAAGAATGATTTTGCGCCTACTCCGCCAATGGGTTGGAACAGCTGGGACTGTTTCGGAGCAGCCGTTAATGAAAAGCAGTTAAGACAAAATGCCGAGTATATGGCAAAGCATCTTAAAAGGTTTGGATGGGAATATATTGTTTGCGATATTCAGTGGTATGAGCCGAATGCAAAAAGTAACGATTACAATAATTTTACTGAGCTTAATATGGATGAATACGGCAGACTTATGCCTGCCGTTAACAGATTTCCGAGTGCAAAGAAGAACGGATTTACCGAAATTGCCGATTACTGCCATTCGCTCGGGCTTAAATTCGGAATTCATATAATGAGAGGTATTCCGAGAGGGGCGGTACATAAAAATCTTCCTATAAAAAACAGCTCTTATTCGGCAAGGGATGCCGCGCATCATTTTTCCGTTTGCTCGTGGAATACGGATATGTACGGAATGAAAAACTGCCCGGCCGCGCAGGATTATTATAATTCTGTTTTCGAGCTCTATGCATCATGGGGCGTTGATTTTATTAAATGCGATGATATTGCCGTTACGGAATTCCGGCAGTGGGATAATCCTTATTCCGCTTCTTATGAAATTGAAATGATAAGAAAGGCGATAGATAACTGTTCAAGAGATATGGTGTTGTCGCTTTCACCCGGTCCTGCCCTGAGAAGCGTTGAAGAGCATCTTTCAAGAAATGCAAATATGTGGCGCCTTACGGGAGATTTTTGGGACGATTGGAATAGGCTTCACGAAATGTTTGCAAAATGCCGTGAATGGCAGGGCGTTCCACGAAAGGGATGCTGGCCCGATTGCGATATGCTTCCTCTCGGAACACTCGCAAAAAACGCACCCTGCCACGGTCCTCAAAACAGAAAAACTCAGTTTACCGAGGCCGAGCAAAAAACCTTAATGACTCTTTGGGGAATTTTCAAAAGCCCTTTGATGTTCGGCGGAAATCTTCCCGACAATGATGAAAAAACGCTTGCACTTCTAACAAATGAGGAGTATCTCAAAATGCATAGGGACTCCTTTGGTGCACGAGAGGAGCTTTTTTCGGAGAAAAACGGCAGGGGAACGGTTGTTTGGAGCGCAAATGCAAACGGAGCAAAATATTTGGCTATTTTCAATACTGATATAAAGCCGAGAAAAATCACTTTTGATTTGCAGGGCATACTTATGTGCGGAGTAAAATATACCGCATTAAATGTGTGGTCGGGTGAAGTGTTTAAGGTGAAGAATAAAATAACATCAAATGTTGAAGCGCACGGATGTGTGCTCTTAAAAATTACTCAATAAATGCAAAGTGGTGCAGTTAATTAAACTGCACCGCTTTTTTATATATAAAGCTTTCCCCAGCTCTCAGCGCCGCAGATACCGTCGGTCGAGAGTTTGTTTTTCTTTTGAAAGCTCTTTAGAGCGTATTCTGTTTGTGCTCCCCAAATCCCGTCAATTTTGCCTTTATAGAAGCCTTTTGCTTTCAGCCTTTCCTGAACCCCTTTAATTTGGTTTTGTGTTGAATTCTTTGTTACGGTATTAAAAAAGGTTGAAACTTCTTCGGGCTTTCCGTTGTTCTTTGCAAAATACTTTCTGCTTCGGGTGTCGGTGTGAACAAAATTTGATTTGGTGTACATAATTATTCCCTTTGCTCCGAGAGCTTCAAGCGTTCTTGCAATTTGAAGAATTGTTTTGCCTGAGCAAACAATATCTGCCGCCTGTCCCTTGCAATGATAACTGCTTTTTGCACCGCCTATTTTTTCGTTGTATGCTTTTGTGCGGTAGGCGCTGTTAATTGTTATTGGCTTTTTTAAAATCCTTCTGAGCCTTTGCAGGAGCGAAACAAGAGCTGTGTCGATATAAACCGTGTCGCTTTTGTCCTTACAGGCAAATTCTTTAACCGTAAAATTTTTACTCAGCTTTTTGTCCGCACTCTGCTTTAATGAGTATTTTTCAGTCATCCTCACTCACTCCGTTAAGCGTTTTTAAAATTCGGTCGGTGCAAATTGCATTCTGTGAAAACGAATTATTCTTCCACCAAGCCGCAACGGAGCTTCCGAAAAGAAATACAAATGAAACAAGCTCTTCAACAGTTTCATTTCCAAGGTTTATTGGGGCTTTTCCCATTGCGCTTAAAAGCTCGTTTATTAAAGCGATTGCAAGAAGTATTGTTCTTATAATTGTTCCTTTTGAAATTTTCATTTTTCAAACTTCCTTTCCAAATCTTCAATTCTGTGTTCCGAAACCTTTTGCTTTTGCTCAAGAACAGGTATGCGCTCTGCAAATGAGTTGTGCTTATCAACCTTTTTCTCAAGCTGCTCAAGACGGTATGAAGTAAGCTTTGCAGAGGTAAGAATGCCGCCGAATGTTCCGAGTCCGGTTCCGGCAAGCGAAATAAGTGCCATTGCTAATTGTATATTCATATAACCTCCTTTTCTCCGGGCAATGTAACAGATTAGAGAAGATTTTTGTTTTGTCAAGAAAGAGTACTGTTTTTTGTTCTTTTTGAATTGAATATATGCGCTTTAAAAGGTATAATACTTTACAAGCAATTTGTATAAATATACAAATTCTTGTATAAATATAACATTTTTTCCAATTTCTATTGACATAGAAATATAGTTGTGTATAATAAAGAATAAAATAATTAAGAGGCGAATGTATAAAAATGACAAAAGTATTCATTGACGGTAAGGACGGAACAACGGGATTAAAAATCTTCCGCCGTTTTGAAAACAGAAAAGATATAGAATTGATTCTTATCGATGCCGATAAGAGAAAAGATATAAACGAAAGAAAAAGGCTTATTAACGAAAGCGATGTAACATTCCTTTGTCTTCCCGATGCGGCGGCGATTGAGGCGGTTTCTCTCGTTGAAAATCCGAATGTTAAAATTTTTGATACTTCAACGGCACACAGAACCGAAAAAGGCTGGAGCTACGGCTTTCCTGAGCTTTCACGGGATTTCAGAAAATCTGTTGAAAGCTCAAACAGAATTGCCGTTCCCGGATGCTATGCAAGCGGATTTAACTCAATAGTTTATCCTCTTATTAAAAACGGATTAATTTCTTCCGATTACGATATCGTGTGCTATGCGCTCAGCGGATACACAGGCGCGGGAAAAAAGGGCATTGCACAGTATGAGGACGAAAACCGAGACAGTGAGCTTGATTCACCAAGGCTTTATGCTTTAACTCAGGAGCATAAGCATCTTAAGGAAATGAAGGCTGTCAGCGGACTTTCAAAGGAGCCCGTATTCTCACCGATAATCTGTGATTATCCGCAGGGCATGGTTGTAACAGTTCCTGTTTTTACAGACAGAATGACAAAAAAATATTCGCCATACGATATTTGCAAAATGTTTAAGGAGCATTACGGTGGCTCGGATATCGTTAAGGTTCGTGATATCGGATACACTCAAGGCATGATAGGCACAAACAATTTTGCAGGCAGAGACGATATGGAAATAGAAATAAACGGCAACGAAGACAGAGTTCTCATTACATCAAGATTTGATAATCTGGGAAAAGGTGCTTCGGGTGCGGCAATACAGTGCCTTAACATTGCTCTCGGAATTGATGAAAAAACAGGACTTAACATAGGAGATTGATTTATGAAATACATTGAAGGCGGAATATGCGCCGCTAAGGGCTTTAAGGCAAGCGGAACATACTGCGGAATAAAAAAGTCGGCAAACGATAATCCGAATGCCGTACATAAAAATGATATTTGTCTTTTTGCGAGCGATACCGTTTGTAATGCCGCAGCGGTTTACACTCAAAACAAGGTTAAAGGTGCGCCGATTATTGTTACAAAGGCAAACCTTGAAAAATCAAACGGAAAAGCAAAAGCTGTTATTGCAAATTCAAAAAATGCAAACACCTGTAATGCAGACGGCGTTGAAAAGGCAGACAGAATGTGTCAGCTTGTATCTGATGAAATGGGAATACCCAAGGAGCAGGTTATTGTTGCTTCAACAGGCGTTATCGGTCAAATTCTTCCGATAGAGCCTATTGAAAACGCTGTTCCGATTCTTGTCAGTGAGCTTGATTACTCAAAAAATATTGAAGCGGCAACGGCTATTATGACAACCGATACGGTGAAGAAAGAATATGCCGTTGAATTTGAAATTGAGGGAAAAGTGTGCCGCCTCGGAGGAATGGCAAAGGGCAGCGGAATGATTCACCCCAATATGGCAACAACTCTCAATTTTATAACAAGCGATTGTGCTGTTTCTCAGCCTCTTCTTCAAAAGGCGCTCAGCGAAATTGTTGAAGTAACCTACAACTGCCTTTCAATCGACGGCGACACTTCAACAAACGATATGGTGGTGCTTCTTGCTAACGGCGAGGCTGAAAACAATGAGATAGCCTTTGAGGGAGAAAGCTACGAAGCATTTAAAAGCGCTCTTTATGAGGTTATGGAAAACCTCACCCGAATGCTTGCAAAGGACGGCGAGGGTGCAACAAAGCTTCTTGAATGTATCTGCTCGGATGCTCCCGATAAAAAAACGGCAATAACGGTTGCAAAGAGCGTAGTTTGCTCATCTCTCTTCAAAGCGGCTATGTTCGGAGAGGATGCAAACTGGGGCAGGGTGCTTTGTGCAATCGGATATGCAGATGCTGATTTTGATATAAACAAGGTGGATGTTGAGTTAAAATCTGACAACGGTTGTATAACGGTTTGCAAAAACGGTTCGGGCGTAGATTTTTCCGAGGAGAAAGCAAGCAAAGTGCTTTCGTGCGATGAAATATATATTTTAGTTAGCCTGAGCAGCGGTAACACAAGCGCAAAGGCTTGGGGCTGTGATTTAACCTATGATTATGTTAAAATCAACGGAGATTACCGCACCTGATTAGTAAATAATTCTTTTTGGAAGTGAAAAATATGGAAATAAGCAATGCAGAAAAAGCGCAGATACTTGTTCACGCTCTGCCGAATATTCAAATGTACCGTAAAAAAACAATCGTTGTTAAGTACGGCGGCAACGCAATGATTAACGAGGAGCTGAAGGAAGCCGTTATGAGAGATCTTGTTCTTCTCTCAACCGTCGGAATAAGAATAGTTCTTGTTCACGGAGGCGGTCCCGAAATAACGGCTGCCCTAAACGCAATGAATATTGAAAGCAAATTTGTTGACGGTCTGCGTGTAACCGATAAGGAAACTGCTGAAGTTGTTCAAATGGTTCTTGCGGGAAAAATAAATAAAAGCCTCGTTTGTCAGATCGGTAATCTCGGAGGTCATGCAATCGGACTTTCGGGTCTTGACGGAAATATGCTCAAATGTAAAAAGCATGATGAAGAGCACGGCTTTGTAGGAGAGATTGTTGATTACAATATGGAGGTTGTTGAAGAGGCTCTCAAAAAAAGCTACATTCCCGTTGTTTCAACAATCGGCTATGATGAAAGCGGAAATTGCTATAACATTAATGCCGATACCGTTGCGGCGGTAATAGCGGGTGCACTCGGCGCGGAGGCTCTCATCTCCATGACCGATATTGCAGGATTACTGAGAGATAAAAACGACGAGTCAACTCTTATCAACAGAGTTTTTGTTTCGGATTGTCCTAAGCTTGTTTCGGAGGGAATTATCAGCGGCGGAATGATTCCGAAAATCGAATCAATGACCGAGGCAATAAGACGCGGAGTAAAAAAGGCATTTATTATAGACGGCAGAGTTCCTCACTCAATTCTTATTGAGCTTTTAACCGATGAAGGTTTGGGAACAATGTTCACAAGCAGGTGATATTTTGGATATTAAAAAAACGGATAAAGAATTTGTTGCACCGACCTACGGCAGGTTCGATGTTGCTCTTGTCAGCGGTAAGGGCTCAACTCTTTACGATGAAAACAACAAAAAGTACATAGATTTCGGCTCGGGAATAGGTGTAACGGCTTTCGGAATTGCAGACGACGAGTGGAAGAAGGCTGTTGAAAAACAGCTTTCTCTTGTTCAGCACACATCTAATCTCTACTACACAGAGCCCTGTGCAAGGCTTGCAAAGCTTCTGTGCGAAAAAACAGGAATGAAAAGTGTTTTCTTTTCAAACAGCGGAGCGGAAGCAAACGAATGCGCAATAAAATGCGCAAGAAAATACAGCTTTGATAAGTATGGCGAGGGAAGAAGCACAATAATCACTCTTGTTAATTCCTTTCACGGAAGAACAATAACAACCCTTTCGGCAACAGGTCAGGATTCATTTCACACAAAATTCAATCCCTTTACAGAGGGCTTTGTTTATTGTAGTGCAAATGACTGCGAGGAGCTCGAAAGGCTTGCGAACAACAGCGTTTGTGCAATTATGTTTGAGTGTGTTCAGGGCGAGGGCGGAGTGTTAAATCTAAGCTCTGAATTCATTGAAAAAATTGCCGAAATATGTAAGAAAAAGGATATTCTATCAATAGTTGACGAGGTTCAAACCGGAAACGGCAGAACGGGAAAATATTTTGCCTACCAAAATTATTCAATAGAGCCCGATATTGTTTCAACTGCCAAGGGTCTTGCAGGCGGTCTTCCTATGGGAGCAACTCTTTTTGGTGAAAAAACAAAAGAAACCCTCAGCGCAGGAACTCACGGCTCAACCTTCGGAGGTAATCCCGTTTGCGCCGCAGGAGCGTGCTCGATAGTTTCAAGAATTGACGATGACTTTTTAAATCAGGTTTGTGAAAAAAGCAAATACACCGTAGATTTTCTTAAGGGCGTTAACGGTGTTAAGTCTGTTTCCGGAATGGGTCTTATGCTCGGAATTGAAACAGAAAAAAACGCAAAGGCTCTTGCAAATGAATGTCTGAAAAAAGGGCTTCTTATTTTAACGGCTAAG
Organism: uncultured Clostridia bacterium; assembly: GCA_945948515.1. Taxonomy (GTDB): domain Bacteria; phylum Bacillota; class Clostridia; order Oscillospirales; family Acutalibacteraceae; genus CAMFBH01. The sequence goes on from CAMFBH010000026.1 coordinate 16,930, forward strand.
GAAAAGCTTCGTTTGCTTCCCGCACTTAATATAAGTGAAGAGGAACTGAACGAAGGCTTAAATATATTAAAAGAGGTAATTGAAAATGAAACATCTGCTTAAATTAATGGATTTGTCAACAAACGATATTCTTGATATTCTCAATCTTGCAGACCAGCTTAAATATGAGAATAAGCACGGAATTAAGCATCATCATCTTGAGGGAAAAACTCTCGGAATGATTTTTCAGAAAAGCTCAACGAGAACCCGTGTAAGCTTTGAAACCGGAATGTATCAGCTTGGCGGAAACGCACTTTTCCTTTCAAACCGTGACCTTCAAATAGGAAGGGGAGAGCCTGTTTGCGATACAGCAAGAGTTCTCTCACGCTATCTTGACGGAATTATGATAAGAACCTTTGAGCAGAAAGAGGTGGAGGATCTTGCAGAGTACGGCTCAATCCCGATTATTAACGGTCTTACCGATTACTGCCATCCCTGTCAGGTTCTTGCCGATTTAATGACGATAAGAGAATACAAAAATTCCTTTGAAGGCTTGAAATTCTGCTTTGTAGGCGACGGTAATAATATGGCAAACAGCCTTATTGTGGGAGCAATAAAGATGGGCATGAAATGTGCAATCGCCTGCCCTGATGAATATAAGCCCGATCCCGAAATAATGAAGTGGGCAGAGGAAAACGGTGAATTCATCTGCACAAGCAATGTGCTTGAAGCCGCTGAGGATGCAGATGTTCTCTACACTGATGTTTGGGCTTCAATGGGTCAGGAGGATGAAAAGGCAATCCGCGAAAAAGCGTTCAAGGGCTTCCAAATTAACGATGATGTTATGGGCGTTGCAAAGAGTGACGCAATGGTGCTTCATTGCCTTCCTGCACACAGAGAAGAGGAAATAACAGAAAAGGTGCTTGAAGAGCACGCAAACGAGATTTTTGATGAAGCGGAAAACAGACTTCATGCACAAAAAGCTGTTCTTGTTAAATTGATGGGATGATTTTATGAGTAATGAAAAGGTTTATATATGCCTTGCTAACGGCAACACCTTTGAGGCAAAGCGCTTCGGAGCAAATAAGGATGTAACCGGCGAGCTTGTTTTCACAACGGGTATGGGCGGTTATATTGAAACACTTACCGATCCCAGCTATTTCGGTCAGATTGTTATGCAAACCTTTCCTCTTATCGGAAATTACGGCTTCATTGATGAGGATGCCGAAAGTAAAAACAGTGTTGTTAAAGCATACATTGTGCGTGAGTATTGTGAAGAGCCAAGCAATTTCAGAATGAACACAACGCTTGACGATTATTTAAAAAAGAACGGTATTGTCGGAATTTATGATGTTGATACCCGCGAGATAACGAAAATAATCCGTGAGTCAGGCGTTATGAATGCCGCAATAGTTTCGGACCCTTCAAGCGTGGATTACGAAAAGCTTAAAGCATATAAAGTTGAAAACGCAGTTGAAAGCGTTTCTGTTTCAAAGCCCATGCTCTGTCCGGCAGAAAACCATAAATTCAATGTTGTTTTGATTGATTACGGCGCAAAGCACAACATTGTTCGCGAGTTAAATAAAAGGGGCTGCAATGTTGCAGTTGTGCCGTCCGATACAAAGGCGTCGGACATTCTTTCCCTTTCTCCGGACGGCATTATGCTTTCAAACGGTCCGGGAGACCCTGCCGATAATAAAGAATGTATTTTTGAGCTTTCAAAGCTTGTAGGCAAGCTTCCCATATTCGGAATTTGTCTCGGACATCAGCTTCTCGCTCTAGCAAACGGAGGAGAAACTCAAAAGCTTAAATACGGTCACAGGGGAGTAAATCAGCCTGTTAAATCACTTGAGAACGGCAGAACATATATCAGCTCTCAAAATCACGGCTATGCAGTTGTTTCTCAAAGCATTGAAAAGGCGGGCGGAGTTGTAAGCTTCATTAATGCAAATGATGATACCTGCGAGGGTATTAATTATCCGAGCAAAAAGGCGTTTTCAGTTCAATTCCATCCCGAGGCATGCTCCGGGCCGCACGACACACGCTTTTTGTTTGATAAATTTATTGATATGATGGGAGGTAATAAATAATGCCTCTTGATAAAAGTATAAAAAAAGTTCTTGTAATCGGTTCCGGACCTATCGTAATAGGTCAGGCGGCTGAGTTCGATTACGCTGGTGCACAGGCGTGCCGGGTTCTTAAGGATGCGGGACTTGAGGTTGTACTTGTTAATTCAAATCCTGCAACAATTATGACCGATAAGGCTCTTGCAGACCATATCTATCTTGAGCCTTTAACGGAAGAAACAGTTAAAAGAATTATTGAAAAAGAAAAGCCCGACAGCATTTTGGGCTCTCTCGGAGGTCAAACGGGACTCACTATTTCAATGCAGCTTGCAAAGGACGGCTACCTTGAAAAAATGGGAGTGCGCCTTCTCGGAACCTCTGCCGAGGCAATAGATAAGGCTGAGGACAGGCAGATGTTCCGCGATACTATGGTGAAAATTAATCAACCTGTTGTTCCGAGCGATATTGCAACAACCGTTGAGCGTGCTCTTGAAACAGCCGCTGAAATCGGGTATCCCGTAATAGTTCGCCCTGCCTTCACTCTCGGAGGTGCAGGCGGCGGAGTTGCAAATAATGAGGAGGAATTGAAAAAGATTGCCAAAAACGGACTTATGCTTTCTCCGATTACTCAGGTTCTTATTGAACGCTACATTGCCGGTTGGAAGGAAATTGAGTTTGAAGTAATGCGCGACTCAGCGGGCAATGTTATTGCAGTTTGCTCAATGGAAAATTTCGACCCCGTCGGAGTTCATACGGGGGATTCAATAGTTGTTGCTCCTGCCGTAACGCTTGCGGATAAGGAATATCAGATGCTCAGAACCGCATCTCTTGATATAATTACTGAGCTTGGAATTGAGGGTGGCTGTAACTGTCAGTTTGCGCTTAATCCCGAATCATTTGAGTATAGTGTAATTGAGGTTAATCCCCGTGTAAGCCGTTCATCCGCGCTTGCATCAAAAGCAACGGGATATCCCATTGCAAAGGTAACAACGAAAATTGCACTCGGCTACACTCTCGATGAAATATTAAACGATGTTACGGGAAAAACCTGCGCGTGCTTTGAGCCAACGCTTGATTACTGCGTTGTTAAGCTCCCAAAATGGCCGTTTGACAAATTTGTTAACGCTTCACGCAAGCTAGGAACTCAAATGAAGGCAACAGGCGAGGTTATGAGCATTGCACCGAGCTTTGAAGCGGCGATAATGAAAGCCGTTAGGGGAGCGGAAATCGGGCTCGATACACTTAATAATAAAGCGCTCGACGGTGAGGATATAATCAAAAAGCTGTATGACACCGATGATATACGCCTTTTCAGCGTATTCAGAGCGCTTAAAAACGGCGTTGAAGTCAGCAGAATTCATGATATAACAAAAATTGACGAGTGGTTTTTGTACAAGCTCTTAAATCTTGCGGAGTATGAAAAGGAAATTGAGGGCAAGCCACTCAGTGAGGAGCTTTATTTAAAGGGCAAAAAGCTCGGCTACACCGATAAAGCCCTCGAAAGAATTACCGGCGGTGCTCTGTTCTATCACAAGGATGCCGTGTATAAAATGGTTGACACCTGCGCGGCGGAGTTTTCTGCAAAAACACCGTATTTCTATTCAACCTATGACAATACCTGCGAAAGCAGAGCATTGAAAAAAAGCGCAAAGGAAAAAATAATCGTTCTCGGCTCGGGTCCCATAAGAATAGGTCAGGGCATAGAATTCGATTATTCCTGCGTTCACTGTGTTTGGACTCTTAAAGAGCTCGGATATGAGGTTATAATCATTAACAACAATCCCGAAACGGTTTCAACCGATTTTGACACGGGCGACAGGCTTTATTTCGAGCCCTTAACCGAAGAGGATGTTATGAACATCATTAAGGCAGAGGAGCCAATAGGAGTTGTTGTTGCTTTCGGAGGACAAACTGCAATAAAGCTTACCGAATTCCTTGATTCTTCGGGAATTAGAATTCTCGGAACAAGCGCCGAAAGCATTGATATTGCAGAAAACAGGGAGAGATTTGATGCTCTTCTTGAAAAATTCGGTATTTCAAGACCTAAGGGAACAAGCGTTATGACGCTCGACGAGGCTCTTGAAGCAGGAAATTCTCTCGGATATCCCGTTCTTTTGAGACCGAGCTATGTTATCGGCGGTCAGAATATGACTATTGCCTACACGGATGACGATGTTAGGCAGTATATGAGCATAATTCTGTCGCAGGGAATAGATAACCCTGTTCTTGTTGATAAATATATGATGGGAACAGAGCTTGAGGTTGACTGTATATGCGACGGTAAGGATGTTCTTATTCCCGGAATTATGGAGCATATTGAGCGCGCGGGTGTTCACAGCGGCGATTCAATAGCAGTTTATCCCGCTTATAATCTCAGCGATAAAATGCTTCATAAGGTTTGTGATGTTACCCAAAAGCTTGCGCTTTCTCTTAAAACAGACGGGCTTGTTAATATCCAGTATCTCATTTATCAAAATGAGTTATATGTTATTGAGGTTAATCCCAGAGCTTCAAGAACTATTCCGTATATCAGCAAGGTAACCGGGGTTCCCATGGTTGAGCTTGCAACAAAAATAATGGCAGGACAGCGCCTTGAAGGTCTCGGCTACGGAACGGGATTGTACAGAACTCCGCCGTATTTTGCTGTTAAGGTTCCCGTTTTCAGCTTTGAAAAGCTCAATGATGTAAACTCAAAGCTCGGTCCCGAAATGAAATCAACGGGCGAGGTTCTCGGTGTTGGTAAAAATCTGAACGAGGCTTTGTTTAAGGGGCTTGTTTCAGCCGGATTTAAGGTTGATTTCCATAAAAAAGACAGGCATGGAGTTTTGATAACCGTAACAAAGCAGGATAGATTTGAAATAGTTTCTCTTGCTAAAAGGCTCGACGATCTCGGAGCGGAAATTTGGGCAACTCCGAATACGGCAAAGGCTATTGAAAGTCTCGGCATAGAGGTTAATTATGTAAACAAGCTTTCAGAGGATAATTCAATAATGGAGCTCGTTGAATCCGGAAAGCTTGATTACATTGTTTACACAGGCAAGAGCGATAAAAAATCCATTGCCGATTATATTAAGCTTCACAACCGTGCAAATCAGCTCGGAATAGCCTGCATTACCTCTCTTGATACCGCGAATGCTCTTGCTCAGATTATTGCATCACGCTACAAGCAAACAAATACGGAGCTTGTTGATATAAATAATATGAGAAGCGAAAAGGAATCTCTTGAGTTCACTAAAATGGAGGGCACGGGCGACGATTACATTTTCTTCAATAATTTTGACGGAAAAATTACATGCCCCGAAAGTTTATCCATTCAGTTTTCTGACAGAAATTACGGAATCGGCGGAGACGGAATTGTTCTTATTGAAAAGAGCGATTATGCCGATGCAAAAATGAGAATTTTCAATCTCGACGGCTCCGAGGGCGGAATGGCAGGAAACTGTATTCGCTGCGTTGCAAAATATCTTTATGATAACGATATTTGCAAAAAAGAGAAAATGACTATTGAAACAGCGGTAGGAATAAAGGAAATTTCGGTTTTAACAATAAATTCAAAGGTCAGCTCGGCAACGGTAAATATGGGCAAACCTGTTTTTGAGCCTCTTGATATTCCGGTTAAGCTCGGCGGCGATAAGGTTCTCAACAGAGAAACTCTTATCGGAAACAGCCGCTTCAATATAAACTGCGTTTCAATGGGCAATCCTCATTGCGTTGTTTTTGTTGATAATGTTGATAAAATTCCGCTTTCCGAAGTGGGACCGATATTTGAAAATGCCGATATTTTCCCGCAGAGAATAAACACGGAATTTGTGCGCGTTGTTAATTCGGTTACTCTTAAAATGCGAGTTTGGGAGCGCGGAAACGGCGAAACAATGGCATGCGGAACAGGAGCATGTGCGGCGGCTGTTGCGGCTGTTGAAAACGGATTTTGTAAATCGGGCTGTGATATAACGGTTAAGGTTCGCGGCGGCGATTTAATTGTTAATTACAGCGAAAACGGAGTTTTTCTTTCAGGAGATTGCCACACCGTTTTTGAAGGAAAAATCGAATATTAATTTAAGCGGTTTCCGAATAGGAAACCGCTTTTTTGAACTCAGATTATTAAAAAAATATAATGATTACAGAAAAAATGTAGAATTAAAACTATATTATCACTGTTTTTTTAATATTCCAATACCCTGTCAGCGCACTTTTCCTCAAATCTATATATTGCGGAAAAGCGCTTTACAACAATAATTTTCATACTT
>CAMFBH010000027.1 GCA_945948515.1 uncultured Clostridia bacterium
TACCGCAAAATTAAAAGCACCCTTTCGGGTGCTGTGGTGGAGACGGCGGTAATCGCACTCCGCAACGCGCTTTGCGCTTTTCGGGTGCGGTTGTTTCGTGATTGTATGCCTGCATTATTTTCAATTCTACTGCTTCTTCTGTCAATGGTGCATAGTCGTCCGGGTAAAAAGTTTCCGTTGATGCGTTATTGACAGTTTGAACTGGAGCAGTTTTTTCCCGTTCAGCAACATTTTTTTGAACAGGTGCGACATCTTCTGTACCTTGATATTTTATATCTTTTCCGTAGATGTTGAAATTGCCGTATTTATTAGGTGTTTTATCCTCTTTTGAATAAGAATAACGGATATCGTTGTTATCTGCATTAAACCTTTGTGACAATGGTATAACATTTCCGTTATCGTCATAGGTGATTGGTTCCGCTGATTTAATTTGATTAGGTTCAAACACAACTGTCATTTTTGACATACCATCATTTAATATAATAGCATCAGCGTTACTTTCTTCTGCTTCTTCTAAAAGATATGTGCAATAATTATCCCAAACATCAATTACATCATTATCTCTGTATATTTTTCCAAGTCCGTTTTTCAAAGCAAAATCACTATCTACAATTAACGGATTTTTAGATTTTAAATATACTTCTAAAACTCTGCCATATTTATTTGAATCGAATTCAGAAGATGCATAGTCTTCTGCTATTGATTTTCTATCAATAAAGAAAAAACCTTTTTCATCAAATGAAAATCTACTTCCAATCAAATCCTTTTTGAACTCTGTAAAATTTTTAGCAAGTGTTCCGTGATAAGCCTTTATTGTGTAGCCGTTTTCTTTTGCAACATCATCAACAATTTTTTGTGCAGTTGCAATATCATTGTTTTTAACCGCTTCGTTGTATACCTTTTCAGTTTCAATAGATAATGAATATCTTATATCAGGATTATCTGTTGTAATTTTATTACCCTCGCTATCAAGAGAATAATCGGTTACAGTTTTTGATGATTTGGTATTGACATTTGATGAATTTTGTAGTAAAACATTATTAACAGAAGCATTCTGCCTACGTTGGGAGTCGATTTTATCACTCGCCATAGTAACAGATGCTTCTGTTATTTCTTTACCATAAATGTTTACCAAGTCATACAAGACAGTTGCACCATTTTCCCTTATTCCTACTAAAACATCTGCTACATACCCATTTTCCCCAACACGATACATAACATTAGCTCTTGCAAACTCTACTATGTCATCTTTTCGTTCGTGTTTAAGTTTTTCTCCAATCCAATTCCTTGCGGCATACAAAATCTCATCAGCATTTGCAATTGTTTTTAGTTTGTCGGTATATGCTTGTGAGGAATCCATAATAAAATGCACTGCAGAATTAGAACGCCTAAATTCATCATTTGTTGTTTTGTTAATTTGAATATTTTGACCGTTCACATTAATAAGATTATTATATTTTTTAGAAATAACTTTTCGAATCACTTGTGCAACACTTTCACCATCATTAATATCAAAAATATCTTCTGTAACGTCAACAAATGTATTACCTTCTGTATCTTTAGACAACATATATTTTACATCACCGTTATCGGTGGTGTTTTTTTGTGCCTTTACACTTTCCTTATATGCCTTGTCAAACACTCTCTTAACTTTTTCAAGCTCTCTTGCTTCTTTACTGCCTGCCGTAGCGACTTTGTAAAGATACTTGATTTCGTTGTAAATTCGTTTGAACAAGTTAGGTTGCTCTGTTGATAAACTGTTGATAAATTCGCTATCTGTGAATAGATAATCACCTACAAGGTCGGCTGTGAGTTCGTTATCAACATTTGCATCCTCTATGCCCTCATACAGTTTTGATAGTGTATCATATCTGCTTTGATAATCACCTTTGCTCTTTGCATATTTGATGATTGTCTGCTGAAGCGAGTTATAAAGCTCTGTGCGTTCAAGAATATGTGTTATTTCGTGACCGACAACACTATTTAATGCCTTTGCAGAGTCAATATTCAAGGTAATTCCGTTTGCCGTAACATAGCCGTTTACAGTGCTACCCTCAACGGCAAAGATTGAATTTTTAAGCTTATCGTTGTTGGTAAAATCAAAAGAAACACCCTTGTCTGCCGATATTCTTGCCAACATATCGACAAATTCGTGTGTTCTGTTTGAATTATTGAGTATTCCGCTTTCCGTAGCCTTTTTAACTACTTCTTGTTGCTTTGTATCGTATTTTGATAAATCGGCTTCAAAGCTCTGTCCTCGTCTTGATTTTTCGTTGTAGCTTTCTGCAAGTCGGCTGTCTTTAGCAATACCGAAAACATCATCACTTAACTTTTGCTTGAGCTGTGAAGTATTTGAATTGCTTTTCAATTCTTCCAAGTGTTCCGTGATAAGCCTTTATTGTGTAACCGTTTTCTTTTGCAACATCATCAACAATTTTTTGTGCGGTTTCAATATCGTTATTCTTAACCGCTTGAAGATACTGTTTATCAAGTTCAGCAGGGCTTAGTGAATATTTTGCATTACCACTTGACTTTTTAGAATTTTGTGGTAGAATACTATTAGCAGAGGATGTGTCCGACTTGACGGACTGCCCTGCTTTTTTTATTGGATATATATCGTACAATATTTTTTCACCATTTGAGGTATTGGCAATATTTAATGTTGCTTCCCAAATGGTGTTATTTTTATCTTGAATGTATGTAGTCCAATATTCCCAATCATTCTTTCCGTTATCATCAAGCCATTGATGAGTATTGTCCGAAGAAAACCTATTTTCTCTTTCCGAAACTGATATAAGTTCTATTGCATGTGCAACGGCAAGTTGTTCGTGTAACCCTTGTTTACGAGCAAGTTTATCAATTACCTTTCTGTTGTTAGTTGAGTTGTTTTTATTTATGCGTTCATTCTTTTTCGCAAAAGATGTTACTTCTTCGTTTCCTTCTTCATCAAATACTATTACTGTTTCGCCTGCCAGATTATCGTAAACATATTTGTTTAATACCTTTCCCCAATTACGAGTTTTCACATCGTTAAATATTTTTGTGTCAAGAATAACGCCTATGCCGTAATTACTATTTTCGCTTTTTATATCGCTAATACTGTATTTTACATCACCTTTATCGGTGGTGTTTTTTTGTGCTGTTACTTTTTCGCCGTTTTTTTCTTTCTCGGCAATTCGTTTTTCAATAATGCAGATTTATGCGGTTTCGATTACCGCAAAATTAAAAGCACCCTTTCGGGTGCTGTGGTGGAGACGGCGGTAATCGCACTCCGCAACGCGCTTTGCGCTTTTCGGGTGCGGTTGTTTCGTGATTGTATGCCTGCATTATTTTCAATAATGCAGATTTATGCGGTTTCGATTACCGCAAAATTAAAAGCACCCTTTCGGGTGCTGTGGTGGAGACGGCGGTAATCGAAACCGCGTCCTACAATACCTTACAAAAACTTTCTACGAGTGTAGTTGCTCTACTGAGATTCCCCTCACAAAAAGCCGAACAACAGGCGTTTTGCTGCGGTAGGCTCTGATACCTGACGAAAACCGAGCCGTTTTTTCGTTCATGTTCGCCGCTGAATGACGCCGATTACAGTGCCGCGGCACTCACTGCATCGACGGCTGACTGCACTTAGGCAGCAGCTAAAACTGTTCTATTATTGTCAGTTAATTTTAAAGTGTTACTTTTAAAGCGGTGCAACTCCGCTACTCGCTTATTAATGCTCAATATCACAGTCGAAATCCTTTCGTCCCCATATTATCAATAATTTTTGAGACTTCTTTCGATTGCTCTGTCTGCATCCTTTTTGGCGGCAACTGCTCTCTTATCATAATTCTTTTTACCCTTGCACAAGCCTATTTCAAGCTTTGCTCTGCCGTTTTTTATATAAAGGCGAAGAGGAATTATTGAAAGACCCTGCTGCTGACTCTGACCGAAAAGGCGCATTATTTCTTTTTTGTGGAGCAAAAGCCGTTTTCTTCTTAACGGCTCTCTGTTAAATATATTTCCCTGCTCATAGGGTGAAATATGCACTCCGAGTGCAAACATTTCTCCGTTATCAACAGAACACCAGCTATCCTTAAGATTAACTCTGCCGTTTCTGATTGATTTTATTTCAGTGCCGTACAGCTCCATTCCGGCTTCATAAGTTTCCAGAACAAAATAGTCGTGATAGGCTTTTTTATTCTGAGCTATAATTTTGAAATCCTCTGCCAAAGCCATCACTCCTGTTCGTTAAATTAAGCTCCTGCCCTCAAGCGCTCTGCCGAGAGTTACCTCATCTGCATATTCCAAATCCGCTCCGACGGGAACTCCGTAGGCAAGGCGGGAAACAGTTATTCCCATTGGCTTTAGAAGCCTTGAAATGTACATTGCTGTTGCTTCGCCCTCAATATCGGGATTTGTTGCCATAATAACCTCGCTAACCTCGTCATCGCCGAGCCTTGCGAGAAGCTCTTTAATTTTAATTTGGTCGGGACCGACATTATCCATTGGTGAAATTGCGCCGTGCAAAACATGATAAAGCCCGTTATACTCATGCGTTCTTTCGATTGCGGCAACATCTCTTGCATCCTCAACAACACAGATAACGCTCTTATCTCTCGAAGACTGTGAGCAAATAGGACAAAGCTCCCCTTCTGCAAGATTGCAGCATATTTTACACTGCTTAATTTTTGAATGAGCATCGGTTATTGCCTTTGCAAATTCGTTTGCCTCTGCATCACTTAATCCGAGAACATAAAATGCCATTCGCTGAGCTGTTTTATGACCGATACCCTGCATTTTTTCAAACTGCTCTATTAACTTTTGAAGCGGTGCAAGCTTAAACTCTGCCATCAAAACAACTCCATTTAACAATTAAAGACCGGGAATATTCAATCCGCCTGTTACGGCATTCATTTCTCTTTCTTCGGTTTCGTCTATCTGCCTCATTGCTTCGTTAAGCGCCGCAAGAAGCATATCCTCAAGCATTTCAACATCTTCGGGATCAACAACCTCGGGATTAATTCCGATTGATTTGATCTCGTGCTTACCGTTAACGGTTACTTCAACCATTCCGCCGCCCGAAGAGGTTGTGTATTCCTTTTCCTCAAGCTCTGCCTTTTTATTTTCTATCATTTCCTGCATTTTTTGAGCCTGTTTAATCATTCCCTGCATATTTGAAGGGCCGCCGCCCATTCCCTGCGGAAGTCTTGCTTTCATTTATACTCTCCTATTCAAAATTAATTTTAATATTATTCTGCTGTGCTTTATTTATTAAATCCTCAAGAGGATCTCTTTGCTGTGTTTTCTGCTCAGTCTTTTTGAAAAGTCCGAGCTTAAATGCTTTTCCCGTTACATCAAATAGAGCTTTTTTGATTGCCTTTGAATGAGTTGGGATTTTAATAAATTCTCTGAATGTAGGATTCGGGGAATCAATAAGAAAATACTCATCTCTTATAAAGCCCTTTGCTCCGCTTAAAACACCGTATATTGCAATATCGCTTTTATACAGCAGTTCCATAACATCGTCCCACTGTGTAAATTCCGTTTGCACAGGTGCTTGCGGCTTGGATTCTTCCGGCTCATTATTAACATCCGCCGTACTGCTTTCCAGTGTCGGCTCGCTCGGAGCGCTCTGCTGTGACGAATTATCATCCGGTTGAACTTCAATCTCATTCCGTTCAACAGGCTCGTCAACACGCTCGTCCGTATTAACAACGGGGCTTGAAGCAACCGTTTCCTGAACCTTTACAGGTGCAGACACAACACCGTTTCTTACCGTTCGTTCAAGAGCGGAAATTCTTTCCAACAGGGCTGAGGTGCTTTGCTCAAGCTGAGGCTCGCAAAGCTTAACAAAGGTCATTTCCGCCTCAATTCTTGCACTGCTTCCCTGCTTTATGCTTTGAAGCGTTTGCTGAAACAAATCAAGAATATATATTATTCCCTCAAGAGAGAAATTCTTTGCCCTTTCGGAAATTGTTTTATATTCATCGTCCGTACAGATTATGAGCTCACGGCTGTTCTTAACGGTTTTAACCATCATAAGATTTCGGAAATGGCTTATCATTTCCGAGCAGAGCCTTTCCATATCATAGCTGTTAGAATAAAGATTATCTATTATGCCGAGCGCCTTTGTGCTGTTTTTTTCACAAAGAGCCTGTGAAAGCTCGTAAATTGATTCTCTTCCTGCAAGGCCCGCAACCTCGCTGACGAGAGTGCTTGTTATTTTACTGCTTCTGCTTGCACACTGATCAAGAATTGATAGCGCGTCACGAAGCGCACCGTCTGCAATTCTGGCGATTAAAACCGCCGCGTCATCATCAAGCTCAAACGACTCTGCTTTTGCAACCTGCGAAAGCCTTATTGCCATTACCTCGGGAGGTATTCTTTTAAAATCAAATCTCTGACATCTTGAAAGAATGGTTGCCGGAAGCTTATGAACCTCTGTTGTTGCAAGGATAAAAACAACATGTGCCGGGGGCTCCTCCAAGGTTTTCAACAGGGCGTTGAACGCTCCGATTGAAAGCATATGAACCTCGTCTATAATATATACTCTGTACTTTCCGCGGCTGGGAGTGTAATTGGTTTCCTCCCTCAATTCTCTGATATTTGCAACACCGTTGTTTGATGCGGCATCTATTTCAACAACATCAAAAATTGAACCGTTGTCAAGTCCCTTGCACACTTCACATTCGTTGCACGGCTCTCCGTTTTGAGGATTTTCGCAGTTAACTGCCTTTGCAAGAATTTTTGCACAGGTTGTTTTTCCCGTTCCCCTTGAGCCGGTAAACAAATACGCGTGGGAAACTCTGCCCTCGCTTATTTCATGCCTTAAGGTTGAAACAACATGGTCCTGCCCGTAAACATCTGCAAAAACGCGCGGACGGTACTTTCGGTAAAGCACCTGATACATTTTCCCACTTCCTTTCCGAAAAACAAAGGGCACAATTCATTTTCATTATGTAGCATACAGACTTGTCTGCGGCGCACAGAATAGTCCACTTATTGCTGCTCGGTTCCCCGCCTGACAAGGTTCGTAGCATCCCGTCGCACAGGGCCCGTACGCTACATAACAAAAATGCATCGCACCCCTTATTCGCACTATATTATACTATAAAGCTATTCCAAAATCAAGACCTTTTCTATTTCTCCGAAAAACATATAATGGAAATCATTTTGCTGATAATTATCCATTATTTTTTTATCAATAAAGCAATTCGGATCAAACTGCTGCTTTGCGGTTTTTCTGCAAACAAGAACAAGCTTTGCCTCATCGAAAAGCGGCGCTTTTTCGCTGAAATTCGGAGTTAAACCCGTTTCACTGATTTTATCCGTATCTCTGCCGCTTTTTCTGCCGCATAAAGTAAGAGCATTTTTATACTCTTCGGGGAAAAAGCTGAGCGTAAAATAATCCTTTTTATCCAAAAATTCAAGCGTATATCTTTGAGGACGGATATAAATTGTTGCATAATCCTTTCCCCAAAGCTCGCCTATTGCACCCCAGCTAACGGTCATTGTGTTTAAGCTTTCTTCATCACCTGCGCTCACGAGCGCCCAGCCATCTGCAAGAAGGCTTATAACATTTTCTTTAACATCTCTGAAATTTATTTCCTTAAAGCTCATAAAATCACCTCAGATAATACTATTTTTTTAATTCAATGAATATCACTGAAAATCCTTTGCGCTCTGCTTAGAGGTTTCTTTTTCCTTTCCCGTTTCAACGGCAGGATACCATTTTCCCGAAAGACGGTAGGTGTTTTTAACATTCTGAACATCATACCAAATCTGCGGATAATGAGGGTCTTCATTAACCTTAACATTTTTCTGATTTACTTTTTTACTTTCGTCATTCGGAATAACACTTGCAACAACAATAAACTTTGCGCCTTCAAAAACGGTTGAATCACAAACAAGAGAAACAATTGTGTCGTAAGCCTTTATTCTTCTGTCGGTAGAATAAATAAATCTTGATTCAAGCTTTCCTCTGAATTGAATGAAGCTGTCGTCTGTCATCTGGCTTGCATTAAAAGGAAAAACATAGTCCCTGTCCTGCTCGGGATTTGTGTTTGTATAATAAACGCCGTTTATCTTACAGGTTCTGCTCTCAAACAGAGTGTTAAGCGTAAATGTTGGACTGTTTTGCTGATAAAGCTCGGCAGTGCTGTATTTAGCTTCGAGATTGAAAAAATCCTCTCCTGCGTATATTACAAGATTTCTTGAAAGAGGAGAAACCGATGACCTTGTGTCAATTTTCGCATAGCTTCCCTGCTCAATTGAAGAATAGAACTCGGCGCTCTCGGAATCGGGAAATGTTATTCTTCCGAGATAGTTTTGATTTTTTCCGTAAGCCTCACACTGAGACTCCATTATTCCTGACGGAAACTCAACGCCCGGATACTTTTGAGCATAGTTTGAAATATTTGCATTGTTTTTCTCAATATCCTTGTGTTCGCACATGTAGCCTAAAAATGCACCGACCGCAATTGAAACAGCAATAACGGCAAAAATGACTGCACATCTTAAAAATGCAAGCTTAGAAAAAGAGGCTTTCTTTTTCTTATCATTTTTTTCGGAAGCTTCGTTGGATTCTTCTCCAACGATTTCACGCTGACGGCGCGAGCGCTTGGGAGGAGCAAGCTCTTCATCGAGCGAAAAGCTTTTATCCTCCTCAATTCTTTTTGCCTTTTGAGCTTCAAATTCCTTCAGTATTCTGTCTATATCATCAAAGTCTTTATTGTCACTCATACAAAAACCTACTTTAAAATAACTTTTCTTGCATTCTGAACTGCCTTTTCGATAAGGCTGTCCAAATCAAGTAAATTCTCCGCTTCAACAACATCTTCAAGCTTCGGCTTTGTTTTTGGATGCTTGGGGGTGAAAACCGTGCAGCAATCCTCATAAGGCTGGATAGAGGTTTCAAAGGTATCTATTTTCCTTGAAATCTCAACAATCTCATCCTTATCCATTCCTATGCACGGTCTGAAAACAGGCATTGTAACCGCCGCATCGGTGCAGGCAAGCGCATAAATTGTTTGGCTTGCAACCTGACCCACGCTTTCTCCCGTTATAAGTGCCTGACAGTTTTGCTCTTGAGCAATGATTTGAGAAATTTTCATCATAATTCTGCGCATAACGAGGGTGAACAAATCCTCGGGACAGCGTTGTTTAATCTGTTCCTGTATCTCGGTAAACGGAACAACAAAGGTGCATATTCTTCCCGAATATCGGCTAACCTTTTTTAACAGCTCCATAACCTTCATTTCGGCAAGCTCGCTCGTGTACGGAGGCGAGGCAAAATGAACTGCACACAATTCAATTCCTCTTTTTGCCATCATCCAAGCCGCAACGGGGCTGTCTATTCCGCCGCTTATCAAAACAGCAGCCCTGCCTCCCGTACCGGTTGGCATACCGCCTGCACCTTTAATATTATTTCCTCTTACGAAGGCATTTTTATCTCTGATTTCAACTGTGATTATGCAATCGGGATTATGAACATCAACCTTTAGATGATGAAATTTTGAAAGCACATATCCCCCAACCTCACGGCAAATTTCGGGCGATTTCAAAGGAAATTTCTTATCGCTCCTTTTCGCCTCTACCTTAAAGGTTTTGCACTCAGAAAGCTGCTCGGAAAGATAGGATACTGTTGTTTGCTTAATGGTTTTCATATCCTTTTCGCATGCCGCCGCACGGGAAAGAGCGGCAATACCGAACACTCTTGAAAGTGCTTCGGCGGCATCGTCGAGGTCGGTATCCTCGTCAACGGGCTCAAGCATTATTGTTGACTGACTTTTTGTAAAAACAAACTTTCCGATATCGGCAAGATGCCTTTTCATATTCTTAATCAGAACATCCTCAAACGAATTCCTGTTTAAGCCTTTAAGCACAAGCTCGCCGTTTTTAATCAATATTATTTCCTGCATTTTTATCTCCTTGAAAGCTTTTCCTGCGCCTGAGTCAGCATCTTGCAAAGAAGAATAATATCCTCCTTAGTATTATAGCGCGAAAAGCTTATTCTTATAGCGCTGTCAATTCTGTCGTTATCAAGACCCATAGCAGTTAGAACATGGCTTTTTTTGCCCTTTGTACAGGCAGAGCCGCTTGAAACATAAACATCATTTGCGCTCAAAAACTGAATCAGCGTTTGGCTCCTTATTCCCTCAACGGTTATGTTTAAAATATATTCAAGAGCATTTTCGGAGCTGTTTATTGTTATCCCGCCCAGCTTAGATAATTCCTGCCTTGCAAATGAATTGAGCTCATTAACATGCTCCCTGCTCTTTTTTATATCGGAAAACTCCTTAACAGCCGCTCCGAATCCTGCAATCAGCGGGGCGCATTCCGTTCCGGGACGCAACTTCTTTTCCTGCTCGCCGCCGAAGGCTCGCGGAATAAT
Source organism: uncultured Clostridia bacterium (assembly GCA_945948515.1). Taxonomy (GTDB): domain Bacteria; phylum Bacillota; class Clostridia; order Oscillospirales; family Acutalibacteraceae; genus CAMFBH01. The sequence continues at coordinate 10,373 of CAMFBH010000027.1, forward strand.
ATGAACTCCCTTTCTTACATAAAGAGCTCCCGTTCCCTTTGCTCCGTGAATTTTATGGGCAGTAACAGTGAGTAAATCCGCACCGAGCTTAGACGGTTTAACCCTAATTTTTCCGAACGCCTGAACACAATCTATATGAATCAACGCAGGCGCATTTTTTGCTTTAACCGCTTTTTTTATTGCTTCAACGGGAAGGATTGAACCAACCTCGTTATTTACATACATAATTGAAACAAGTATTGTTTTATCATTAACAGCATCAAAAATTTGCTGTGCGCTTATGTTCCCGAACGAATCGGGCATAATCCTTATAACCTCAAAGCCCTGCTTTTCGAGTTCATCAACAGCCTGAAGCACACTCTCGTGCTCGATTGCAGTTGTAACAATTCTGTTTCCTTTTCTTTTTCCCGCCTCGGCGGCGCCGAAAACCGCAAGATTATTTGCCTCGGTTCCACCGCTTGTGAAAAAAATCTCGTCCTTTTCGCAGGACAGCTCATCCGCTATTGCCTGACGGGCAAGAATAACCTGTTTCATTGCTTCTACACCCATTGAATGAAGGCTTGAGGGATTGCCGTAGCACTCACAAAGCATTTTATTTATTGCTTCAACAGCGGATTTGCACGGCTTTGTTGTTGCGCTGTTATCAAGATAAGCCATATCGGTTTACATTGCCTTTCCATGTTCAATAAGATAATTCATTTTCATTATTGCACAAATTGTTTTTGAATCCTTAATTTCTCCCGACATTATCTTTTCTATGCACTCTTCAAGAGGCATTCTGATAACCTCAAGGAATTCATCCTCATCGAGCCTCTGCTCTGTGAATGTTAAATCGGAAGCGCCGTACATTCTGATTATTTCTCCGCAGTAGCCCGGTGTCGGATAAAGCTCTCCGAGTGAAAAGAAATTACTTGCTTTCGCTCCGCATTCCTCTTCAAATTCACGCATGGCGGCTATTTTAGGATCTTCACATTTTTCAAGCTTTCCTGCCGGGATTTCATAAATAACCTCCTTGTACGGATAACGGAACTGCCTTACGAGCAACACCTCTTTATTTGCCGTAAGTGCACAAATTCCGACTCCGCCCGGGTGGTCAACCGTTTCCCTTGTTGCAACAGACTTATCGCAAAGCTTAACGGTATCAACATGAACATTAATAATTCTTCCGTTAAGATAAGGCTCTTGAAGTGTTGTTTGTTCAAAAAATCCGAGAGCCACCGCTTCAATATCCTCAACCTTTTCAAGAATAAAGGTTGCGTTGCTCTTCTCAAATTCCTCTTTGCTTCCGTAACCCCAGAGCGCTCCGCAGGAATCAATATTATTCTCTGCCGCACCGAGTAAATCAAACTTTCTGTCGCCCACCACAACGGTTTCCTCAATTGAAGTACCGAGTACCTCGCGGCATCTTGAAATTATGCTTGCCTTTGTTTCACAGTCCGAACCGAAGGAAACTCCTCCGATATAATCAAACAAATTAAGCATTCCGAAATTATTAAGTATTTTTTCTATATACTGCTGCGGCTTTGACGATGCTATTCCGAGCTTTATTCCGTGGCTTTTCAAGGAATTTAATGTTTTTTTCATTCCCTGATAAATGCTGCATTCAAGTATTCCGATATCGCGGTATCTTTCACGAAATTTTTCAACGAGAACATTTGCCTCATCATCGCTAACATTGAAGCGTTCCTTAAATGAAACAACAAGCGGCGGGCCGATAAAGCAGGTTAATTCATTCCATTCGGGTGAAGCAATATTGAATGAATCCAGAGCATATTTAACGCTTTTCATTACGCCCTCGCCCGTATCGCAGATTGTTCCGTCAAAATCTAAAATAACCGATTTATAGCTCATTTTGACTCAACCCTTTTCATAAACTTCTCTGTATCAACAACAAATCTTTCAATAACGCCCGAGCCAATCGTTTCGCCGTTATCATCCTTTGCATAAACATCAAAAACAATTCTTCTGCCGTCTGTTTCAACAAGTGATGCTCTTGCTGTGATAACAGTTCCCATTCCGCTTGCCTTTGAATGACTGACATCAATTTTTGTGCCCACGGTTGTTTCGCCCTCATCAAGAAGCGGCTCTGCCGCGTAGCATGTTGCTTTTTCCATAAGTGCAATCATAAACGGAGTTGCAAAAACGGGAAGAGAACCGCTTTCTGCGGTTATTGCGGTATTGGTTGTATTAACAACGGTTATTGCTTCTCCGACAGTATTTTTTACATCGTTTTTCATTATTAATCACTCTTTTCACTACTCACTTTATTAGGAAGTATTATAACATATAATAACTATAATAACAACATAAAATGATTATGTACATTTAAATTTTTATAGTGTATAATTATTAAAACAGCAGTTTGGGAGGTGCACAGTGAACAATAAATCCAAAAGAATATATTTTCTCGACGAGCTTCGAGGCTTTGCGGTCATTTGTATGATTTTTCATCACTTTTTTCTTGACCTCGGAGATGTTCTTTCTGTTTCGGCAGGCTACGAGATATTCGATGCACTTTGCGTTTTTCAGCCTGTTTTTTGGGCAATTTTTATTATAGTTTCGGGAATTTGCTCACAGCTCTCAAGAAACAGTATAAAAAGAGGCGGAATTGTTTTTGCATGTGCTATGGCTGTTACGACTGTTACGGCGTTGATTATGCCGTCCATGGGGTTTTACGAATGTGAAATATATTTCGGAGTGCTTCACTTTCTCGGAATTTCAATGATAATTTCAGGTCTGTTAAAGCCGTTGATTGCAAAAATCAATCCGTATGCGGGAATGGCAGTCTGCGCTTTTTTGTTTTTCTTTACCTATAACATTTCCAACGGCTCGCTCGCTTTCGGAATTGAGCTTCCTCAAATTCTTTATAAAACAAATTACCTAATGCCGTTGGGATTTCATAATTCAGCATTTCATTCGGCAGATTATTTTCCTCTTTTCCCCTGGCTGTTCATGTATATATTCGGCTCCTTTGCAGGAAAATTTGCCGCAAAAGGAGCCTTCCCCGATTTTATGTACAAAAAGCACTCAAAGCCTCTTTGCTTTGTGGGGAAAAATGCACTTTGGTTTTACCTCGGACACCAGGTTGTTATATATGCAATTCTGTATATTGTTTCATTAATATTATTAGTTTTTGCTTAACAAAAAAAGCGTATCTCCATAAAATGTAGAGATACGCTTTTCAAATGTTAGCGCAGGTGGCATTTGCCCGTGAGGAGCCTGCGCCGTATCGTTTGCAGGTAGAGTGTGTGTTCGGAATTCCATGCTTTGCAGATTATTAAATTTGACCCCCTTTTCCGAACACACCTCTCCTTTTAATTCATTTTTGCAAGCTCATTTTCCGCAGTGTTCAAGGCAAAAAGGCAATATCTGAGCTTATTGTTGACCGTTTCTTTAGCATTGGCAATATGGCGGCAAACAGTCGGTTGGGAAAGCTTTAGCTTTTTTGCAATTTCCTCCTGACTCATATTTGACCAATATCTGAGCTTCAGGCAAACTCTCTGGCGCGGAGTCAGCTCATCTCGGATAATTATTGGCAGAACACTCTTAATTGCCGCAAGCTTAACCGAATTATCACCAAAGGTTTCAAATTCTTCTCCGTCACCGCAAAAATAAGCATCAATAATATCAATCATAATTATCCTCCTCATCATAGTAAGCCGTAAGCAGCAAAGCAGTTTGCCTGCATTCGCAAGCCATATTGTAATAGGTTTTAATTTTCTTTCTCAGTAAATACAAATCCTGACCCGTATAAACATAAAGCAGCGGAGTTAACCCCTTGATTTTATTATTTAGGATTTCATACTGCTTCTCATATTCACGGGCTAACTCATCTATCGTCATCCGCTTACCTTCCTTTACATGAATTCAGAACGCCTTGAGTGGCAGTCGGCCTGTCCTGTGTTTACTATATTAATAGAACATTTGTTCTATGTCAAGTAAAAAAAGAAAAAGTGAATTTTTTAGTACGATAAAAAAGACACTTTTTCTAAAAAAGAGTCGTTTTGTGGATTTTACACAAAAATATTTAACCATTTGGCTAAATAATTTACAAATCTATTGACTTTTCAAATTGAATACGCTATAATATGGTCAAAGATGATTAAGAGATGACTTTGTTATAAAGCCTTTTATTCATCTGTGATAGTCTTTAAACGGAGCCGCAACCGTTTAAAGTCTTGTCCTCCTATAGTTTGTTATAGACAGAGAGGGGAAAAGCCGAAGTTTATCTTCGGCTTTTCTTCATTTTTAAAGCAAATTCTCTTGTATTATTTTTTATATAATGTTAAAATATAAAAAATTCAATCAGGAGACAAATATGAACATTTGGCACGATATTTCACCCAAAAAAATAAAAAAGGACAGGTTCTACGCTGTTATAGAAATTCAAAAGGGCGGTAAAAACAAGTACGAGCTTGATAAGGAAACCGGTATGCTTAAGCTTGACCGTGTTCTTTTCACCTCAACCCACTACCCTGCTAACTACGGATTTATTCCGCGAACATACGCAAGCGATAACGACCCTCTTGATGTTCTTGTTCTTTGCAGCGAACAAATTCTGCCCATGACGATTGTTGAATGCTCTCCGATAGGAGTTCTGATTATGGAGGACAGCGGTGCTAAGGACGAAAAAATTATTGCCGTTCCGGTTAACGATCCAAACTATAATTGTTATACAAGCATTCATCAGCTTCCCGTTCATTATTTTGATGAAATTAAGCACTTTTTTGAAGTTTACAAAACTCTTGAGAACGGAAAAAACACCTCCGTTCTTGAGGTTGACGACAGAGAAAAGGCAGAGGAAATTATTCAAAGCTGTATGGATGAATACATAAAAAACTTTCAAATGTAATTTGATTATTAAAGTAAAAACGGTGCAACCGATTGGTTGCACCGTTTTTTATAATTAAGGTATTTAATGTAAGCTAAATTATTTGAGCTCAACCTTAGCGCCTGCTTCTTCAAGCTTAGCCTTGAGAGCCTCAGCATCTGCTGTGGGAACAGCTTCTTTAACAGCCTTAGGAGCGTTATCAACGATTTCCTTAGCCTCTTTAAGTCCGAGACCTGTTGCTTCACGAACAGCCTTGATAACCTGAATCTTGTTTGCACCTACATCTGTAAGGATAACATCAAATTCAGATTTAGCGTCAGCTGCTGCTGCGCCGTCACCTGCTGCGGGAGCTGCTACTGCAACTGCTGCTGCAGCGCTTACGCCGAATTCTTCTTCTACTGCTGAAACGAGCTCTGATAATTCAAGAACTGTGAGAACTTTAAGTTCTTCAACGATTTTGGTTACATTTTCTGATGCCATTTTATTTTCCTCCGATTAAAATTATTTTAAAAATTATTCTGCCTCAGGAGCTTCCTCTGCGGGAGCTTCTTCTGCTTTTGCTGCTTCCTCAGCAGCCGGTGCTGCCTCCTCTGCGGGAGCAGCGGGCTCTGCATCGCCCTTGTCAACAATAGCCTGTACAGCGCGAGCAAATGCAGCGATGGGAGCGTTGAATGCGTTGCAAACCGTTGCGAGAAGAACATCTCTGCTCGGAAGCTTAGCAAGAGCAACAATCTTTTCTACTGAAATAACTTCGCCGTCAAGATATCCTGACTTTACTGAAAATTCTTTGTGTGAATCTGCGAATTTTTGAAGAATACGAGCAGGAGCAATGTGATCGTTATCACAAGTTGCGATTGCTGTTGTTCCCTCAAGAACAGAATCAATGCCTTCAAGACCAGCATCATCGGCAGCACGCTTGAGAATTGAGTTCTTAACAACTGTGTATTCAACGCCTGCTTCTCTGAGCTCTTTACGAAGCTTAGTATCATCGGCAACATTTATGCCTTTGTAATCAACGATAACGCCTGAAATTGAGCCTTTGATTCTTGCACTTAAATCAGCAACCTGCTGTTTTTTGATTTCAAGAATTTTTTCGCTTGCCATTAATTAGCTTACCTCCTTAATTATTTGCCGCAAGAGCGGACTTTGAGGCTGTTTCCAAAACAAAAAAGTGCACCCCGTTACCCACGGAATGCACAACATAAGCAATTAAATTACCATGCTCATTCCTCGGTAGGCGGTTAAACTTATGCCATACGGCACCTACTGTCTTTGGTTGAACAGCTTTGATATTGTATCACAAGTTTTTTAACTTGTCAACACCTTGAATTGATTATTCTGCGTCTGAGCCTGCACCTGAGCCAACCTTTGCGGGATTAATACGAATTCCGGGACCCATTGTGCTTGCTACTGCACAGGATTTAATATACTGACCCTTTGCAGCGGCGGGCTTTGCCTTGATGATAGCATCAAGAAGCGCATTGAAGTTAACAAGGAGCTTATCTGCGCCGAATGAAGCCTTACCGATGGGGCAGTGAATGATGTTTGTTTTATCAAGACGGTATTCGATTTTACCTGCCTTAGCATCTGTTACAGCCTTAGCAACATCCATTGTTACTGTTCCTGCTTTGGGTGAGGGCATAAGTCCGCGAGGACCGAGAACCTTACCGAGACGGCCAACAAATCCCATCATATCGGGGCTTGCAATAGCAACATCGAAATCCATCCAGCCACCCTGGATTTTTTCAACGAGGTCTGCATCACCAACAACATCTGCGCCTGCTTCTGCTGCTGCCTTTGCAAGATCACCCTTTGCAAAAACTGCTACTCTAACATCTTTACCTGTTCCGTTAGGAAGAACTACTGCGCCTCTAACCTGCTGGTCTGCATGACGAGAGTCAACGCCTAAACGAACATGAACTTCAATTGTTTCATCAAACTTAGCTGTTGCTGTTTTAACTGCAATATCAAGAGCCTCGTTTGATTCATATAATTTTGAACGGTCAACAAGCTTTGCGCCGTCAACATATTTTTTTCCGTGTTTCATTAATATTTACCTCCCAAAAGTGGTTAATCGGATTTTTCCTCCCACGGAGGGAATCAGTCTTCTACCGTAATTCCCATGCTGCGAGCTGTGCCTGCAACCATGGACATTGCTGCTTCAAGGCTTGCTGCATTAAGGTCGGGCATTTTTGTTTCTGCAATCTGCTTAACCTGCTCTTTTGTAAGAGATGCAACCTTGTTTTTGTTCGGAACGCCGGATGCTTTGTCTATTCCGCATGCCTTTTTGATAAGAACTGCTGCGGGCGGAGTTTTTGTGATGAATGTGAAAGAACGATCCTCAAAAACTGTGATAACAACAGGAATAATAAGACCTGCATCATTCTTTGTTCTTTCGTTGAACTCCTTGGTGAAAGACATAATGTTTACACCGTGCTGACCGAGTGCCGGTCCAACCGGGGGTGCCGGAGTTGCCTTGCCGGCAGGGATTTGAAGTTTAATTAAACCTACTACCTTTTGAGCCATTTTATTTCCTCCTAAAAATTGTGGTAATTGGCGGAGCACTTAAGCTCCTCCCACTCATTGCAAAAGCAATGATAACAAGCAGTAAAACTGCGTATTACCTAATTATTCGCTGACCTTTTCAAGCTGGTCAAGCTCAAAATCAACAGATGTTTCTCTGCCGAACATTGAAACAGTTACCTGAACGCTGTTCTTGGCAATATCTATTGAATCAACCGTTCCCGAGAAGCCTTCAAGGGGACCGTCAATAACATTAACAAGATCTCCCACTTCATAAGAAACCTCAACGCTGACCTTTTCAACGCCGAGCTTTTTAACCTCTTCGTCTGTAAGCGGAATCGGTTTGCTTTCCGGTCCGACAAATCCGGTGCAGCCGCGAGTGTTGCGGACAACATACCATGAATCATCGGTCATAACCATTTTAATAAGTACATATCCCGGAAAGATTTTTCTTTCAACTTCTTTTTTCGTACCGTCGTCTTTAATCTCAACAACTGTTTCGGTAGGAATTCTTACCTCGTGAATAAGGTCGTGGAGATTTCTGTTTTCAACAACGGTTTCTATATTACCGGCAACCTTGTTTTCGTAGCCGGAAAAAGTATGAACAACATACCATTTAGCGTCTTCCATTCAGCTTGCCTCCGTATATATAATAGTAATTAATAATTAACTATTATTCGGCAGGCTCTGTTGCCTGTTCAAGAGCCTGTGCTGTTGTGGTTGTTGTAGTTGTTTCGGTAGTGCTTGTTGAAGCAAGCGACTTAATGCCTTTAAGTCCGAGTGAAAATACGGTGTCAACTCCGTAAATTGCAAGACCTGCGATTGTTACAACAACAAGAACAACAAGGGTGTTCTTAAGAACGAACTTAGCCTCGGGCCAAATAACTCTTTTGCCCTCTGCCTTTACACTCTTGAAAAACGATACAATGGATTTAAAAGGATTCTTGCCGGATTTTTTGGCAGACTTTTTTTGTGCCGGTTTTTTATCGGCTTTCTTTTCGGTCTTTGCCTTTTTTTCTTCAGCCATAATAACCTCCGTTACTTCGTTTCTCTGTGAAGAGTGTGTTTTTTACAGAATCTGCAGTACTTGTTCATTTCAAGTCTGTCAGGACTGTTCTTCTTGTTTTTCATAGTATTGTAGTTGCGTTGTTTGCATTCAGTGCAAGCCAAAGTGATTTTAACTCTCATATCGGCACCTCCAGTATATTTTCGATATTTTATCTCCCTCGCTGCCGACCACGCAAAAGACGGCGCTTAAAATGAGCAAAAAAATAAAACCCATTACGAGGTAACTCACATTCTATCACAGGCTTGTCAATATGTCAATGCCTTTTTAAAAATATTTGCACTTTATAAAAATATATTGTATTATATATAAAAACAAGGAGGAAAAGCTATGCTGATAGGAGTAATCGGTGCGGGTGCGGCAGGACTTGCTTTTTCGGTAAGACTGAATCAGAAATGCCCCAATGCCGAAATAACTGTTTTTGAAGCTCAACCGAGTGCAGGTCAAAAAATACTTGCAACCGGAAACGGACGATGCAATCTTTCAAACACCGATGCAGGCATTATCGGCTACAACAATCCTTTTGCAAAGAATATTGTTGATGTTAACGAAGCTCTTGATTTCTTCTCATCAATAGGATTAAAAACAAGAGAGGAATCTCAAGGAAGGCTTTATCCGTACTCCTTGCAGGCGCAAAGCGTAAGAGATGTTCTTCTCACCGCCGCTAATAGCTTAGGCACACAATTAATTACCGAATGCACTGTTGAAGGCTGTGCCTACCGCGATAAAAGGTTTATGCTAAAAACCTCCAAAGGAGATTTTACATGCGATATTCTTGTTATTGCATCGGGAGGAAAAGCCGGTGCACCTCAGGATTCAGCCTCAAACGGATATTCAATCCTTCAAAGCTTTTCCCACACCTTGATTGAGCCTTGTCCCGCTCTTGTTCAGCTCACATCTCCGAACAAAATCTGCCGTATTCTTAAAGGCATGCGAACAAAATGCAATCTTACAATCGGAAAAGAAAATGAGATTCTATACAGTGAGCAGGGAGAGCTCCTTTTTACAGAATACGGACTTTCCGGAATTGTTTCGCTCGATGCAGGAACCATTGTTGCACGAGAATTTGCAAACGACAAAGCCTCCAGAATTCACGCAATTATTGATTTTGCACCCGATTTTGATACGGAGCAAATCGCTGTTCATTATAAAAAATTCGGTAATCTTACCGGTATTGTGGGCAATGCCGTGTCGGATATTATTCAAAAGCAATGCAACGGTGATTGCAATATTGCGGCAAAATGCTGTAAAAATCAAAAGCTCATCATAAGCGGAACAAAGGGCTTTTCCTTTGCTCAGGTTACAAGCGGAGGAATTTGTGTTAATGAATTTACCGAGCACCTTGAAAGCAAAAAGCAAAAAAATCTTTTTGCTGTCGGCGAGGTGCTTGATGTTGACGGAAAATGCGGCGGCTTCAATCTCCAATGGGCTTGGAGCAGTGCGATAAAAGCAGCAGACTATATAGGAAGTTATTTATGATCAGAGTTAACGAAATACGCCTTGAGCTTGACGACAGCACGGAGCTTTTGGCAAAAAAGGCAGCAAAAATACTGCGAATAGATGAAAGCAAAATTAAAAGCCTCAGCATATTCAAAAAGAGTGTTGATGCAAGAAAAAAAGATGATATTCATTTCAAATACAGCGTTGACATTTCGGCAGACGGCGAGGAAAAAATTGCGGCAAAATGCAAAAGTCCGAAGGTGCAAATTATTCATCCCGTTCCTTTCACTCTTCCCGAAAACAAGCGTGTTTCACATTTCAGACCGATTGTTGTAGGCTTCGGCCCCGCAGGAATGTTTGCAGGGCTTATTCTTGCAAAGAGCGGTCTCAAGCCTATTATTCTTGAAAGAGGAAAGGACATTGAAGCGCGCCAAAGAGATGTTAACAGATTTTGGAGTGAAAGAAAGCTTAACGAGGAATCAAATGTTCAGTTCGGCGAAGGCGGAGCAGGAACCTTTTCCGACGGAAAGCTAACAACAGGAATAAAAAGCCCCTATATTTCAACAGTTTTGCGAGAGCTCTACGAGGCAGGTGCACCCGAAGAAATTCTTTATTCCTCAAAGCCTCACATAGGAACGGACCGACTCGCTATTGTTGTTAAAAACATACGCAAAAAAATCGCCGAGCTCGGAGGAGAGGTTCTCCTTGAATCAAAGCTTGAAAAGCTCATTGTTGCAAACGGATTTATTCACGGTATAACATATAAAAACAAATCCGGTCAGTTGTGCGATATCGAAACCGACGCAGTTATTCTTGCTATAGGTCACAGCGCAAGGGACACGGTTGAAATGCTCTATAATTCAGGTGTGAAAATTATTCAAAAGCCCTTCAGTGTGGGCGCAAGAATTGAGCATCCGCAAAGCTTAATAAACAAAAGCTGCTACGGAAAATTCGCTTCCCATCCCGCTCTCGGCGCTGCAGACTACAAGCTTTCATGCCACTCACTTCATCATAGAGGTGCATACACCTTTTGTATGTGTCCCGGCGGAACGGTTGTTGCGGCCGCAAGTGAGAAAAACGGTGTTGTAGTTAACGGAATGAGCGAGCTTGCAAGAGACGGTGAAAACGCAAACAGCGCTCTCCTCGTTGGAATCGAACCCGAAAACTTTCCAAGCGAGCATCCTCTTGCAGGGATTTACTACCAGCGTGAAATTGAGAACAAGGCATTTAAGCTTGCAGGCTCAAGCTACAAAGCTCCCGCTCAGCTTGTTGGAGATTTTTTGAACGGAAAAGCATCAACACAGCTTGGAAATGTAAATCCAACCTGCCCAACAGGTGTTGAACTCACAAATCTTGACGAATGCCTTCCCGATGCCGTTTCTAAAACGATGAAAAGCGCGATAGTTGAAATGAATAAAAAGCTCGACGGCTTCAGCCTTCCAGATGCCGTTCTTACCGCACCGGAAACAAGAAGCTCCTCCCCCGTTCGCATTCTTCGCGATGAATTTATGCAGTGTAATATTTGCGGAGTTTATCCCTGCGGCGAAGGCGCGGGCTATGCCGGAGGAATTGTAAGCGCCGCGGTTGACGGAATAAAATGCGCCGCTGCCCTGCTTTCCGACGAGCATTAAGATTTTTTATCAAATTTTATTTTTTTGCTCCCAAACTATTGACAAAATTTTTTAATAGTATATAATAGTAGAGCACTTAGAGGTATAGTGTAACGGTAACACTCCGGACTCTGACTCCGTCATTTAAGGTTCGAATCCTTATACCTCTGCCATTACCTCGGAACATTCGTGTTCCGAGGCTTTTTTATGCCCGAATACTGCTTTTTAT
>CAMFBH010000028.1 GCA_945948515.1 uncultured Clostridia bacterium
AGCTCTGTTGTGTAATTCATAATTCTCTCCGTTTGTTGTGCAAATAAAACAAATTATATTATATTATCTTCCAATTTTTATTAAAAATCAAGATAAAAACAAAAATAATACTCATAAATATAAAAATTATACTCACGGATTGGCTGAGTTTATACTACAATAATAGCGATGAGTATTTTTACTGCATATGCGAAAAATACATATTGAAATCAAAAGAGAGAGGATGTTGTTTATGGATGAAAAATCCGTTAAACCTTTTGGCTTCAAAGATAAGATAGGATATATGTTCGGTGATTTTGCAAATGACTTCACCTTTCTTTTATCCTCGAGCTTTTTGATGAAGTTCTATACCGATGTTATGGGGATTGAAGCTTATATTGTCGGTATAATAATGATGGTTGCAAGATTTGTTGATGCATTCACAGATGTTGCAATGGGCAGAATATGTGACAGAAGCAAGTACACATCGGCAGGAAAGTTCAAGCCTTGGATTCGCCGTATGTGCGGTCCTGTTGCCATTGCATCTTTTCTGATGTATCAAAGCAGTCTTGCCGGTATGCCAAAGCCTGCAAAGATTGCATATTTGCTTGTAACTTATATTCTTTGGGGCTCCGTATTTTATACTTCGGTAAATATTCCTTACGGTTCAATGGCATCCGCTATCTCTTCCGACCCCGGAGACCGTCAGTCGCTTTCAACCTTCAGAACAATGGGAGGTATGCTTGCAGGTGCTTTTGTAACAGCCGGCGTTCCGCTTGTTGTGTATGATAAAGTCGGCGGGAAAGAAATTCTTAACGGCTCAAAATTTACCATTATTGCAGGCGTTTTTTCAGTTGCAGCGGTAATCTGTTATCTTCTTTGCTACAGTCTAACAACTGAGCGAGTTAAGTCTATTGTAAGCGAAGAAGAGCAAAAAAAGAACAGCACTTTGAATATGTTTAAAAACGCTGTTAATAACAGAGCGCTAATTTCTATTATAGTTGCATCGGTAGTTATGCTTCTTGCACAGCTTACCATGCAGCAAATGTGTAACTATGTTTTCCCGAATTACTACGGAAATGCAAAGGCGCAGAGCGTTTCAACTCTTGTAATGGGCGGCGGTATGGCTGCTGCGGCAGTTCTTGCCAAGCCACTCGCTAAACGATTCGGCAAGGCAGAGGTGAGTGTTGTTGCAAATATTGCATCTGCGGCAGTATGTCTGCTTCTGTATTTCTTAAGACCTCCGCTCGTAGTTTATATTGTTCTTCAAACAGTTAGTTGGCTCGGTTTGGGAATTTTCTCAATGGTTAGCTGGGCACTTATCACTGATGTTATTGACTATTCCGAAATTAAAAACGGTATCCGTGAGGACGGTTCGGTATATGCGCTTTATTCATTTGCAAGAAAGCTCGGTCAGGCTGCCTCATCCGGATTAAGCGGAGCGCTTTTAAGCCTTATCGGTTATAATGAAGCAACTGCTTTTAATACCGATGTTAAAAACGGCATATTTGATATTTCAACACTTGTTCCGGCAGTAGGCTTCTTCCTCCTCGGATTAATTCTTTGGTTCTGGTATCCTCTTCATAAAAAGCAGGTTGAAGAGAATGTTGAAATACTAAAGGCTAAGCACGGGGCTGAAACTGAGTCTTAAAAAGCGAATATAATAATTTTTTTAAGCTGCCGGCTTCTGTCGGCGGCTTTTTAATGAAAAGGATTATTTAATAATTTATTTACAGCAGAAAGGCTATGAAATCAGATGAGAAAAATCATTAATATAAACAGAAAATGGGCGTTTACCAAGCAGGCAGATTGCGTTCCGGAAGCAATGCCGAAAAAATGGGATTTTGTTAATCTTCCTCATACATGGAACGGTATTGACGGTCAGGACGGTGAAAACGATTACTACCGCGGAGAATGCTGGTATGCTAAGGAATTAGATAAGGAGGATTTTCCTGATGCCGAAAGATATTATATTGAATTCAAAGGAGCAAATTCTTCTGCTGATTGCTATGTTAACGGAAAAAAGATTGCACATCATGACGGCGGATATTCAACATGGAGAGCGGATATAACCGACTGTATTTCGGATAAAACCTTAATAGCCGTTTCAGTTGACAACAGCCCTAATGAAACCGTTTATCCGCAAATGGCTGATTTTACTTTCTACGGCGGTCTTTACAGAGATGTTAATATTATTGCCGTTTCCGATTCGCATTTTGATTTGGACTACTATGGCGGACCGGGCATTGCCGTAACTCCCCGGATTATCGGAAACGATGCTAAAGTAAATATTGAGTCTTTTTTAACAAACGCTAAATCAAATCAAGAGCTTTTGTTCAGAGTTTTTGATATGAACGGAGAAGAAATAGCTTCTGTTAAGCAGAGCGCGGATAAATGCTCGGCTGAAATTGAAATAAAAAATGTTCATTTGTGGAATGGAAGAAAAGACCCGTATTTGTACAGAGCTGAAGCTTTGCTTCTTGACGGTGAGAACATTTTAGATAATGTTTCTTCCGATTTCGGATGCAGAACATTTGAAATTGATCCCGAAAAAGGCTTTATTCTTAACGGAAAAGAGTATCCTCTCAGAGGAGTATCACGCCATCAGGACAGATGGGGAATAGGCAACGCACTTCTCGCTGAGCATCATGAAGAGGATATAGAGCTTATTTGTGAGCTCGGAGCAACAACAATAAGACTTGCGCATTATCAGCATGATCAGTATTTCTATGATTTGTGCGATCAAAAGGGGCTTGTTATTTGGGCTGAAATTCCCTATATTTCAAAGCATATGCCAACTGCAAGAGAAAACACAATTTCTCAAATGAAGGAGCTTGTTACTCAAAATTACAATCATCCCTCTATTGTTGTTTGGGGTCTTTCAAATGAGATTACCATGAACGGCTCCGACGACGATTTGCTCGAAAACCATCGAATTCTCAATGACCTTGTTCACGAAATGGATAAAACAAGGCTAACAACTATTGCTGTTGTTTCAATGTGTGATATTAACAATGAGTATATTCAAATTCCCGATGTTGTTTCATATAACCATTATTTCGGCTGGTACGGCGGAGATACTTCAATGAACGGACCGTGGCTGGATACTTTCCATAAGCAGTTTCCGAATATCCCAATCGGTATGAGTGAGTACGGCTGTGAAGCTCTTAACTGGCACACATCAAATCCTGTTCAGGGAGATTATACAGAGGAATACCAGGCATATTACCACGAGGAGTTAATCAAACAGCTTTTCACAAGAAAATATATTTGGGCAACTCATGTTTGGAATATGTTCGACTTCGGAGCTGATGCACGAAACGAGGGGGGAGAAAACGGGCAGAATCATAAAGGTCTGGTTACCTTTGACCGTAAATACAAAAAGGATTCTTTCTATGCATACAAAGCGTGGCTTTCAGATGAGCCGTTTGTGCATATCTGCTCAAAAAGATATGTTGACCGTGTTGAAGATGAAACGATTGTTAAGGTTTATTCCAATCAAAATGAGGTTGAGCTTTTTGCAAACGGTGAGAGCGTTGGTAAGCAAAGCAGAGAAGACCATTTCTTCACCTTTAAAGTTAAGAATTCGGGAACAACGCATCTTAAGGCAGTTTCGGGAGATTGCACTGATGAAAGCGTTATACGCAAGGTTGATAAGTTTAACGAGAGCTACCGATTGAAAGAAAAAGGAGCAATTCTTAATTGGTTTGATATAACCGAGGTTGAAGGCTTCTTCTCACTCAATGATAAGATGGGGGATATTCTCAAAACTCCTCAGGGTGCAGAGCTTTTCAAAGGAATGCTTTCAAGCCTTGCTTCCGGAGGCGCAGAGGCTTCGGGCTTTGAGGTTAATGAATCAATGATGAAAATGATGGAAGGCTTTACGGTGCTCAGATTAACAAGCCTAATGTCAACCGCAGGGGTTAAGTTTACTAAAGAACAGCTTCTTCAAATTAATTCTCAGCTAAATAAAATTCCAAAGCCATAATACATTCTTAAAAACGCAGACAAATTTGTCTGCGTTTTTTTAATCTTGTAATAGTTACATATATATGTTAAAATTATTGTAAACTCTATTCAGGGGAGATAGTAATGAAATATTCAGTTAAAAGAAATTTGCACACAGATTTTTCAGTATTTGAAGAAAATAAGCTTCCGGCAAGAAGCTATTTTGTTCCGTTTTCTTCGGAAAGTGTTCTTAATGAAACAAATTATAAAAGTGAAAGATATGTTTCCGACAGAGTTATAATGCTCAGCGGAGAATGGGATTTTGCATATTTTTCGAGATTGAGTGATATTGCCGAGGAAATAGATACATCTACTATGAAATTTGACAGAGTTTCGGTTCCGAGTACTTGGCAAAGAACGGGCTATGATCAGATTGCATACATCAATACAAGGTATCCGTTCCCGAAAAAACCTCCGCACATTCCGGAGGATGTTGCTGTTGGTATTTACAGAAAAAGCTTTATTTGTGAAAAAGAAGGCGGTAAAAAGATTTTATCATTTCTCGGTGTTGCAGGTGCTCTTTGCGTATATATTAACGGAGAATATGTAGGATACAGCGAGGGCTCACACAACACAGCCGAATTTGACATAACAGGCAATATAGTTTTAGGCGAAAATGAAATTGTTTGCGTTGTATATAAGTGGAGCAACGGAACTTACCTTGAATGTCAGGATATGTTCCGCGAAAACGGTATTTTCCGCGATGTTTACATTCTTTTGCATAATGAAAGCAGAATAAATGATTTTTGCCTAAGAGCATCTAAAAACGAAAATAAAACCTATGATTTAAAGATAAGTGTTGATGGCGAATTCGCAAATGAAGACAGTCTTATTATAAAAGCAGAGAATGAAGACGGAGAGCTTTTCAACGCAAGACTTCTTCCGAACAAAGAATGCAGTTTAACTTCTCTTAGCGTTAAAGAATGGAGCGCTGAAATACCAAACACTTATAAAGTTGTTTTTGTTCTTCAAAGCGGTGGGGAAACAACAGAGGTTTTCAGAACATACATTGGATTTAAAGATGTTAAAATCAATAAGGAAGTTTTCACCTTTAACGGAAAAGCAATCAAAATGAAGGGCGTAAATCATCACGATACTCATATGACAAAGGGCTATGCAGTATCCCTCGATGACCTTGAGCTTGATGTTAAATTAATGAAGGAATACAACTGCAATGCAGTCAGAACTTCACACTATCCTCCCGATCCCGCATTTTTAACAATGTGCGATTTCTACGGCTTATATGTTGTTGATGAGGCGGATATAGAAACTCATGGCTTCTATGCAGTGCCGTACAGTACATACAATCCAAACAGACTCAGCAATAATATTAAATGGGCAAGCCATTATCTTGATAGAGTATCAAGAATGTATGAAAGAGATAAAAACCATCCGAGTATTACAATGTGGAGTCTCGGAAACGAGTCAGGCGGATATAAATGCCAGGATGTTTGCTATGATTTTCTTAAAAAGAATAATCCCGAAATACCCGTGCATTATGAGGGTGTAAACCGCAGTAAACGCTGGGCTTATGATGTTGTTTCACATATGTATGCAAAGCCGGAGCTTATGCGTAAAGTTCGAGACGGTAAAGGCGGCAAGAAATACGACGGCAAGCCCTTCTTTCAGTGCGAGTATGCCCATGCAATGGGTAACGGTCCGGGAGGACTTGAGGAATATATGCAGCTCTTCTATTCATCAAAGCAGTTTATGGGCGGCTGTATTTGGGAATGGGCAGACCATAGTGTTTATGATGAGAACGCAAAATATAAATGGACCTACGGCGGCGACCACAACGAGCCTATACATGACGGTAATTTCTGTGTTGACGGTTTGTTCTATCCCGACCGTAAGCCATCAACAGGCGCACTTGAAATGAAAGAGTGTTACAGGCCTGTCAGAGCAAGAAAAGTTAACGACACAACAGTTGAACTCAGAAACACATTGAGCTTCTCCGATACTTCAAATATCAAAGCTTCATGGGAGCTTGTTAAAAACGGCTTGGCTGTGGGAAGCGGAGAATTTACGGATATTCTCCCTGCCGAGGGCAAAAAGCAATTTGAAATCTCCTCGGAATCATTTAATAAAGACGAGGATGTTTTCTTAAATATTATTTATACCGAAAAAGATACAGGCTTTGAAATTGCAAGAGAGCAACTCATTTTCAGCGAGAAAAAGCTTGCGCCGTCAAAGAAAAACAGCAGTGCAAAAATCAGTGAGAGCCAAACTGAAATAAAGGTAAGCTTCGGAAATTCAAACGCAACTTTCAATAAGAAAAAGGGCTTAGTATCATTAATTTTCAATGATAAGGAAATGCTCAATAAGCATCCTCTTGATTCTCAGCACGGATTTGTTCCGCACATATACAGAGGAATGCTTGATAACGATAGATATATGATGCTTTATTGGCAGGTTCTCGGTCTTGAAGAGGCACTCCCAAAGCTTGTTTCATGCAAGCTTGTAAACAAGAATAATGAGAAGTTTATCAGAACATCATATATATTCGTAACAAGGGGAATATTTATTCTCGCTTCGGCAAATGTCGATTATTATTTCAGTGATAACGGAACAGTTGAGGTTGTGCCGACGCTTAAAAAGGTTTGTCCTATGACTGCTCAGCTTCCGCGCTTCGGAGTTCATTGCGAAATGAACAGCGAGCTTGAAAATGTTAAATACTACGGAAGAGGTCCCGAAGAAAGCTATTCCGATTTCATTGAGCATGCACCTGTCGGAATTTATGAAACAACTGTTGAAAAAATGGCTCAAAAATATATCAAACCGCAGGATTCGGGCAACAGAACCGATGTTCGCCTTGCTGTATTATGCCAAAGAAACAACAGAGACGGAATTGAATTTGATGCCTTGGATAATTATTTCAACTTCAATGCAAATCATTTCACACTCGGTGAGTTAATTAAAGCTAAGCATATTGAAGATTTGCCCGATAGAAACACAACATTTGTAACAGTTGACGGCTTCGTTCGCGGAACCGGTTCGGGAAGCTGCGGACCTATTCCGTCAAAAGAGCATTTAATTGATTTCGGATACACCAAGAGTCTTAAATATTCGTTCTCCTTTAAATCTTTATAATGACTAAATTCGGAGGAAAACATTGAGCTTAAAAACTGAAATTCAGAATAAAACAATGAAGCTTCAGCTTAAACTGAATAGGCTTTCGCAGGAACAGATTAACCGTAATAATTCCAAAAAAACAATATTTCCCGGAATGCCCGAGGCGGTCAGAAAGGCCGCCTCTCAGGGAGCTGTTTTGCTTGAGAATAACGGTGTGCTTCCGCTTTGTAACAACGAAACTGTTTCACTTTTCGGAAGAGTTCAGGTTGATTGGTTTTATACCGGCTACGGCTCGGGCGGTGATGTTAACAGACCGTACCAGGTCAATCTCGTTGACGGAATAAGAAACTGTAATGCACTGCAATTAAACGAAAATCTTGCTCAAAAGTACGAAAAGTGGAGCAAGGAAAATCCTATTTTTGATGCCATATGGGGTCGCTGGCCTCGATATTATCCCGAAATGCCCATAAGCACAAACGATGTATCCGAGGCCTCAAAATGGTCGGATTGTGCAGTTGTTGTTATTGGCCGTTCCTCAGGTGAGGATAGGGAGAATGTGTTAAAAAAAGGAAGCTATTATTTAACTTCCGATGAAGAAAAACTATTAAACAATGTTGTTTCTTCCTTTGAAAAAACCGTAATTCTTCTTAATATCGGCTCTGTTATGGATTTTTCGTGGATTAAAAACTACAAGGATAAGTCTGTTGCCGTAATGATTGTTTGGCAGGGCGGAATGGAAAGCGGAAATTCGGTTGCCGATTTGCTCTGCGGAGCGGTTACTCCTTCCGGAAAGCTTACTGATACCGTTGCAATTAATTATAAGGATTATCCTTCCTCTTCGAATTTCGGCGGTATAAATAAGAATTTGTATGCCGAGGATATATATGTTGGTTACAGATATTTTGAAACTATAAGCAAAGACTCCGTTCTATATCCTTTCGGCTACGGATTGTCTTATACTGATTTTGAAATAAAAGCTCTCGGAATTGTTAAACATAATGACGGCTTTGAATTCAGTATTTCAGTCAAAAATTCAGGAGAGAAGAATTCGGGTAAAGAGGTTGTTCAAATATATGTTCAAAAGCCCGGAGTGCTTCTCGGAAATCCGTCAAGAGAGCTTTGTGCCTTTGCAAAAACAAAGCTTCTAAGTCCCGGTGAAGAGCAAGTATTAAAGCTTTTCGTTTCAATGAGCAGTCTTTCCTCATATGACGCTTCAGGTGAGAGCGGGTTTAAATCTGCGTGGATTATTGAAAAGGGCGTTTATCGCTTTTTTGCGGGTAACGATGTTCGATCAGCTATGAATGTCGGCAAATATGAATTTACAAAAACAGAGCTTTTTGAACAGCTTTTTGAGGCGTCTGCGCCTGTTAGAGATTTTAAGGTTTTAACCTTGAAAAAAGACGGAGACAGAATTAAAAAGACCTATGAAAATGTTCAAAAATCAACAGTTGATTTAAGAAATAGAATCATTGATAATCTGCCCGAAGCCATTAAGCAAACAGGCGATAAGGGCATAAAGCTTAATGATGTTAAGAGCGGAAGAGCCTTGATTGAGGAATTTGTTGCTCAACTCAGCGTTGGTGAGCTTGAGGCGCTTTCAAGAGGCGATTTTAAAATGAACAGTCCGCTCGGTCCCGAGGGAAATGCGGGAGCATTTGGCGGCGTTACGGAATCTCTCCGTAAAAAAGGAGTTAGAGGCGTAACAACAACCGACGGACCGTCGGGTATTAGACTCGCCGACTGTTGCTCGCTTATTCCGATAGGAACTCTTCTTGCTTGTTCATTTGATACTGAACTTGTTGAAGAAATTTATTCGTTAATCGGCAGTGAGCTTGTTGAAAGAAAAAGCGATGTTTTGCTTGGACCGGGTATGAATATACACAGGAATATTCTCTGCGGAAGAAACTTTGAGTATTATTCCGAAGATCCTTATTTAACAGGCAAAATCGGTGCCGCAGCGGTTAGGGGTATTCAAAGCACATCAAAGAGCGCATGCCCTAAGCATTTTGCTTGCAACAATCAGGAAAAACTCAGAAATCATAACGACTCCTGCGTGTCGGAAAGGGCTTTAAGAGAAATTTATCTCAAAGGCTTTGAAATTTGTATTAAAGAGTCAAATCCGAAAACTATTATGACTTCATACAACCGTATTAACGGAGTTTTCGGGCATTATAACTATGAGCTTTGCACTTCAATTTTAAGACAGCAGTGGGGATATAAAGGCTGTGTTATGACCGATTGGTGGCTTAGGAACGAAAAAAGCCATGAATTCCCCGAAATGAGAAATCAGGCATACAGAGTAAGAGCGCAGGTGGATGTTTTTATGCCCGGCGGAGACAGATTTTCCGGTAAAAAGCGGGATGACTCATTGCTTGCAACCTATGGACAAAAGGACGGAATTACTTTAGGCGAGCTTCAAAGAGGCGCCGTTAATGTGCTTAATTTCGTTATGAGCGTTACTGAGAAATAATCTGAATTTAACAAACGATTTTGAAAGGAATTATAATGGACAAGGTTAAAATTGTTGATATAAAACAAAGTGTTTTTGCGGATAATGATGAGCAGGCTGAGAAGCTTCGAAGTGAGCTCAATCAAAACGGAGTTTTTCTGTTAAATCTAATGTCTGCTCCCGGATCGGGAAAAACAACAACTCTTACTCAAACAATAAAGGCGTTGAAAGACAAGGTTAAAATCGGAGTAATGGAGGCCGATATCGATTCGGATGTTGATGCCATAAAAATCTCCGAATGCGGCGTAAAATCCGTTCAGCTTCATACAGGCGGCATGTGCCATCTTGATGCTCAAATGACAAAGCAAGGGCTTGAAGCTCTCGGAATACAGGATGTTGAGCTTGCAATTCTCGAAAATGTAGGCAATCTTGTTTGCCCTGCCGAGTTTGATACGGGAGCAACAAAAAATGCAATGATTTTGTCTGTTCCCGAGGGACACGATAAGCCTCTTAAATATCCGCTGATGTTTTCTGTTTGCGATGTTGTGTTAATCAATAAAATTGATGTAATGCCTTATTTTGATTTTGATTTGGAAAAATGCAAGGAATATATCAAAATGAGAAATCCTAATGCTAAGGTTATACCGATTTGTGCAAAAACGGGCGAGGGAATAGAAGAGTGGGCAGAATATCTGCTTACTGAAGTTAAAAAAATAAATAAATAAAGCAAAAATCCGAGAATGAATTTTCTCGGATTTTATATTTTTAAAGCTTATTAATTTTGTTCAGAACATATTTTTTGTTTGCACTCCATAGCGGTGCAATCAAATCCTTTTTTGCTCCGTCGCCTGTAAGACGGTGAATAACAATATTTTCGGGAATGATATTTAAGCAGGCTTTCAGAATATCAAGATATTCATCAATTTCAAGTGCTTTAAATTTACCCTGTAAATAATCATCTGCAAGTTTTGTACCTTTTAGAATATGGAGAAGCTGAAGCTTAATTCCGTCTGTTCCGACTTCAACGGCGTGTGAAACCGTGTTGAGCATGTCATTTTTGGATTCCCCGGGCAAACCGAGAATAATATGAGTAACAACATTTATCCCTATATCCTTGAGGTTTTTAACTGCCATGTCATAAACTTCGTTTTCATAGCATCTGTTAATGTAATCTATGGTGCTGTTCTTGGTTGTTTGAAGACCAAGTTCAACAAAAACAGGCTTGATTTTGTTCAGCTCTTCAAGTAAATTTAAAACTTCATCACCAAGGCAGTCAGGTCTTGTGGCGATAGATATTGCAACAACAGAGTCATTCTCTATTGCCTCATAAAATACAAGGCTGAGCGTTTCAATAGGTGCATAAGTGTTTGTAAAAGCTTGAAAATATGCAATGTATTTACCGCTTTTGCACTTTTTCTCAACAAGACTTTTTCCTTTTTCAATTTGCTCTGTTATTGAAAGTATATTGCTTTGGGCAAAATCACCGCTTCCTGAACCGGAGCAAAAAATGCATCCTCCCGTGCCAACCTGTCCGTCTCTGTTTGGGCAGGTAAATCCTGCATTAATTGAAATTTTATAAACCTTGCAGCCGAATTTATCGCGAAGATATTTGTTAAAAGAATAGTATTCCATAATCAGTTTTCAAGAAGCTTGAAGAATTCGTTTATGTTGTTTTTGTTTGCACAGAGATAAGATGAAACCTTACCCGGATTAATATCTTCTTTTTCAAGAGTGCAGCAAATTCCTCCTGCCTCGCGGAGAATAAGAGTTCCTGCGGCAAAATCCCACGGGCGCAGTATCATTTCGTAATACAAATCCGCTCTTCCGCTTGCAACATAACAAATATCGAGCGCCGCGCATCCGGAACGGCGAACTTCAATAGAATTGAGAAACGCTTTTCTTGCAAGCTCAAATGTTTTTTCGCTAAATTCGTGCTCATAAGGGCTTGTTCCGAACATAACAAGGCTGTTTTCAAGTGTGCAATCCGAAGCATGAATTTTCTTTCCGTTAAGAAATGCACCGCATCCTCGTTCTGCGTAGAATATTTCGTTTGTAAACGGATTTGCAACAACTCCGCAAATGAGCTCTTTATCCTTTGCGAGTGCAACGGATACCGCACTGTGACGGAATCCTTTTATAAAGTTTGTTGTTCCGTCAATGGGGTCAATGATATAGCACAATCCGTCTTGAAGAGTTTTATTACTTTCTCCCTCCTCACCGAGGAATGAGCATCCGGGAGTGAGAACGCTGAGCTCTGAAAAGAGAAAGCTTTGAACCATTTCGTCGTACTTTGTAACAAGATTAACATTTGAGCCCTTGTCCTTAATGCCTAAATCATCATCTGCGTTTTGAATAATTTTGCACGCGGATTTTACAATTTCAATAATTTTTTCAACCATTTTAATCACCTGAAAAATTATAGCAAAATTCACTCGGTAAATCAATATAATTAATTGACTGAAAAACTCTTTTGGTTTATACTGTATATCAAAGATTATTTGAAAAGGAATGAGCCTATGTTAACCTTTTTTGCCTGTGTGGCATGCAGGCTTGTCAGCGCAGTTTTAAAATTGTTCGGAAAAGGTGCAACCTCTCTTCCGGGAATGATTGCGCTTAAAATATATCCTTCTGTATTAAAAAAAGTTTCTGGCGATGTTAAAATCGTTTGCGTAACAGGAACTAACGGAAAAACAACATCCTGCCGAATAATTGAGCAAGGGCTTATAGAAACCGGCAAATCATATTTTATGAATAGAAGCGGAGCTAACTTGATTACCGGCGTAACAACCTCGTTCATAATGAATTCAAGCATATTCGGAAAATGTAAAAAGGAATACGCAATTCTTGAATGTGATGAAAACGCATTTAAGAAAATCAGTAAATATATTGATGCTTCGGTAGTTCTTGTAACAAATGTTTTCCGTGATCAGCTTGACCGCTACGGCGAGGTAACACACACTCTTAGCGCAATAGAAGAGTCTGTTTCAAACATGCCCGATTCCGTTCTTTGCCTTAATGCTGATTGTTCGCTTACTTATTCAATATCCAAAAAGCACAATAACAAAGTTTATACCTACGGCGTTAATTCTCCGTTCCCGAGCGTTAACGCACAAAATTCGGTCAGTGATGCAAAATATTGCATTTTCTGTAAAAATGAATATGAGTATTCATATAAAACCTACGGGCATCTCGGCGGCTTTAAATGCCCGCATTGCGGATATGAAAGAAAAATGCCCGATGTTGCAATAGAGCAAACGGTTGAGCTTAAAGAGGATTATTCAACTGTTTTAATTAATTTCTTCGGTGAAAAGGATTTTGTTAAAATCAATGTTCCCGGAACCTATAATGTTTATAATGCAGCAGGAGCCGCGCTTGCTCTATCGTGCCTCGGAATAGATAAAAAGATTATTTTCGATTCACTTTCAAATTTTAACTGTGCATTCGGAAGAATGGAAAAATTCCAATATAACGGTAATTCAATCAATATGATTCTTGTTAAGAATCCAGCAGGATTTTCGCAAACAGTAAATCACATTTCCGCTAGTGAAAAAGAGTTTTCGGCATTTTTCTGCCTTAATGATAATGCGGCAGACGGCAGAGATGTGAGCTGGATTTGGGATGTTGAGTTTGACAGCCTTGTACAATGCTCTAAGCTTAAAAATATCTACACCTGCGGTAAGCGCGCCTATGATATGGCTCTGCGCTTAAAATATGCAGGAATAGACGCTTCTCGCATTAAAGTTATAGAAAATGAAGATTATGATAAAATGATTGATTTTGCAATCAGTGAAAACAGGGAAGTGTACATTGTTCCCACATACACATCTATGATGGGGCTTCGTCATAAGGTTGCAAAGAAGTTCGGCGGAAAGGAGTTTTGGGAATGAACAAAATAAGAATTTGTCATCTCTATCCCGACATGCTGAACCTCTACGGCGACAGGGGAAATGTAATTTGCCTAAAAAGAAGAATAGAGCAAAGAGGAATTGAATGTGAAATCTCCGAGGTAACTATGGGCAAAAGCCTTAATCCCAATGATTATGATTTGTTTTTTATCGGCGGAGGTCAGGATTTCGAGCAGGATGTTCTCTTGAAGGATTTAAAGGGAGAAAAGGAGAAGGCAGTAAGATTTGCCGTTAATGAGGGAAAAACCATTCTCGCAATATGCGGCGGATATCAAATGCTCGGCTCGTATTATAAAACTCACGACGGCACACAAATGGATTTTATCGGTGCACTTGATTTTTATACAGTCGGTGCCGAAAAAAGAATGATAGGTAATTACGCCTATAAAATCAGCGATAAAATAACTGTTGCAGGCTTTGAAAACCACAGTGGCAGAACATATCTCGGTAATGGCGTTAAGCCTCTCGGAAAAATAATTCACGGCTTCGGAAACAACGGAGAGGACAAGACAGAGGGCGCAGTTTTTAACAATACCTTCTGTACCTATTCTCACGGTCCGGTTCTCCCAAAGAATCCCGAGCTTGCCGATTTGCTTATTTCAAGAACGCTCGAAACTAAATACGGGCATTCAGAGCTTATTGAGCTCGACGATGAATTTGAGCTTAAAGCAAAGTGGTATGTTTTAGATAAATACATTAAGTAAATCAAAGCAGGACTGAGATTGCTTCAGTCCTGTTTTTTCGTTTCTTACGAAATCTTAAGATAAAAGTCACATTTTCTGTTGAAAACGGCTATGTTTCTCCAAGCGGAGCATCCGTGTTGTTCAGGGTGATACTCAAACTATTGAAATATCCTTAATGAACACAGGAAAAAGCTTAATCAGAAACTGTAAAATTGATTTTGATATTGATTCTCTTGAAAGCGGAGGAAGCGTGCTTGTCGGAGATATACCGGTTGGACAAACTAAAACCGTAAGCGTAAATCTTCGTGTAAGTGAAAGCAAAATCGGTTCAGTTGAGGGAAAAGCAAGCGTTTCCTATGAAGATGAGTTTTCGGACTGCTTCACTAAATCTGCAAATCTTTCAACGGTTATCGAAAAAAAGGTTATTGAACAGGATATTGAAAACAAAAAAGAAGAAAAGAAAAATCCGCTTTGGTGGGCGTTTGCCCTTGGAGGGGCATTATTAGGCGGAATTATCGGATGCGCTGTTCCCTTGATTGTGTATTCAAATAAGCAAAGAAAAGAAGATGAAAAAAGACTATAATAAATAATAAAAATAATTAATAAAGTGGTAAAAAATACTTGATTTTTACATATCAATATGTTAAAATATCTCAGCATTCGCAAGAATACGCACACCGTTCGGTATAGCCCAAGGTTATCAAAAGGGCTTTTTGCCTGCCGTCGGTGGAGGATTTAACCTAAAGGAGGAATTTTAAATGGCAAATGTAGTTTCAATGAAACAACTCTTAGAAGCAGGTGTTCATTTCGGACATCAAACAAGAAGATGGAATCCCAAAATGGCTGAGTACATCTTCACAGAAAGAAACGGTATCTACATCATCGACCTTCAGAAAACAGTTAAGAAGCTTGACGAAGCATATATGTTCGTTCGCGATCTTGCTGCAGAAGGCGGAAGCATCATTTTTGTAGGTACAAAAAAGCAGGCGCAGGAAAGCATTAAGGAAGAGGCTGAAAGATGTGCAATGCCTTATGTTAATGCTCGTTGGCTCGGCGGAATGCTCACAAACTTCAAAACAATCCGCGGCAGAGTAGCTCGCCTTGCACAGCTTAAGAAAATGCAGGAAGACGGAACATTTGACCTTCTTCCCAAAAAAGAAGTAATTAAGCTTGAACTTGAAATCAGCAAGCTTGAGAAGTATCTCGGCGGTATCACAGAAATGAAGAAGATTCCGGATGCAATGTTTATTGTTGATCCCCGCAAGGAAAGAATTGCCGTTTCAGAGGCAACAAAGCTCGGTCTTCCCATCGTTGCAATCGTTGATACAAACTGTGATCCCGATGAAATTGATTATGTAATCCCCGGAAACGACGATGCTATCCGTGCCGTTAAGCTCCTTGCAGGCGCAATGGCAAGCGCTGTTATCGAAGGCCGTGACGGTCAGGATACAGCAGAGGAAGCAGCCGAGGAAGAAACAGCAGAAGAAGCAAAAGCTGAGGACGCTGAATAATCTTTAAATTAAATCTCAAGTACAGTTCAGGAGGATAATAGAAATGGCATTTACAGCTCAAGATGTTAAAGCTCTTCGTGAGAAAACAGGCGTTGGCATGATGGAGTGTAAAAAAGCACTCACAGAAGCAGACGGCGATATGGATAAGGCAATAGATTTTCTTCGTGAAAAAGGTCTTGCAGCAGCAGCTAAAAAGGCTTCAAGAATCGCAGCAGAGGGCGTTGTTCTTTCTTACTACGATGAGGCTACAAAGAAAGGCGTTGTTGTTGAGGTTAACAGCGAAACAGATTTCGTTGCTAAGAATGAGAAGTTCATGAACTTCGTAACAGGCGTTGCAAAAACAATTCTTGCAACAAATCCCGCAGATGTTGAGGCTCTCGGAAACGAGAAGTTCTTCGGCTCTGAGCACACTGTAACAGAAACTCTTAATGAGCTCATTCTTGCAATCGGTGAGAATATGAAAATCCGTCAGTTCACAACTATGGACGGTATCGTTTCAACATATGTTCACGGCGGCGGTTCAGTCGGCGTAATGGTTGGCTTTGATGTTGCAGACGAAAGCGTTGCTGCAAGCGAAGAATTTAAAACAATGGGTAAGGATGTTGCAATGCAGGTTGCCGCAATGTCTCCCGCATATCTCGATGAAGCATCTGTTCCCGCAGATGTTGTTGAGCACGAAAAAGAAATTCTTGCTGCTCAGCTTAAGGAAGATCCCAAAATGGCTAATAAGCCCGAGCAGGTTCTTTCTAAGATTGCTGCTGGCAAAATGAGCAAGTATTACAAGGAAAACTGCCTTGTTGACCAAGAATTCGTTAAGGCTGAAAACCATGAGAGCGTTGGCCAGTATGTTGCAAATGTTGCAAAAGCACTCGGCACCGAAATCAAGGTTACAAGCTTCATTCGCATGGTAAAGGGCGAAGGAATCGAAAAGAGACAGGAAAACTTCGCTGAAGAAATTGCAAAGCAAA
Source organism: uncultured Clostridia bacterium (assembly GCA_945948515.1). Taxonomy (GTDB): domain Bacteria; phylum Bacillota; class Clostridia; order Oscillospirales; family Acutalibacteraceae; genus CAMFBH01. The sequence continues at coordinate 16,576 of CAMFBH010000028.1, forward strand.
TCAATGGCTAATTAAATAACATTCAAGAGCAGGTTATCAACCTGCTCTTTTTCCTTGCCATTACTGTGCTTGTATGTCATAATTAAACTATAAAAGCTTTGTATTTCAGAGGGACATATATGAATAAAATCAAATGGCTGCTCTTTGATTTAGGCTCAACATTAGTTGACGAAACCGAATGTTATAACAGCAGAATAAATTTTGCCGTTAACTCAAAAAATCTTAATCGTGAGGAATTTTTATCAAAGGTTTATGAATGTGCCGAAACAAGCTCTACTGCAATAAAAACAGCGCAAAATATCAAAGTATAAAAAATATTGAAGAACAGCCTGATTACATAATTGATACAATCGGTGATATTTTAGATGCTTTTGCCTGAAAGAATAAGTGCCGATATAATTTTGTGTTATGTGTACGCTAAATGTGAAAATTGTGAAATGATTAATGTTTATGCAGACAAGAACAGATGTTGAAAACACATTAAAAGAACTGCGTCGGCGAACAGGTGTATAAAATCAGTGACGAAATGAAAAAGGAGAACCCTGAAATTATTTGGAGCGTTGTTGCAGAATTTTGAAAAAGCAACCTTAAGAACTTGTTGTTTACAATTATTGTTTTATATGGTAAAATAATTATAAATAACTTAACTTTAAAAGTGGGTGTTGAACTTGAAAATAAAAAAATTCTTTTCGCTTTTTCTTGCTTTTATACTTACATTTTCTTTTATATTCGGCGTTCAAATTACTGCTTGCGCCGAAATTACAGGTGACTGCGGAACAGGCGTTACATATTCTCTTAACACCGTCACAGGAGTTATGACCGTTTCCGGAACGGGAGCAATGAAGGATTACGGAACTACTGCCCTCATGCGCCAGCCTTGGTATAGTTATATGACTAATATCAAAACATTAACCATAGGAGAGGGTGTTACATCGGTAGGAAGGTACGCTTTTGATGTTGCTTCCGAGCTTGTTTCCGTATCTTTTCCGTCAACCCTTACAAGTATCGGAAACAGCGCATTTAATAAGTGCGCAAAGCTTCAGGAGATCACTCTTCCCGATGCGGTAACAAATCTCGGAATAGGAGCATTCAGAGATTGCACAGGAATGACAAAATTAACTCTGAATACAGGACTTGTTTCGGTTGGCTCCTATGCTTTTTATAATTGCTCAGGGCTTACAAAAATAACGATTCCGGATACCGTTACCACTATTGAAAGCTATGCATTTTTCGGAATTAATGCTGTTAATCTTGTTATTCCCGAGAGCGTTACAGACATTAATACAAGATCTTTTGCAAACTGCACAATGCTTACCTCGGTTACCGTAAATAATGCCAATACTGCATTTAACGGTATAATAGGAGAAGACCCATTTAATGGCTGTAATTCAAATCTAACATTTTACGGACACAAGGGTTCTACAACCGAAACTTATTGCACGGAAAAGGGATATAAGTTTGTTTCATTAGACGGTTGCGAGCATACCGAAACCACAATTGTTACGGTTGTAGAAGCTACATGTGACACCGATGGTACAAATAATATTGTTTGTAATGAGTGTCAGGCGATAGTCAGAACTGAAACTGTTCCTGCACTTGGTCATGATAAACAGCTTCAAACAGAAGAGGATTTAACTGAAACAAACGGTCATATCAATTATATTTACACTTGTGCAAATTGTGGAGAAACCTTTGTTGAATCAACTCATGAGGCTTGGGTTGACGGATATTATACAACCGAAGTAACAAGAGAAGCAACCTGTGTCAGCAGCGGACTCGCAAAGGACACTTGTACAATTTGTGCTGAAAGTAAAACGAGAGTTCGTGTGATTTCTGCACTCGGTCACACATATGTAACGGATTCCGAAACTCCCGCAACCTGCACTGAAGCGGGCTCAAAAACCGAAACATGTTCAGTTTGCGGAAAAACCGTAACAACCGAAATTCCGGCTCTCGGACACAGCGTTACTGATGAAGATTACACAGTTACCATTGTTCCGACATGTCTTGAAGAAGGAAAAAAGGTAGCAACATGCAGTACCTGCGGCGCAACGCTTGAAGAAGTTTTGCCGGCAAATGGTCATACATTTGTTGAGGATTATGTTGATAATAATGCAGACGGTCATATTTATACACATTCGACTTGCTCTGAATGCGGATATAGTACTGTGGAAACTGTTCATGATTCATGGGTAGAGGGTTATTACAGTACAAATATTAACAGAGCGGCTACTTGCAGTCTTCCCGGTATAGCAACCAATACTTGTACTGTTTGCGGTAAAACGACAACTGTTTCGATTCCTAAAACAGGACACAGTTATGTTTTTGTTAAGAGAGAAGAACCTACTTGTGCTTCTGCTGGAACAATTTTCTACAAGTGCTCTGTTTGTAGCTTGGAAAAGCAGGAAAAAATCCCTGCACTCGGTCATACTTACGATGAAAGCACAACAGTAAGAGTTGAACCGACCTGTACACTCAACGGTTCCGTAACCAGAACATGTACTGTTTGCGGATATGTTGATGAGAAAATATTGAATGCAATAGGTCATGTTTATGCTTATTCAGATTGTGCCGACGGAGTCTTAACTTATACCTGTGTAAATTGTTCCGAAAGCAGTCAAACAAAAACTCTTGATGAAATCAAAACAAATTTTAAAGACCATTTTAATACTAAAACAGGTCAGCTGCTTTTTGAAATTTATTATGATTTGAATAAAGACGGATACATTAATTCGCGAGACTATGCAATGCTTCTTCAATTATCCTGATTTTTGGGAGAGTGTATTTATCACTCTCCCTATTTATTTATCAAAATTTAAAATATAGCTATTTACTTTATATAAAAAATATTATATTATATATAAAAGAAATGTTGAATAAAGTTTTGTAA
>CAMFBH010000029.1 GCA_945948515.1 uncultured Clostridia bacterium
ATTACCATGCGTTCTATATTATAATTCCTATCTTTATAGCTTTAATTCTAAGCGCAGGAGTAGGTCTTATACTTTCGGTTCTTCAGGTTTATTTCAGAGATATCGAATTTATTTACGATGTTTTAACTCAGCTTCTTTTCTACATGGTTCCGATAATTTATCATGTTTCAAAAATCAATTCGCTTTGGATTGTTGTTATAATTAAAATCAATCCTCTGTATTCAATTATTGAGCTGTTTAGGCAATCGGTAATGTATGGAATGAATCCAAGCCTTTCAATGATTGCTTACAGTCTTATAACCTCGGTTTTGGTTTTGATAATCGGAATTATAATTTTTGAAAAGAAAAGCGATGACCTTATTTATCACCTGTAAAATAATTATCCCGGTAGTACTAATGTACTTACCGGGATTTTTTTGATGTTATTCTTCTATTCCTAAAATATCCTGCGCTTCGCCTGACTCAAGAGTTTCAACAGTTCTGAGATTCTTTTGAATAATTGAATTTCTGTGGTCTGCCTCGTCGAGAACCTTTCCTGCCTCATCAACCTTTTTCCTTGCCTTTGCAAGAAGGTCGCCGAACTTTTCGTACTGAGCCTTTGCGGCACCGAGAACCTTCCAAACCTCATTTGCCTTTTGATTAATTGCCATTGTTCTGAAGCCCATTGAAAGAGAGTTTAAAAGGGCTGTAATTGTGCTTGGTCCCGCAAGCATTATTCCGTCTGCCTGAAGTTTTTCGGCAACTCCGTTTTTGCTTGCCATTATCTCGGCATAGAGCCCTTCCGTTGCAAGATACATAATTGCAAAAGGAGTTGTTTCGGGAGTTGAAATATACTGCTTTACAAGGCGCGCTTCATCTTTAATCCTTTGCTCAAGAGCCTTCTTTGCTCGCTCAAGGGCTTCGGCATTACCCTCCTCCGCCGCGGCAGAAAGCCGTGCATAATCCTCCATCGGAAACTTTGAGTCAATGGGAAGATAGGTTATTTCATCGCTTTGGCTGCTCGGAATTTTAACTGCAAATTCAACCTGCCCGTTGTACTTCGGATTTGTTTTAACATTCGTTTCATACATACCGGGAATAATTTGATCAAGAATATTTCCAAGCTGAACCTCCGCCCATGTACCTCTTGATTTAACATTGGTAAGAACTCTGTTTAGCCCTTTAACATTATCTGTTACGCCGGTTGAAAGCTCCTTCATTTCTCCGAGGCTTTTATACACATTCTCAAGCTGCTCGGAAACGGTTTTAAACGAAGCGTTTATTCTTGTGTTCAAGGTTTCGGTAAGCTTTTCATCAACTGTTTTACGCATTTCTTCAAGCTTTTTCTCATTGCTTTCCTGCATTGAGCCAATTGATTCGGCAACCTTTTTCGACTGCCTTTCCGCATTTTCATTTAAGGTTTCGTTAATTTTGATAAGCTGCTCGTAATTCTTTTCGGTAAGAGAACCCATCTGCCTTGATATTTTTTCAAGCGAATCACTTGTAAGGCGTATCATCTGTTCAAGCTCCTTAGAGCTTTGCTTAGACTGCATATCAAGCTTTTGGTCTATAAGAGAAATTCTTTCGTCCTTTTTGGGCTTATTCTTAATTAATAAAAAAATTGAAACCGCAGAAAGACAGATTGAAACTGCAAGTAAAATATAAATTCCCATTGTTATTCCTCCGTTTTCTACATTTTATCACATCGAAATATTCAAAACAACTTATTTTTAAAAAAGTACCATTTTAGGGACTGAAAAAGCCCCGTCAATTACGACGGGGCTTGATTTTTTATTTTGCCTTTTCGGGAGCAAGGAGCTTGTAATGCTGTTTACAGTATTTTTCACCGTCGATAATTCTATCGTCCTTACCCTCGTTATAGCAAACCTCTGTTCCTTTATCAGTCTGCGCTGTATAAGAGCATCTTTCAACAGGCTCGGGATTAATTGACGGTATGTAGCCTAAACAGAAGATTGCAATAACCGCAATCGCAATAGCCGCGCATCCCGCCTTAGGATTAATTCCCTTTTTGAAAAGCTTTTCTGCATCAACCTTTTCAAGAGCCTTTATCTTCATTACAAGAGTCATGAGGAAGTAACCTGCTATGCCCGAAACAATTCCTACAATCATTCCGCCAACAACATCTGACGGATAGTGAACCATAAGATAAATTCTGCTTCCTGCCGTGCACAAAGCCATCACAGGGAATATCCAGGCAAGCTTCTTCTTATTATCCTTCATCATGCAGATAAACATTGCAGTTGCAATTTCAAACGCACCGGTAGTGTGACCTGACGGGAATGAAGCATCACTTTCATTGAGCTTTCCTGCAAAGGTGTACCACTGCATATAAGCTTCATCAAACTGAAGAGTATTATAAGGTCTTGTTCTTCCGATGTAGGGCTTGCAAATAACATTTGTTATTAGAGTTCCCACTATAATTGCAAACAAAATTGAAAAGCCGTATTTTCTTGTTTTTTTGAAAAAGCAAAGAACTATTGAAAGAATAAGAATAGGAGTTACGAAAAGCTCGTCACCGAAATTGGTGAAGAAATTTGCAATAATGCTTAAAACATCATTTTGAAGTGCGCCGAAGAACTGAAAAATTGCCTGGTCAAATGAATAAAATGCTTTATCAAGCACATCACCGAAGGTTAAAAGAATCGGAATCATTTAATTACCTCTTTTCATTGATATGTTATATAAATCAAAAGCCTACTCGTCATCTGAGGAAAGCTTGAGAACTGCCATAAACGCCTCCTGCGGAACCTCAACGGTTCCGAATTTACGCATTCTCTTTTTGCCCTCTTTCTGCTTTTCGAGAAGCTTTTTCTTTCTCGTAATATCGCCGCCGTAGCATTTTGCAAGCACATCCTTACGCATTGCCTTAACCGTTTCGCGGGCAATAACCTTTCCGCCTATTGCAACTTGAACGGGAATTTCAAACATCTGGCGCGGAATATGCTTTTTCAGCTTTTCGGCAATAAGTCTTGCTCTCGGATAAGCCTTATCCGAATGAATAATAAAGCTCAGAGCATCTATCAAATCGCCGTTTAGAAGAACATCAACCTTAACAAGCTTACTTCTTCTGTAATCCGCTATCTCATAATCAAATGATGCATAGCCTCTTGTGCGCGATTTGAGTGCATCAAAGAAATCATAAATAATTTCGTTAAGAGGAAGCTCATAATGAATATCAACTCTGTCGGGAGTGATATAATTCATGTCCTTGAAAACTCCCCGTCTGTCCTGGCACATATCCATAATAGTGCCGACAAACTCGGACGGAACAAAGATGTGAGAATTTGTAAACGGCTCTTCACAGTAGTCGATATAAGCAGGGTCGGGATACTCGGTAGGATTATCTATTTCAATAACCGAGCCGTCGGTCATATGAATTTTATAAACAACCGAGGGAACTGTTGTTACAAGATCAAGATTATACTCACGCTCAAGGCGTTCCTGAATAATTTCAAGATGAAGAAGTCCTAAAAATCCGCATCTGAATCCAAATCCGAGCGCGCCGGAGGTTTCGGGCTCATAGCTCAACGCAGCATCGTTAAGCTGAAGCTTATTGAGTGCATCGCGCAATGCTTCATAATCCGCTCCGTCGGCAGGATAAACACCGCAGAAAACCATTGGATTAACCTTACGGTAGCCCGGCAAAGGCTCGTCGGCAGGATTCTCGGCAGTCGTTACTGTATCACCCACACGCGCATCGGAAACAGTTTTGATTGAAGCAGTAATATATCCTACCTCTCCCGAGGAAAGACAGTCTGCCTTTTCCATTGAGGTTGCGCGCATATATCCAACCTCAACAACGCTGAACTCAGCGCCCGTTGCCATCATTCGCATTGTGTCGCCTGCTTTAATTTTACCGTCCATCACTCTGACATAAACAATTACTCCGCGATAGGAATCATAAACCGAATCAAAAACAAGCGCTTTGAGCGGCTTTGAATCGTCTCCCTCGGGCGGACGAACATTGTTCACAATATACTCAAGGACATCGCCTACATTTTCTCCTGTTTTTGCGCTTATTCTCGGCGCGTCATCACATGGGATTCCAATAACATCTTCAACCTCCTCACATGCCCTTTCGGGATCGGCAGCGGGAAGGTCTATTTTATTGATTACCGGAAGAATATCCAAATCATGGTCGAGTGCAAGATAGGTGTTTGCAATGGTTTGTGCTTCAACGCCCTGAGACGCATCAACAATAAGCACCGCACCCTCGCACGCGGCAAGGCTTCTGCTCACCTCGTAATTAAAGTCAACATGACCAGGCGTGTCGATAAGATTAAAAACATAATCCTCGCCGTTTTTTGCCTTATAATTCAGCTTAACGGCATGCGCCTTGATTGTTATTCCTCTTTCGCGTTCAAGGTCCATATCATCAAGAATCTGCTCCTGCATATCCCTGCCGGATACCGACTGCGTTAATTCAAGCATTCGGTCCGCAAGAGTTGATTTGCCGTGATCAATATGAGCAATTATAGAAAAATTTCTTATATTTTCTTTTTTAACCGCCATTAATTTTTACTCCTCGATAAAGCCTGCTTTTCTGAGTGAATCAACAACACCCTTAGCATCCTCATATGCAGTTGCTCTGTCGATATCATACTTTTCGGTTAAAGCATCTGCGAGTTCGTCAAGACTTGTTTCTTTTTCAAGCTTTTCAAAGAGAAATGCAGAAGTATCGTTGCACCTTATCATTTTATTAGAGTCTTTTCCCAAGCCCTCAATAAGCATGGCAAAATGCTCGTTTCCGATTTTTCTAATAAAAATCTTTCCGTTTAGCTTCATAAATAATTATTCCCTTTCAAGTCTTGCAACCGCCTCAACATGCGCCGTTCTCGGAAACATGTCAAGGGCAGTTATTTCTTTAGTATAGAACGATTCCTTTTTAAACAAATCCAAATCCCTCGCAAGAGTTGCACAATCGCAGGAAACATAAACAATTCTTTTTGGATTCATTTTGTGAACCGCTTTTATAAGCTCGGGCGTACAGCCCTTTCTCGGTGGGTCAAGAATAACAACATCGGGACGAATTCTTTTTTTCTTAAGCCTTTCAACACCCTCAAAAGCATCTGCACAAATAAATTTTGCATTAGTTATTCCGTTGAGCTCTGCATTTTTATTTGCGTCCTCAATAGCACTCGGCACAACCTCAATTCCGTAAAGCTCCTTAACGCTGTCTGCAAGAGTAAGACCTATTGTTCCGGTTCCGCAATAGAGGTCAACAAGCGTTTCGCTTCCGGTAAGCCTTGCATACTGTTTAACAAGAGTATAAAGCTTTTCGCACTGGTCGTGGTTGATTTGATAAAACGAGAGCGGAGAAATTATAAATTTCTTTTGGCAAAGCTCATCTGTAATATGTGTTTTGCCGTAGAGCACTCTTGTTCTGCTTCCGAGAACAACATTTGTTTTTTGCATATTAACATTAATAACTATGCTTGTAATTGCAGGAACCTCATTTATAAGTGCTCCGAGAATTATTTCGCTGTAAGGCAGGCTCTTTCCGTTTGCGATTATGCAAACCATTATCTCCCCCGTAGCAAAAGCCTTTCTCAAATAAACGCCGCGAAAAAAGCCCTTGTTAGTATTTTCATCATAAATTGAAACATTTCCGAAATCAATCCAATATTCAAACGCCTTGCAAATTGTGTTGAATTCTTCGGGTAGAATGGCACAGTCGGAGCACGGAATGATTCTGTGGCTGTGAAAAGCGTAAAATCCGAATGCCGCTTTTCCTTCGGGTGTTTTTGTTACGCGGTACATAGCCTTGTTTCTGTATCTGTAAATACTATCCGCACCAACAATTCCCGAAGGCTCAATATCTATTTTTCCGATTCTCTGAACCGCATCTTTAACCCTTTGAAGCTTGTAATTAAGCTCCGATTCATATGTCATACACCTCAGAGTGCAGCCGCCGCAGCTTCCCGATACCGGACAGTCGGGTTTAATTCGGTTAGGTGACGGAGCAAGAATATTAACAGCCTTTCCTATTGCGTAGCTGCTTGTTACCTTAATAATATGAACAAGAAGAAGATCCCCGGGAACAGCTCCGTTAACAAAAACAACCATTCCCTCGTATCTGCCTATACCGTTTCCCTCTGCGGTAAGCGACTCTATCGTTAATTCAATTTCATCATTCTTTTTCAATTCCATTTTATCACCGCCGATTATGATAACATATTTTCGCAGATAAATAAAGAAAATATTAACATATTCCGCAAATAAAAAACAACATATCTGCATCCGTAATAATATTTAATTTTACCATATTGCTTTCGATAAGTAAATATAATATTTTAATATAAATACTTGAATATATAAACACTATTCTTGACAAGCAAAGTAATTTATTATATATTTGAATTACTATAACTTTTTAGCAGGACAGAAATATGGAGAATATTAAGAACAAAATCGAAGAGCTTAAAAAGTCTGAAAACGCAGTTATTCTTGCCCACTACTATGTTGATTCGCAGGTGCAGGAAATTGCAGACTTTGTTGGCGATTCATATTACCTTGCAAAAATTGCAAAAGAGAGCGACGCCGAAATTCTTGTTTTTTGCGGAGTTGAATTTATGGGCGAAAGCGCTAAAATACTGAACCCTTCAAAAACGGTTCTTATGCCCGATTCATCGGCAGACTGCCCGATGGCTCACATGGCAACCGTTGAAAAGGTTCTTGAAATGAAAGAAAAGTACAACGACCTTGCGGTTGTTTGCTACATTAATTCAAGTGCAGAGCTTAAAACAGTTTCAACGGTTTGTGTTACAAGCTCAAACGCCGAAAAAATTGTTGAAGCCTTGCCCAATAAAAACATTTTCTTTATACCCGATAAAAATCTCGGCGGATATATTGCACAAAGCAGCAGTAAGAATATTATTTTGAATGACGGCTTCTGCCCCATTCACAACGAAATAACCCCCGAATGTATTAACAAAATCAAAAGCAAGCATCCCGGCGCAGAGGTGCTTATGCATCCGGAATGTCCCGAAAACACCCTTAGGCTTGCAAACTACATAGGTTCAACAAGCGGAATAATTGATTATGCTTCAAAAAGCAGTGCTCACGAATTTATTGTTGTTACCGAAAACGGCGTTCTTTTTGAGCTTAAAAGCAAATGCCCGGGCAAGAAATTCTATTTCCCCGAGCCCGTTCCCGTTTGTGCAGATATGAAAAAAATAACTCTTGAAAAGGTTTATAACTGTCTTAAAAACAAAACGGGCAAGGTTGAGCTTGATGAAGAAACAATGAAAGCGGCGCTTATTCCGCTTAACAGAATGCTGGAGCTGGCAAAATAATGAAAAATCACAAATATATAAAAACGGATATTATTGTTGTAGGAAGCGGTGTTGCAGGCTTATTTGCCGCGCTCTGCCTTCCCGAAAACAAAAAAATAATGCTAATAACAAAGGAAGACCTTCGCGAATCCGACTCTTATCTTGCGCAGGGCGGAATCTGTGTTCTCAAGGAAATCAGCGATTTTCACTGCTATTATAACGACACAATGAAAGCAGGTCACTATGAAAACAATCCCGAATCTGTTCGCGTTATGATTGAGAGCAGTCCCGATATTATAAACACCCTTGTTGAGCTCGGCGTTAAATTTGATAAGGACGAGCAGGGCAACGCAGACTACACCCGCGAGGGCGCTCATTCAACGAACAGAATTCTTCACCATAAGGACGAAACGGGCAAGGAAATTACCGCAACGCTTTTAAGGATTGCAAAAAAGCGCCCAAACATAACCTTTTTCCCTCAAACAACAATGATAGACCTGATTGAAAATGACAATGTTTGCTACGGAATTGTTGCCGAAGATGAATTCGGTGAAATGGGTGCAATTCTTGCTCACGATATTATTTTGGCAACCGGCGGAATCGGAGGCTTATTCAAAAGCTCAACGAACTTCCCCCACATTACCGGCGACAGCTTTGCTCTTGCACTGAAGCACAATGTTGCTCTTCAGGATTTGAACTATATTCAAATTCACCCCACAACGCTTTACAGCAAAAAGGAAGGCAGAAGATTTCTTATCAGCGAATCGGTTCGCGGAGAGGGAGCAATTCTTCTGAATGAAAACAAGGAACGCTTCTGCAATGAGCTTGAGCCCCGTGATGTTGTTACAGAAAACATCAGAAAAGAAATGAAAAAATTCAACACCGACCATGTTTATATCACTCTTCCCACAATGACGAGTGAAGAGGCTGAAAAGAGATTTCCGAACATTTTTGAAGCCTGCATGGAGGAGGGCTATGACATCACAAAGGATGCCGTTCCCGTTTCTCCCGCACAGCACTACTTTATGGGAGGTGTTAAAACCGATATCAACGGTCAAACCTCTATGAAAAATCTTTATGCAGTCGGTGAAACAGCCTGCAACGGAGTTCACGGAAAAAACCGACTTGCTTCAAACTCGCTTCTTGAAAGCCTTGTTTTTGCAAAAAGAGCGGCAACAAAAATCGGAAACGACAACAATTGCAAGGAAGAATACACTCCCGATATTGAACTTGATTCATACCCCTCAAAGCAAGAACGGAGCAACGAGTTTAAACAGTTAATTATGGATGAAATTAAGCGAAAGGACCCTGAATTTTATGCTAAATGGTGTAACGATGAAGATTAATGTTGATGAATACATTATCAACACTCTTAAAGAGGATATAACAAGTGAGGATGTTTCAACAAATGCAGTTATGCCTAATGCAAGGCGGGGCAAGGCAGAGCTTATCTGCAAGCAGGACGGTGTTATCTGCGGTTTAACCGTTTTTGAGCGCACCTTTAAAATTCTTGATGAGACTTCGGAATTTGTTTGCGATTATAAAGACGGCGACCTTGTTAAAAAAGGCGAAACAATCGGTGTTATTTACGGAGATATACGAGCTTTGCTTTCCGGCGAGCGCACCGCTCTTAACTATATGCAGAGAATGAGCGGAATTGCAACAATAACAAGAGAATATGCAAACGAAATCAAGGATTTCAAAACAATTCTTCTTGACACAAGAAAAACCACTCCGAATATGCGCCCGTTTGAAAAATACGCAGTAACAGTCGGCGGAGGAAAAAATCACCGCTACAATCTTTCCGACGGAGTTCTTCTTAAGGACAACCATATAGGTGCGGCAGGCTCGGTTACAAAGGCGATTGAAATGGCTCGCGACTATGCTCCGTTTGTTCGCAAAATCGAAATCGAAACCGAAACTCTTGAGCAGGTTGCGGAGGCGGTAAGCGCCGGAGCGGACATTATTATGCTTGATAATATGGATAATGAAACAATGAAAAAAGCGCTTGAGCTTATTGACGGCAGAGCGCAAACAGAATGCTCGGGAAATGTTACTAAGGAACGCTTGAGAGAAATTGCCGAAATAGGTGTTGATTTTGTTTCAAGCGGAGCCCTAACCCATTCCGCACCGATAATGGATATTAGTCTTAAAAATCTAACTCCCATTGAATAATTGAATATTTTAAAAGGCGTATGCAGAAATTTCTGCATACGCCTTTTTTGTGCTTTAATTATTTTGTTTTAACGGTTTTAACCTTTGACCATGAGCCGTAGATTTTCTGTCCGTTAACATTTTTATATGCTCTAACGCGAACATAATATGTTGTTTTGCTCTTAAACTGTGTTCCCGTTCTGCCTGTTGATTTTGCACTTACAAACTTGCTTGTTTTATGATTTGTAAACTTTTTATTCCTTGAATACTGAATCTGGTATCCGCTTGCATTTTTAACCTTTTTCCATGTTGTTTTGATTTTGCCCTTTGAAGGTGAGGAAATTTTGCTTATTGTGGGCTTGCTAACCTTTTTATAGGGCTTGTAATCTGCGGCATACCAATCTCCGCATGAGCAGGTATAAACATTGTAGCCCTGCATTGTATAGGTTGAAGCTACCGAGCCGGATAAATAGTATTCATGATAATGCGGCGCTGTGATTGAGAAATTGTATAATGCTCCTTCCGTATATGCACTGCCACTATCCAAAAAGAGTTTTATGCAATAAGTACCTGCATTCAGTGAAATCGAATCCGTATCCTGCGCATATCCGGTTGCAGAATTAAAAGGCGCATAAAAATTGGCAACGGAGTTTCCGTTCATCGTATAAACATCATAGTCAATTCCTTTATCTGCAATCACATTAATATTGTACGAGCCGGTAGGAACAGTAAACGAATAGAAATCCACTTTATCATTTGCATAACCCAACAAACCGGTATAAACAATTCCGAGATTTATCGGATTTGCATTACCGATTATATCATTTCCGGCGGTATTGCTTTCATAAAAACTTTCGTTAGCAGAGGTGAAATTCATTCTTATAGAATAATTTTCATTTGAGCTTCCCGATACTTTAAGATAGTATGTTCCGGCTGTAAGTGCAACAACATCTCTATCATCGTAAGCTTTACCTAAATTTGAATTATATGGAGCGTAAAATCCATGGATATATGATGCGTCGTAATTATAAATATCAGCGTCAAAACTTTCACTGCCGCTTAAAATCAAATTAACTCTTCCCGATGAGGGCAGGGTGAATTTAATAAAATCAACTGTATCATTACTTGAAAAATAGCCGGTTATTGTTGAACCGAAGGTATAGCTTCTTGCCGTTCCCATTGTGTCATATGCTCCTGCATAAGCAGAAAAATCAATGCCTGCCGTTATACTGCAAAGCATTAAAACAGATAATAAGACCGATAATACTTTTTTCATTTTATTTCTCCTTAAAAACAAATTTGTAATTATGTGGGCATTTACTCACCTATTTACAAACAAATTGTAGCACAATAAATAAAAAAAGTAAAGGAAGATTTTTTACGGGAAAAATTAAATACCAAACAAAAAATACTCCTCGCAGCTTTATCGGCAACAACATTGTTAAAACAAGAGAACAAAAAGGAATAAGCCAATCGGAATTTATTGCAAAGCTGAATCTTATCGGCTGCACCGTTGACCGATACACAATATCCTCAATAGAAAACAACCACTCCTGCGATATTAATCTGCTTGCAGATATTCGTGAGGTTCTTGAATGCACTTGGGATGAGCTTCTGAATACAAAACAAGGCTTGAAATAATTTTCAAGCCTTGTTTTTTACTTTTTATTCTTATTATCCTCAATAATTTTTATTGAGCGGTTTAGGATTCCGTTCATATAAGCAATTGCAGTTCCGTAGTTTGTGAAACAAACTCCCGAATCCTTAGCACAGTTCATTCTGAACCTTATTTCCCTTGAATTAAGCATACAGCCTCCGCAATGGATAACAAGCGCATATTTTGATAAATCCTGCGGGAAATCTCTTCCGCTTGAGGTTTCAATGATTAAATTTTTCTTAGTGTGCTCTTTCAGCCATTTAGGTATTTTAACCGTTCCTATATCCTCGCACTGTCTGTGGTGGGTGCAACCCTCGGAAATAAGAACGGCATCGCCGTCTTTAAGGTTTTCAATAGAGCGAACACCTGCAACGGCATCCTCCAAAAAGCCCTTGCTCCTTGCCATCAAAACAGAAAACGAAGTTAAATAAATGCTTTCGGGCACTATTTTCATAACGCTTGAAAAAGCCTGACTGTCGGTTACAACGGCTTTGATTCTATCTTTGAATTTATCAATAACCTCCGGGAGCTGTTCCGTTTGAACGCATATTGCACAGGCATTACTGTCGAGCAAATCGCGGAGCACCTGCTGTTGAGGAAGAATGATTCTGCCCTTGGGCGCGGCACTGTCTATCGGGATAACAAGAACAACCAAATCGTTTTCGCAAACCAAATCCCCGATTAGCCTTGAAGGATTTGAATTTTTGCAAATTCCTGCAAGAGCCTCTTTAAATTCATTGATATTGCTTTTTTCCTTTGCGCTCACATAAATAACGCCGTTTTCTTCTTTGCACTCGGATTCAAGCAAATCGGATTTGTTTTTTGCAATAAGATATGGTATTTCTTTTTCTTTAAAAAGAGATAAAAGCTCATTTTCAGTTTCGTTAAGTGCTCTTGTTGAATCGGTAACAAGAACAGCGGCATCGCATCTGTTTAGAATGCGCTTTGTTTTTTCTACCCTTTTTTCTCCGAGCTCTCCGAAATCATCATAGCCCGGTGTATCAATAATCATAACCGGGCCGAGGGGCAGAAGCTCCATTGCCTTTTGAACAGGATCCGTTGTTGTTCCCGCAACATTTGAAACAACGCTCAGCTCCTGATTGGTTACTGCGTTAACAAGGCTTGATTTTCCTGCATTGCGGCATCCGAAAAAACCTATATGAGTTCTTTCTCCGGAGGGTGTATCATTTAATCCCATTAGAATCTAAAGTCCCTTTCTCCGTTTTCTATTTTAACAAGGCGCTCGCGAACAATATCCTTAACCTTGTCCTTACCTATATTATCAATCTCTTTTTCAATAAGCTCGTTTCCGATTTTGCGTGTATCATCGCTTGCATAATCGCAAAGATATTCCTTTAAGGTCATCAGCGCATTTGGATGACAGCAGTTTTGAATCTGCCCGCTTTTGCAAAGGCTCATAAATCTGTCGCCCGTTCTGCCCTCTCGGTAGCAAGCCGTACAGAACGACGGAATATATCCTGCGCTCATAAGCCAATTAACCACCTCATCGAGAGTTCTGTTATCGGAAACATCAAACTGCTCCGTATCGTGCGGTCTTTCCTCTTCGCAATACCCTCCTACAGAGGTTCTGCTTGCACCGCTTATCTGCGAAACTCCGAGCTTTATAACCTTTTCGCGAACCTCAGCGCTTTCGCGTGTTGATATAATCATTCCCGTGTACGGAACTGCAACTCTTATGCAGGCGCATATTTTGGCAAATATATCGTCGCTGATTGAGTTGTCAAAGCAGTTCGGGTCAATATCGTCCGCATGCTTTATTCTCGGCACGGAAATCGTGTGCGGTCCAACTCCGTGGACTGCTTCAAGATGCTCTGCATGCATTAAAAGCGCCGCAAATTCATAGCGATAAAGCTCAAGTCCGAAAAGAACTCCGAGCCCAACATCGTCTATACCGCCTTGCATTGCACGGTCCATTGCCTCGGTATGATAAGCATAATCGTGCTTAGGTCCTGTTGGATGAAGCTGTTCATAGGACTGCTTGTGATATGTTTCCTGGAAAAGGATATATGTTCCTATTCCCGCTTCCTTAAGCTTTCTGTAATTTTCAACGGTTGTAGCCGCAATATTAACATTAACTCTGCGGATTGCTCCGTTTTTATGCTTTATTGAATAAATTGTTTTAATGCTTTCGAGAATATACTCAATAGGATTGTTAACAGGGTCTTCTCCCGCTTCAATGGCAAGCCTTTTATGGCCCATATCCTGGAGCGCAATAACCTCTTTTTTTATTTCATCCTGTGTGAGCTTCTTTCTTGCAATGTGCTTATTCTTTAAATGATAAGGGCAGTAAACACAGCCGTTTACACAATAGTTTGAAAGATAGAGCGGAGCAAACATTACTATTCTGTTTCCGTAGAAATCTTTTTTAATCTGCTCTGCAAGCGCATAAATTTCGTTTATTTTTTCTTCATTTTCACATGCAAGAAGAACGCTTGCCTCACGGTGAGAAAGCCCTTTTCTCAGCTTTGCCTTTTCAATAATTCTGTCAACAAGCTCTAAATCGTTTTTATGCTCATCGGCATACTTTAGGCTTTCAAGAACCTCCTCGTGGCAAATAAATTCCTCTGCTTTTAATGATTTTGGATCATACATTTTTATTTCGCTTCCTTATCGGGAATACCCGAAAATTATAGATTTACTGATTGGAGCCTGATTCCTCGGCCTCGGCTACCTTAAGCATTATTGCACATTCAATTCTCTTTCTGTGCAAATCACAGCCGTTTTTATAAACTCCGTTAACGCTTCCTGTTGTATGATAAGCGTTAGCCGCACAGCCGCCGCTGCAATAAAGCTTTGCAAAGCAATTCTCACATTCCTTGTGGGAATAAATATTGCAGCTTTCAAATTCGCTGAGTATCTCCTTATTTGAAACGCCGCTGAAAACATTTCCGAGAAGAAATCTTTCATCTCCTACAAACTGATGACAGGGATACAAATCTCCCGACGGAGTTACCGCCATATACTCTGTTCCGACTCCGCAGCCCGACACTCTCTTAACTATACACGGTCCTCTGTCAAGGTCTATCATATAGTGATAAAAAGTGAAGCAATCGCCTTTTCTCTGACGGCGAAGCATTTCGTTTGCAAGGGCTTCATATTCGGCAAGAAGCTTCGGTATATCATCGTCCGTTAAAGCATAGGGCTCCTTCGGAGAAGCAACGACGGGTTCAATCGAAAGTTCCTTAAAGCCCTCGTCCGCCATTGAAATAATATCCTTGGAAAAATCGGTATTATAATGCGTGTATGTTCCGCGAATATAATATTCCTTATCTCCCCTGCGGCGCACAAATTCCTTGAACTTCGGCAAAATATCATCATAAGAGCCATTACCCGCTCTGTTAAGCCTCAGTCTGTCGTGAACCTCTTTTCTGCCGTCAAGCGACAAAACAACATTGCCCATTTCCCTGTTACAGAAATCTATAACCTCATCGTTAACAAGAAGCCCGTTGGTTGTTAATGTAAACCTGAAATTCTTATTCTTTTCTTTTTCAATTGAGCGGCCGTACTCAACAAGCTTTTTGCAAACCTCCCAGTTGAGCAGAGGCTCGCCGCCGAAAAAATCAACCTCAAGATTGTGCCTTGTCCCGCTGTTTTCAACAAGGAAATCAAGCGCAGCCTTGCCAACCTCAAACGGCATTATACTGCATTTTTCCTCGTTGTACTCGCCCTTTCCCGCAAAGCAGTATTTACAGGCGAGATTGCAGGTGTGAGCAACATTAAGGCAAAGAGCCTTTAAAACGCCCTGCCTCTTTTTAAAGCTGAGTGCTGTTTCACGAAAGGTATCCTCGCTGAAAAGCCTTCCCTCTGCTTTCAACTGCTCAATATCTTCAAAGCATTCCTCTATTTCGCTTTCGGTTACTCCCTGAACATTTGAATATTTTTTAAGTATTTCTTTTTTTATTTCATCGCGGCTATTGGTTTCGTACATATTAATAATATCATAAGCAACCTCATCAACGCTGTGCACACAGCCGCTGTTTGAATCAATTATGATATTGTAGCCGTTCATTTTATAGGAATGAATCATAAATCAACCTCAAAGAAAAACGGCGGATTAACCGCCGTTCTGCTTTTAATCTCATTTCTTGAGCTGCTCACATTTCTGGTTTGCAACAGCGCAGGAAGTTTTGCTTGCTGACTGGCAGGAAGTCTGGCATTCTCCGCAGCCGCCCTTCTTTGCAGACTCGCAAAGATTTCTTGAAGATAATGTTTTAATTCTTTTCATCGGTGTGCACCTCTTTTCAATAAACTGATTGAGTATATTTTATATTATATTTTAACGATTGTCAATATTAACAACGCGAATAACTTTTCCTCCTGAGGAGTTTTGAAAAACAATATTAACACCATTGCTCATTAAATCGAATATTTCTGAAACAAGCTCATTTGAAATCACCTCTCCCGGAACTATTAAAGGACATCCCGGAGGATATGCAAGAACATACTCTGCACATATTTTTCCCTCGGCATTTTCAATGGGCACTTCAAAAAAGTTTGTGCATTCATAAGCATTCCGTGCTTTTTCCAATATGCACGGCTTTTTAATTTCTTTTCTTTCCTTTAAAACGGCTTGTGAGTCAATTTCAGTCAATGCATTTTTAAGTCGTTCAAATCCTTCGTCTGTATCGCATATACTCGTCATTGCAAGCACAAAATTTCGGCTGTATTCCTCGCATTGAATTCTGTATTTATTAAGAAGAATATCATAAAGCTCTTTTCCGCTTAAATTTGAATCGGCACAGGAAACAACTATTTTCCCCTTATCGTCATTATCCGCAAAGCGCAGAACATTCAGCATTGTTTCGTTATAAAAGGAAGAAAGCCTTTTTTCGTAGCTTTCAAAGATTGAATAGTCGTTAAGAAAATCGCAGCATGAGGCTATACTCGACATAAGAACATAGGAGGGACTGCTTGTTTCAAGAATATCAATTTTTTGCTTGATTTTGTCTGCAATCTGCTTAGTTCGGCAATTTATTACGGCGCACTGAGTCATTGCCGGAAGCGTTTTGTGAAGCGAGCATATTACCACATCTCCAACAGCTCTTTCGGGAAAAGCATCACAAAATCCGAGATGGGCGCCGTGGGCGGAGTCAACAATCAAACGCTTGTTTTCTTTTTTGCAATATTCGTAAATCTCTTTAGTGTTGCTGACAAATCCCTCGTAGGTAGGTGAGGTTATAACAATAACATCGGAATCGGTTTTCTTTATGCTGTCAAGAGTTATTTCGGAAAAAACTCCGAGCTCGCAGTTAAATTCACAGTCGAGATACTCAACCTCAAGCCTTGCAAGAGTGCAGGCATTGCTGACCGAAATATGACAGTTTCGCGCAACAGCGATTTTGGAATGAGGCTCGCACAAAGCAAGCACGGCACAGATCACTCCGAGAGTTGAGCCGTTAACGGAAATAAAGCTTTTTTCACAATCATAAAGGCGCGAAAGCTCATTTTCAACCTCAAGAATAATCCCGCTCGGTGAATGAAGATTATCAAATCCGTCGATTTCGGTAATATCATATTTAAGGGGCTTGTCTATCGGTAGAAACTTCAAATTGCGCTTATGCCCCGGCATATGCATAGGATAAATATTCAAATCGCCGTATCTGTTAAGTTCCTCGTTTAAGCGCATAATTTCACCGCCCCTTCCGCAAATTGAATTATACTATAAATATCATTTTATGTCTATATTTGATTGACTTTTATTTGCCTTTGTGATATTATATTTTCGCTTTTAGGCATTAGAAGAATATATGTACGCAGGAGTGGCGGAATGGCAGACGCGCTAGATTCAGGTTCTAGTCGGCGCTAAGTCGGTGAGGGTTCAAGTCCCTTCTCCTGCACCAAAAATACCATAGCACCGTAGTGTGCTGTGGTATTTTTAATATTTGTAGGACTTGAACCCTCACAATAAAAAATACAAAAACTGACGCACTACTGTACGGCAGTTTTTGAGAGGAGAAACAATTGCAGTGATTGTTAGCAAATGCGTTAGTGTTTGCTTTAGTCACGGAAATTGTTTTGACGAAAGTTCCTTCTTCCGCACCACAAAAAGCAAGCTTTTTACGGCTTGCTTTTTGCTTTATCAAGATACCAAATTCAGTATTTCAACATCATTATATTTTAAAGTGTGCTCCTTGAATTTTCCATTGAAAGTTATTTTTACATCAAGTTTCCCGTCAACTTCGAATATTTTTATTTCATCAATAAGCATTCGCAGGTCTGTATTACTGATTGCACCTTCATCAATTATTTTCCAAGGCAGAAAGCCATTTTGGTGCAAGGTTGCACACCCTCATCATCAAACGAAGCTTATCGTCCGTTAATGTACTGTTTGCAATACTTTTTCGGGACGCTTCCCGGATTCTTCTGTCAAAGACTGCTTTAATTCTGTTAACTCTTGTTTCATTGCGTTTCATCATATTCTAATTTAATCCGTCTCTCTAATTATTATTATCCTGTTATAGTCGGCACAACGCACCACTAAATCAATACCAACATTCATAAGGTATGCTCCGCTTTTTTCGTAGGTTTCGTCATTAATAGTAAGTGCGTAACGCTTTTCTTCATCAAGTCCGTCGAAATGCATAGGCACAGCTTTCTTGAAAAATCTCGTTCCGTTTGCCGCGATAAAGGCAACACTCTTTGTTTTTTCGTCATTTACATATTGATTGAAAAGTATTTCGTCTTCATCAATATCCATATTTCTGTAAAGATTGCCGAATTGAACAAGCTCTCTTATTTCCTTGTATAAGGCAATGTTCTTTTTGCAAATTCCCAAATCCTCATTTGAATATTTTGTCAAATCTCCGCCAATACCAAGAGCGCCCTGCATTGCAATATTAAATCTAAAATCAAGGGAGCAGGGCTTGTTGTACCAGTTAATATCCGTTACCCATGCCCTCATTGTTTTTATCGGTCGTAAAAGAGAATATCCCTTTTGGATTACCATACGGTCAATAGCGTCTGTGTTATCACTTGTCCACACCTGGTCATAATGCATGAGCGCACCGTAGTCGGAGCGTCCGCC
>CAMFBH010000030.1 GCA_945948515.1 uncultured Clostridia bacterium
TGATGGTGCTGCTGATAGTGAATGTAAACGCATACGCAAGCGATAGGGATTATATAGAAGACCTTGATTGCTGGAGTAATCTTGAAGAGGTGGAGAGCGAAAATTTCAGCGGAGAAAAGGAAAGCGGAATATATAAATATGTAGGAGATGAAAAAGGCGAAGCCTTTTATTTTTATGCCGTTTTCTACTCGCAGGAGGAAATAAGAGAGGCATATTTTGTAATAACGGTAACATCGATTACGGAGCAAAAAGAGATAACAATAAAGAAAAACAGTCAAACTCAAATAACGGGAGCAGAGGTATTAAAGAATTTTGAAAATGTAAGAACCGGAAGTAATTACGGAGAAGCTGCTTGCGGAATAAAGCTGACGGGGAAAGACTTTGCTCTTAAGAATGTAATAGATGTAAGTCTAATAATCAATAAAAACGAGTATAACCTTTTAAACGGCTATACTCTTGATTTAACAAAGCCGTCAAGCTCAAAATCGACAACAATAAAAAGCACTGTTTCAAAAACGGCAACACTGAAAAATGCCGTTCAGAAAAGCAGTGCTTCGGAAAAGGAAACAACAAAGAAAGCATCAACGGAAAAGCAAACGAAATACACTCCACCCGAAACGAAAGAACAAACACAGAAGATAACAGAAGCTCAAACAACAAAAGCAAAGAAATACGAAGCAAAAAGAGCTACCCAAACCAAGTATAATCCGCAGGAGCACACAGAATACGAAGCAGAAATCCAAAGCGCTGATAATAATTACTCAAACTCAGCAATAATAAACGACCCTAAGGCCTATGAAAAAGCAGAGCTTTCACCCGGCGCAAAAGCAGGAACGGCAGTCGGCTCCGCCTCCGTCCTGCTCGGCTTATCTTTCATTTTCGCTTATTTTATCTCAAAGCCAACTGTTACGAAAAAGGATTAGTTAAAAAATATTTTCTAATGTCGGAAGCTGATTTTCATATATCATTTGAGCCATTGTTTTGCATTCTTTAAGTGATTCTGACATTGCTTCTTCATCCTTCTCATCAACAGAATGCAGGAGTCCGCTGATACAAACCGACAAATCGTTCAATGAACCGTGCTCAATAATTATTGCAAGCATTTTATAGCGTTTATTCCATTCATTTGATATTGAAACGCAGTGCTTTGCCGCACTTTCCAAATCGTTATTATCAATAGCATTTTGCGCCTGCTCAGCGGAAAAGCTGATTGCTTCAAAGGTATCTTTTATTACAAGCTGGTCGTAAGTGCAAAGCGCCGCAACGGCAATAAGAAATATTGCCGCAATCCAAATTCTTTTCATTTTGAATCCCCTTTGATTAACAGTATTTTTCACTGTTTATTTCGATTGCTTAGGCACTAAAAATGTGTTTCCGGCAGAATCAACCGTTAAAAGCATTATTTTACCTATTTCGGTATTGTTACTTTTTACAAGTAATTCAATTTCGGAATCACTTATTTTTTCCGAGCCGAAATATTCACTTACGCTTTTTCCGTCTATTACAACCGCAACGGGAGTTGATTTTTCATCTGTGCTTATTCCGATATCACTCGGAGTGAGCGCATTTTTTTCGCTCTTTTTAAGAACCGAAACGCTTCCGTTTGTTTCAATAACAGCATCTTGAATCTCATTTAAATCAAAAATATCCTTTTGTCTGAGAGAATCAACAAGATCGTCCACTGTGAAACGAAGCTTTCTCAAAAGGGACTGATTAATTTTTCCGTCTTTAATTATCATGATAGGTCTGCCCTGAAGAATATTTCTGAAGGTAAGACTTTTCATTGAAACAACGGACATTATTATTTCAAGGCTCACAAATACAAGAAGCGGAGCTATTGAATTTGCAAGAGGCATTGAATTCTCTTCAAGCGGAATTGAAGCTGTTTGAGAAACAATTATTGTTATAACAAGCTCGTGCGGATTCAACTCGCCTATTTGCCTTTTTCCCATTATTCTAACCGCCGCAATAACAAAAATATAAATAATTATTGCTCTGATTATCGTTACAGTCATTTTTATCACCGAGATTATTTTGAGAATATATTTTGAAAATATGCTAAAAATCTTTTTAGGTGATAAGTGTGGAAAAATTGAGCTCAAGTCTTGCCATTAATATAGAAAAGCTGAAAAACGAGTACTACAACGATTGCTCGGATTTTCTTCTTAAAGAGGTAACGGTAAACGGAGAAAAGGCTTTTTTTGCCGCTATGGACGGTCTGATAAACTCTCTTATGTTCACTCAAATGGTAGCTCGTCCCATTTTAACCTGTGAACTTGATTTTAAAAGTCCTCAGGAGCACTATGAAAAAATAAAGAGCTGTGTAATCTCGTCGGTTGAAGTTAACGAGGCACAAAGCTTTGAGGATTTCGGATATTTTTTGATGAGCGGATTTGCTGTTTTTATGATTGACGGATATAACAAGGCAATTTGCCTCGGTGCGCAGGGCTGGAATAAGCGAAATACCGACGAGCCTTCCAATGAAGCCATGGTGAAAGGCGCAAAGGAATGCTTTATTGAGGCTCTTAATGACAACAAGGCGCTGTTAAGGAAACGATTAAAAACTCATCATTTAAAATTCAAGCAGCTTAAACTCGGAAAGGACGCCAAAACTCCCGTTGTTCTTGCATATTTGGACAACAGGGCCGATAAGGCGCTGCTAAGTCAGATTGAAATGAGACTGAAGGGCTCAAATCTTCAGGCTGTTCTTGATTACGGTTGTTTATTACCTTTTATTGATACGGATATTAAAACATTTTTTTCGGCAGTGGGAACGACAGAAAGACCTGACACCCTTGCCTCAAAGCTCCTCGAGGGAAGAGTTGCCGTTATGATTGAGGGAACGCCCTTTGCCATGTATGTTCCATATCTTTTCAGCGATAATTTTCAGGTTCTTGATGACTACGACAATCCACCGTTTTACGCAGGATTCATAAGGCTGTTAAAATATTTCAGCTTTGTGGTTTCGGTATTTCTTCCGGCATTTTATATTGCAATAGGAACCTATCATCAGGAGCTTCTTCCGACGAATCTGCTGTTTACTATTGTTCATGCAGAGGTTACAACTCCGTTTCCTTTAACGATTGAAGCGCTGTTAATTCATTTGCTGTATGAAATAATGAGAGAGGCAGGATTAAGACTTCCTAAAACAATCGGTCATGCCGTTTCGATAATCGGAGCACTCGTTATCGGAGAGGCAACGGTAACCGCAGGGCTGATAGGCGCGCCGATGCTTATTGTTGTTGCTGTTACAGCCATAGCCTCATATGTTGTTTATCCTCTTTATGAAAGCGCCGCAATTTTAAGAATAGGGCTGATAGTCATTGCGGGAATAACAGGAATTTACGGAGTTGTTCTTGCCGCGGCCTGTCTTTGTGTGAACATTGCGGCAATTAACCCCTACGGTATTCCGTACACAGCGCCCATTTCTCCGCTGAACAAGAAAAGCATTGGGGATATAATTTTCAGAGAGAGCTGGAAAAAGCTTTCAAGAAGGCGCGTCAGAGTTCAGGAAATGAGTGGTGTTAGTATTGATGAATAGCTTTTATTCAAAAGGAAAAATTCCTCCGTATTATTTGTTTTTTCTTCTTACGGTATCGCGCCTTGTAGTTGTTATGACTTTTATTCAGTCCCTTTCTTACAGTAAGATAAACAATGATTATTTTATTTCTCATTTAATCGGATTTGCCGTAACGCTTCTGATGTCTGTTCCGGCAATTCTGTGCATCAGCTTAAAAAAGAATCCTTTAAAAAATAAAATTATTTCAAGAATTTACTTTCCTTACACTGTTTTTCTTTCTGCAATAGATACCGCAAGATTTTCTTCATTTTCGGCAACAAGAATTAATTCTCAGCACAGCTCAATAATATTCACAATTCTTATTCTGCTTGCATGTGCCTACGGAGCCTATTTAGGAATTGAAGCGCTCGGAAGATTTTCCGGATTTGCGTTTGCAGTTTTAATTATGGGAATTGTTCTGCTTATAGCATTTAATATTCCTAACTTCGAATTTATAAATCTGTTTCCTCTTATTGAATCAAGTAATACTCAAATAATCGAACGAGCATTTAAAACCACTTCAAACACAAATGAAATAATTGTTTATCTGATAATTGCGGATAAGCTGACCGAAAAAAGCAATAAGCCATTTGTGCTTTCGGTTTCCTCATCTTATATCATTTCTCTTTGTGTTATGATTTGTGCTTTGGGTGTTCTCGGAGATTACATCTCAACGCAAACCTTCCCAATTTATGCGCTGTCTCAAATGGCAAGTTTAAGAGGCTTCGGACGGCTTGATGCAATTCATACAGCCGTTTGGATTTTTGCATCTTTTATCAAGCTTTCACTAATGATTTATTGCTCAATGAAGTGCCTTAAAATCAAGTCAAACAAACTCTCCTGCTTGATTTGCACCGTGCTCACGCTTGCTGTTTCAATAATTTTTTCAAATTCAATGCTCAGTTCACAAAAAGGCCTTTCGCCTACGGTGCTTTTTATAATTTTCGCACTTTTCAACACCGTAATTCCACTTATAAGCCTTTTTGTCAAAAAAAGAAATTACGGAGATGAACTGCTTGAGAACTATTAAAATTTTAGCCTGTATTCTCGCCTCGGGTCTTCTGCTTTCCGGCTGCTCCCAAACATACACCTTGAGCGAAATGAGTATTGTTCAGGGTATGGGAATTGACTACGAAAACGGAAATTTTGAAATAACCCTTCAGGTGCTTGACACAGTTAAGGAAGGAAGCGGAGTTGATGCTCTTTCAGGTAATATTACAACAACTCTAAGCCAGAGCGCGCAAACAATTTCTCAGGCAATAGCAAAATGCTCCGAAATAAGTGCTAAAAAAATATTTATCGGCCACAACAATATTATTGTGTTCGGCTTTGATTTAATAAACGATGATATAACAAAAAGCTTAGACTATTTGATAAGAAGCGCCGACAGCCGTCCGGATGTTCTTGTTGCCCTTTCAAAAACGAGCGCAAAGGATGTTATGAAAAGCGAAGAAAAGGGCTCTCTTATTCCGAGCGAGGCAATTTTCGACCTTCTTTCCAGCGGCGAAGAAACAGGCGTGAGCGCAGATGTTTCGGTTAAAGATCTTATCAGTGCGCAGATTTCCGATACGAGCGATATTTATTTACCTGTTATTATTGCCGAAAAAGACAAGCCCTGCCGTGTTGAAGGAATTGCGATATTCAGTAAGAGCGAGTTTAAAGCAATACTGAATGAAGACGAAACGCTCGGCTTTTTATTTGCCGACAACAAGGTTGACAGATGCACCGTTACCGTTGAAGACTCTCAGCTCGGTAAAATCGGAATTGAGGTTTCTTCTTCAAAAACGAAAACAAAGGTTATTCCGAGCGCAGACTCCCTGGGCGTTTTTTCAAAAGTTAAAATTGATGCTCAAATAATTGATATTGAAAAGAACAGCAACGCAAATCTTTCAGAAGATAAAGTTAAACAAATTGAAAAACTGCTTAACGAAAAAATTAAAATGCTATGCCTCAATGCATTTAAAACTACTGTTAACCAAAACCAATGCGATGCTTTTCATATCGGCAAAATGCTTTCAAAAAGCAGTCTGAAGCATTACAGAGAGTTTTCAAAAAATTGGAATCATTATCTGTCCGGCGCGCAATACAGCGTTGAGGTTAAATCATCAATCAATAAAATCAATGATAATTCCATTCGCGACTGAAGAATTTTTTGAATCAAATATAGTTACAAGCGGGTTTTTCCCGCTTGTTTCCTCCTGCTTTGAGCTGCCCTTTTTCGGAGCAAAGCTTGAAAACATCGGACAAACAAGAGTTAAAATAAAAATCAGTACAAAAACGATCAGAACTTTTTTCATTTTCCTTCTCCTTGACTTTATTTAATTATAACTGTATAATATTTTTCTATATTATAATTTATTGCGGTATAATATTTTTATGATTTTCACTAAACGATTATGAAAAAAAGGAGAGATTATATGCCAAGCAATTACATATCGCCGATTTCCATGGATGCAATCACAACACTTTGCGGCGAATTGCAGAAAAATAACAACATTAATGTTAATTCATATGAAAAATACCAGGTTAAGCGCGGTCTCAGAAATGCCGACGGCACAGGCGTTATGGCAGGACTTACAAGAATCTGCTCCGTTGAGGGTTACTACATTCTAGACGGCGAAAGAATTCCCAAAGAAGGCAAGCTTTCTTACAGAGGCTACGATATTAATGATATTATCAACGCCTGCCTTGCGGAAGACAGATTCGGCTATGAAGAGGTTATTTGGCTTTTGCTTTTCGGTTCTCTTCCCACGCAAAATCAGCTTTATGCTCTTCTCGAGGTTCTCGCAGAGTGCAGAGCTCTTCCCGATGAATTTGTTGAAGATGTTATTATGAAGCATCCTTCAAAGGACATAATGAATAAAATGGCGCGTTGTGTAATGGCGCTTTATTCCTTTGATGAGGACCCTGATAATACAACCATTCCGAATGTTCTTCGTCAGTCGCTCCAGCTTATTGCACAAATGCCCACAATTATGAACAGTGCGTATCAGGTTAAGCGCAGGGCTTATTATAATAAAACAATGTTTTTGCATCCTGTTCGCAAGGATCAGTCTATTGCGGAATCTATTTTGTATCAGCTCCGCCACGATAAAAAATTCACTCATGAGGAGGCAAAGCTTCTTGACCTTTGCTTAATGCTTCACGCCGACCACGGCGGCGGAAACAACTCAACCTTTGCAACAAGAGTTTTAACATCAAGCGGAACGGATACTTATTCGGCAATTACTGCCGGATTCGGCTCTCTTAAAGGTCCGCGACACGGCGGTGCCAACATTAAGGTTGCAAATATGATGAACGATATAATTGCAAATGTTTCCGACCCGACAGACGAAGGTCAGATGAAGGATTATCTTGCAAAAATCATAAGAAAAGAAGTGGGAGATAAATCAGGCCTTGTTTACGGAATGGGTCATGCTGTTTACACCTTAAGCGACCCGAGAGCTGTTGTTCTCAAGGCTAACGCGAGAAAGCTTGCTTACGAAGCAGGATACGAAAAAGAATTCAGAACTCTTGAAAACATTGAAAAGCTCACGCCCGAAATTTTTGCCGAAATCAAAGGTGTTGACAAGGCAATGTGTGCAAATGTTGACCTTTATTCGGGTCTTGTTTACAAAACTCTCAGTATTCCTGAGGATTTATTCACTCCGCTTTTCGCAACTGCAAGAATAAGCGGATGGTGTGCTCACAGACTTGAGGAAATTTCCTCAAACGGAAAAATAATGAGACCTGCATACAAGAGCGTTTCTCATTCCAGAGATTACATCAGCATTGATAAAAGAATAAACGACTGATATTTCGGAGGAGTTGAAATTGCAAAAAAACAAACTTGCACCGCTCTTTCGATGCTTTACCGCTTTGAGCTGTGCAGGAGGCGTTTTTCTGCACGGCTTTCAGCTCCTTTTTTTATCCGACACAAGCAAAACTTCGGTCAATTCCGATTTTGGAAATTCTTCATTTTATCTTTATGCTCTTATTGGAGCTTCACTTCTTTTTGCTTTTTTGTCTTGCAAAATCAAAGGCTCTTTGTCGGAAAAAGAATTAATCAAAAATAACGAATTAAAAATTTCGGGGCTGCTTTTTGCCGCAGGATTTTTTCTTAGCTTTGTTCATAAAGCCGTGTACTGTATCAGCGAATATGAAAACATAATGTATTTTATAACTCCCGAATTTGTATTAAACGGTTTAATCGGGTTACTTTCACTGATTTCAAGCATATATTTCAGCTTGTTCTTCATTTACATAGAAAACGGCGAAATTGATTTTAAAGCGCTCGGATTTATTCATATTGCTCCTGTTTTAACATCAATTCTCAATCTACTTCTGATTTTGCTCGGAGTTATTAATATTAAACTAAATCCGCAGGGCTTCTTTGAAATGCTCTCGGCTGTTTTTCGGCTTTGCTTTTTCACTGCGTTTTACCGATTTATTCAAAAGCCCTCGTCGTTTTCTTCATGGGGATTTTTTATTACGAAAGCGTTGATTATCTGCTCGGCTGTTTTTTCTATCCCCGCTATTGCATCTTATTTTAAATTTGCTTCGGAAAGTCCCTTTGTTAACAGTTCAAATCCGGTTTGCGATTTAATCATAAGCATTGCAGCGTTGTGCTTTCTCTTGTTTTTCAAAAAAACTTCCGAAATCAAGGAGTCAGAATAATTGTTTTTAGAAAATTTGAAAACGATAGCCCTTCAAGTCGTTATACTCTATCTTATTTCGGGCTTCGGCTTTGTGGCAGACAAAACAAAAATATTTACCCAAAAAGACAGCAAAAGGCTTGTTGACCTTCTTTTTAACATTATACTTCCGGTTGCCGTTATCCACACCTTTATGACAATGGAAAGAACGCCGGAAAAAATCAAAGGTCTGCTAATCGCGTTTGTCTGTGCCTGTGCAACTCACCTTTTGGGGATTGCTATCAGCTCTTTAACCTTTAGAAAAAGAAACGCTTACGAGCGTGGAATTTACCACTATGCAATAACATTTTCAAACGCCGCATTTCTTGCAATCCCGCTTGCCAAAAGCGTTATAGGAAACGAAGGAGTTTTCTTTTGCTCCGTTTATGTTGCGGTTTTCAATATTTTTGCTTTCACCTACGGTATCAGCGAGATTTCAGGCAAAAAAGCCAAAATGAATTTTAAAAAGGTTATCTTAAATCCCGGAACCGTTTCCGTTCTTATAGGAATTCCTCTTTTCCTTTTAAATTTAAACATTCCCGATTTCATTGAAACTCCGATGAAACTCGTAGGCGACTGCAACAGCCCTATGGCAATGATTGTATTCGGCACATTTCTTGCAAATTCGAATTTTAAAAATCTTATAATAAAAAAAGAGCTGTACTTCTGCTCTGTTCTTCGTCTTATTGCTATTCCCCTGATTATGCTCGGTTTATTCTATATTGCAGGTATTCGCGGAAATATGCTTATTGCTCTTACCGTTTCCTCCTGCGCGCCGACTGCAACAAATACCGCTATGTTTGCCGAAAAATTTGACAGTGATGCCGCTCTCGGCAGCGAGCTCGCCGCTCAATCAACGCTTCTCTCAATTATCACCATGCCCGCAATCGTTGCGGCGGCAAGCGTTTTAGCTTGAATTATTCAACCTTTTGTTAATTTTCGTTGAACATTTTCGGCATTTTGTTGTTTTATTTTGAAAAAACCAATATAATAAAATCATCAAAATTATTCAGAAAGGAGAATGTTTATGAAGCTTGTTATTGCTATTGTAATGAATTCGGATTTATCGCAGGTTATTGACGCCTTATCTGTTAACGGTTTTTTTGCATCGAGAACTGCCACAACCGGTCAGTTCCTCGCAGACGGCTACACAATGGTGTTTGTTGGAACACAGGATGAAAAAGTTGAAAATGTATTTAAAATTCTTGAAGAAAACACTTCAAAGCGTAAAATTGAAAAAGAGGGTGTAAAAAGCACTCTTTCAGGCTCTTTACTAAAACAACCGATTGCCGTTGAAAAGGGCGGAGCGGTTGCATTCGTTATAGATGTTGAGGATTTCAGAAAATTCTGATAGATAGTATAAATGAATTTTGAAAATTTTTTAGGAAACGAAAAAATCAAGGAACAGATTTCATATCTGTTTGAATCAAAAAAGCTTCCCCACGCCTTAATTCTTGAAGGCGATGACGGATTGGGCAAGCGCACTCTCGCGCGTGAAATTGCACTTGCGGCAGTATGCAGGGAAAGCATTAAACCGTGCCGTTTATGCTCCCAATGCAAAAAGGCGCTCTCAGGTGTTCATCCTGATATCATTGAGCGTTCGGTGCCCGATGGCAAAAAGGTTTTCAAGGTTGAAACGGTTAGAGAAGTTATCAACGATTGCTTTGTTAAGCCGAACGAATCGGACTATAAGATATATATTCTCGGAAACGCACATTATATGAATTCTTCTGCTCAGAATGCGCTTCTTAAAATTTTGGAGGAGCCTCCGGAATATGCCATTTTTATTCTAACCGTAAAAAGCAAATCAATGATGCTTGAAACGGTTTTATCTCGCTCGTGTGTTTTTTCTTTAAATCCCGTAAACACAAGCGAGGCGGCAGAATTTATTTGCAAAAAATGTGCGGATGCTTCGCTTGAGCAGGCAAAAAACACTTTGACCGAATGGAACGGAAATATAGGCAAAGCCATTGAAGCTCTCACCAGCGGAAAAGCGAGCGAGGTTTCCGATATTGCAGACAGAATTTGCAGTGCTCTCGTTAACGACAACGAGTTTTTACTTTTAAAAGAATGCTCCTCTTTAGACGGAGACAGACAGCTTACCTCAAATGTTTTAAACTTTTTTAAGCTCATTTTAAGAGATGCTCTGCTCTTTGAGCAGGGAGGCTGTCTTTCAGGCAGAAAGGAAAGTGCAGAACTCCTTTACAAAAGGCTATCAAAGCAAAAGCTTATGGCTCTTATTGAATGCACAGACTCTCTTTGCACTCTTCCTGATAAAAACATTAATAATTCTCTTATGATAACAAAAATTTGCTGCAACCTCAAAGAGGCGTGCGGTAAGTAATATATTAATCTGCTTCGTGTTGCCCGTAAACACGGTGCAGAATTTCAAGCGTGCGGGCGGAAAGGCATGGATTATTTATGAATAATGTGGTAGGTGTTCGTTTTAAGGAAAACGGAAAGCTTTACTATTTTGATCCTGCAGGAATTGCGGTTAAACAGGGAAATAAGGTTATAGTTGAAACAGCGCGAGGAACAGAAATGGGCGTTGCTGCAACAGGAATAAAAAGCGTTGACGACAGCGAACTCGTTTTGCCCCTCAGGTCGGTTGTCAGAATTGCCACTCCTAAGGACTTAAAAACGGTTGAAAACAACAAGGTCAGAGAGAGAGAAGCCTACAAGATTGCATGCGAGCGCATTGCCGAGCTCGGGCTCGAAATGGTTCTTTCCCATGTTGAAATTGCTTTTGACGGTTCAAAAATCATTTTTTATTTCACCGCTGACGGAAGAGTTGATTTCCGTGAGCTTGTTAAAGAGCTTGCCGGTGAATTTAAAACAAGAATTGAGCTTCGTCAAATCGGTGTTCGAGACGAAAGCCGGATACTCGGCGGACTCGGAATATGCGGAAGACCTTTCTGCTGCTCAACATTCCTGAATGATTTTCATTCGGTTTCAATAAAAATGGCAAAGGAGCAGGGCATGAGCCTCTCCCCCGGTAAAATCAGCGGAACCTGCGGTCGCCTTATGTGCTGCTTGAAATACGAACAGAACTCCTATGATTATCTTAATAAAATAACTCCGAAGAAAGGAACAATTGTTGACTGCCCGCAAGGCAGAGGAACGGTTGTTGATGTTTCTCTTTTATCGGGTAAGCTCAAGGTTTCTCTTAATGCCTCTCCCGACGGTGCTCCCGTAACCGTTGACAGAGAAGATGCTATACCGATTTCCAAACAACTCGCCTCCAAGGAATAATTCCCATAAAAAAAATTCTTGCATTTTATTTATAATATGTTATTATAATGGTAGATTGATGTTAGGAGGTGTTCTGTAATGGCATTTGCAATTTCAGACGATTGTATTGCTTGCGGCGCTTGTGCTGCTGAATGTCCCGTTGGTGCTATTTCCGAGGGGGACGGCAAATATGTTATTGATGCTGATACTTGCATTGAGTGCGGAGCTTGTGAATCAACTTGCCCCGTTGGTGCTCCTTCACAGGCATAACATTATTTTACATAAAATCAGCGTACTTTTGCAGTACGCTTTTTTTGTTTTTGGAGAAATATATGTATAATTACGAACGCCTTTCCGACAAAATTGAAATTGCAACCTCGAGCGAACACACCTTCGGCACAGATGCTGTTTTGCTCGCAGATTTTGCCATGCCGACACACCGCGAAAAAGCAATAGATTTGGGAACCGGATGCGGAATTATTCCCATGCTGTGGGCAAGAAACGAAAACCTGCTTCCCATCACCTGCATTGATATTCAGAAAAACGCCTGTGCTCAGGTTGAAAATTCAATAAAAAGAAATTCACTTGAAGATAGAATAAAGGTTTACAATGCGGATTTGAGAAAAATAAACGAAATATTCGGGAGCGACAGCTTTAATCTTGTTACGATGAATCCGCCCTATAAAAGCGTTAACAGCGGAATTGAAAGCCAAAGCGAGAGTGCTCGCATTGCAAGGCATGAGGTTTGCTGTACAGTTGACGATGCGGTCAAATGTGCTTCGTATCTTTTAAAATTCAAAGGCAGGCTTTGCATGTGCCACCGTCCCGAACGACTCGCCGATGTTATCTTTTCCATGAGAAAGCACTCAATAGAACCGAAGCGTCTGCGTTTTGTGTGCGACAGGCACGGTGAAGCTCCGTTTCTTTTCCTGATTGAAGGAAAAAAAGGCTCAAAGCCGTTTCTTACCGTTGAAAAGCAGCTAATTCTCAAAGAAGAGAATATGAGATTTACAAAGGAAATGACTGAAATTTATGCCGATTATGCAAAGAATCGGGAGGTGTAATATGTCCGGAAAGCTATTTGTTGTCGGAACACCGATAGGAAACCTTGACGACTTTTCACCAAGAGCCGTTTCAACTCTTAAAGGTGTTGATTTTATTGCCGCCGAGGATACTCGCGTTACGCAAAAAATACTTAACCGCTTTGAAATTAAGAAAGAATCCGTTTCCTACTATGAGCATAACCGCCGCGAACGCGGTGAAATGATTGTTCAAAGAATTGAAAACGGCGAAAGCTGTGCGCTTGTAACGGATGCGGGAATGCCTGCAATATCCGACCCCGGTCAGGACCTTGTTTACCTTTGCCGTGAGAGAGGGATTGATGTTGTTTGCGTTCCCGGACCGACTGCCTTTGCAAGCGCTCTTGCAATCTCGGGAATGGAATCGGGAAGGTTTACATTTGAGGGATTTCTAAGCGTTAACAAAAAAAGCAGGCGCGAGCATCTGGAAGATGTTAAAAATGAAAAAAGAACAATGATTTTTTACGAAGCTCCGCACAAGCTTTGCAGAACTCTCAGGGATATGTACGCCGCTTTCGGAGACAGAAAAATTGCAATAGTCAGAGAGCTTACCAAAATTCACGAGGACGCTGTTATTACAACTCTTAAAGAAGCATCGGAATTTGAAGAGGGAAAAATCAAGGGGGAAATTGTTCTTATTATTGAGGGCAAGCCCGAAAATCGTGAGCAGGATTACACTCTTAATGATGCCGTTGAAATTGCAAAGCGTCTTGTTGAAAGCGGAATGGGTATTAATGATGCGGCAAAGGAAGCCGCTGAGGTTACATCAATTAAGAAAGGTGCAATTTACAAGGCTTTGTTATGATTTGCAATCTTTGTCCGAGAAAATGCGGCGCTGACCGAAGCAAAGGCATCGGCTTCTGTAAAGCTCCCGATAAATTCAAGCTTGCAAGAGCGGCGCTCCATTTTTGGGAGGAGCCTCCAATAAGCGGAATAAACGGAAGCGGTGCTGTTTTTTTCAGCGGCTGCAATTTAAAATGTGTGTTCTGTCAGAATTATGAAATAAGCTCAATGTGCAAGGGTGTTGAAATCAGCGACGATAGATTAATAGAAATATTTGACAGCCTTGTTGAGCAAGGCGCTCACAATATAAATCTTGTTAACCCCACTCACTATGTAAGCCGAATTGCAAATGTTCTTTCAAAATGGAAATCCCCCGTTCCGATTGTTTACAACACATCCTCCTACGAAGATATACAAGCTTTGAAAATGCTTGACGGCCTTATAGATATTTATCTGCCTGATTTAAAATACATAAGGAATTCCGTTTCTGAAAAATACAGCTTCTGTAAGGATTACTTTGATGTTTCATCTAAAGCTATTGAAGAAATGAAGCGCCAATGTCCCGAATGTGTTTACGACGATAACGGAATTATGCAAAAAGGAATGATAATACGCCATCTCATTCTGCCGTCAAACACAAATTCATCGCTTGAGATAATTGATTATCTTTCCGAAAACTACTCCACCACTCCAATCAGCCTTATGGCTCAATATACACCCTGCAATAATCTTGAAAGATATCCGGAGATAGACCGAAGGCTAACAAAGCGCGAATACGAAAAGGTTATATCATATGCCGAAAGTAAACCCTTTGAAACGGTTTTCATTCAGGAGCTTTCTTCATCGGCTAAAAATTTTATTCCCGAATTTGATTTCACCGGAATAATGTGATATTATAAATAAAAAGACGAAAAAGGAGAATTATATGAAAAAGTTTTTTAAAGAATTCAAAGAGTTTATTTCACAGGGCAATGTTCTCGACCTCGCAGTAGGCGTTATTATCGGCGCCGCATTCAAGGATATTGTTACAAGCCTTTGCGATAACATTATCATGCCGATAATAGGAATGATTACAGGCGGAAAATCAGCAGATGTTTTTGATGACCTCGTTATAGGTCAAATCAAATACGGAAAATTCCTTTCGGCTGTTATCAACTTCCTTTTGATGGCACTTATTATTTTCATAATTGTTAAAATTGTTAACAAGGCAACAAAGCTCGTTGAGGAAAAGGTTGGCTTAATTGAGGAAGCAGAGGAGCCCGCCCCGACAACAAAAATCTGTCCTTTCTGCAAAATGGAAATTCCGATTGATGCCGTTAAATGCGGTCACTGTGCTTCTGAAATAACAGAAGAATAAATCAAAAATAATTGAAAGAGGGATTTTAATGAAGGTTAAGGAATATAAATATCCGAGCGCAACCGGTCTTTGCGAAATCAACGCATGGCAATGGAGTCCCGAAAACGGCAATATTAAAGCCGTTATTCAGATTCATCACGGCATGGCGGAGCACTGCGGAAGATACAAAAGCGTTATCGAATATCTTACCGGAAACGGCTATGCTGTTTTTATGAACGATATGGCTAATCACGGCAAGAGCAACTCCTCCGAAGCAGACCTCGGATACTTCGGCGAGAACGATGGTTGGCTCAATATTCAAAAGGATGCCAAAACCTTGTTTGACATTGCAAAAAAAGAATACCCCGATAAGAAAATGATTATTTCGGGTCATTCCATGGGAAGCATGGTTATGCGATGCTTTATCAATCAGTTCGGCTGTGATTTTGACGGAGCAATTTTTATCGGCACAAGCGGTAAAAATAATCTTGCACCGATAAGCATAGGCATTTCAAACACAGTTGCCGCATTAAAAGGCTCAAAATATAAAAGCCAAGCTCTTTATAAATTGGGCTTCAGCTCTTATGACAAGCCCTTTGAACACAGAACGAGCTATGACTGGGGAACAAGCGTTAAGGAATCGGTTGATGATTATATGGCAGATCCGAAATGCGGATTTTTGTTTTCTGCTAAGGGATATATCGACCTTGCAAGGCTCGTTATGGACTGCAATGCAGACCACTGGTTTGAAAATGTGGATAAATCCGTTCCCGTTCTTCTTCTCAGCGGCGATATGGACCCTGTCGGCAATTACGGAAAAGGCGTAACGGAGGTTTATAACCGACTTAAGGCTTCCGGCAAAACCAATGTTACACTTAAGCTTTATCCGAACAAGCGCCACGAAATTCTAAATGAAGACAATAAACTTGAGGTTTACAACTTCATTGATCAGTGGATTGTTTCAAATGTTCTTGATAAGCAATAATAATTTTAAAGCGCACTGTTAAATCAGTGCGCTTGTTTAATTTGTATATATC
>CAMFBH010000031.1 GCA_945948515.1 uncultured Clostridia bacterium
TGATGTTGAGCTTGCGGGAGCACCTAATTTCCCTGTTTGCTTGGCTAAAAATGCAAAGGTATAACCACAATTTGCAAGGAGAAATTAAATGAAAGTTTTATATGTATCTTCAGAAGCCCTGCCTTTTATGGCATCAGGCGGACTCGGTGATGTTGCCGGCTCTCTCCCCGTTGCCCTTAGAAAAAGGCTTATCGGTTGCCGTGTTGTTATGCCTCTTTACGACGGCATTAAGCAGGAATATAAGGATCAAATGAAGTTTATTACTTCAATTTCCGTGCCGGTTTCGTGGAGAAGGCAATACTGCGGAATCTTCGAAGCAAAATCAAACGGAGTAATTTATTACTTCCTTGATAACCAATATTATTTCAAGCGTGACGGAATTTACGGTCACTACGACGATGCGGAAAGATTTGCTTTCTTTGCAAGAGCGGTAATTGAAATGATTCCCGCTATCGACTGGAAGCCCGATATTATTCACTGTAACGACTGGCAGAGCGCACTTACGCCTCTTTATTACAGCATTTATTACGCAAATTCTCCCGGATTTGAAAATATTAAAACCGTTTTCACGATTCACAATATTCAATATCAGGGAAAATACGGCGACGAGCTTCTTAACGATGTTCTCGGAATTGATGATTATCACAAAAACCTTATTCTTTACGACGGACTTGTTAACTTTGTTAAGGCGGGTATTGAGTGTGCCAATGTTGTTACAACCGTTTCACCTTCCTATGCAAAAGAAATTCTC
The DNA here is from genome assembly GCA_945948515.1 of uncultured Clostridia bacterium. GTDB lineage: Bacteria > Bacillota > Clostridia > Oscillospirales > Acutalibacteraceae > CAMFBH01. The sequence continues at coordinate 752 of CAMFBH010000031.1, forward strand.
GACCCTTGGTACAGCCACGGTCTTGATCAGATTTTAAATCAGAGAAGCTGGAAGCTATGCGGTATTTTGAACGGCATTGACACCGACGGATACAATCCTGCAACAGACCCGAACATTTGGCAAAACTATTCGGCAGATGATTTTTCGGGAAAAGCAAAAAACAAGGAAGAACTCCAGAAGCTTTGCTCTCTTGATGTTAGAAGTGATGTTCCGATTATCGGAATTGTCAGCCGCCTTGTAGGTCACAAGGGAGTTGACCTCATGCGCGAGGTACTTGAAAAATCGCTTTGGGAAAGAGATGTTCAGTATGTTGTTCTCGGCTCGGGAGAATGGCAATATGAAAGCTATTTCCGTGAACTCCACAACAAATATCCGAACAAGGTTGCCGTTACAATCGGTTTTGTTCCGGATCTTGCCCGCAAGATTTACGCAGGTGCAGATTTATTCCTGATGCCCAGCAAGAGTGAGCCGTGCGGTCTTTCACAAATGGTTGCACTGCGCTACGGAACTCTTCCCATTGTTCGTGAAACCGGAGGCCTTAAGGATTCAATTCAGGACAGCGGCGACGGAAAAGGAAACGGATTCACCTTTAAAACCTACAACGCATATGATATGCTCGGTGCAATTTACAGAGCAATTGACGCTTACAACAATCCCGAGCTTCACGATGTTCTTGTTAAGAGAGCACTTGAATGCGATATGAGTTGGGGAAAGAGTGCAAACGAATACATAAAATTGTACAGAAATCTTTTAAAAGGCTAATAGAAAAAGGACTTGTTCGTCTTGAACAAGTCCTTTAATTTTTTAATTGTCATCTTTCTTTGAACAGCAAGCTCCGGCGGACGGACATCCTGAACAGTTGCATCCGCATGCGGACTTGCCTTTTTTTCTGTCTTTTCTCATTTTAATAATAATTCCGCCGATTATTAAAACCAAAACTGCGGCAGTTAGAATCGTTCCCCAGTTTTCAGAAAGAAACTCAAGCATCTATATCCCCCTTGTACTTTGTTTATTCGGTTTAAACAGCAGGCAGCAAAATACCGCGAGAATTATTACCGCCGTTACAGTTCCGAGCACATTTGCATCTCCTACAAATGCAGAGCCTATCTGATAAATTACAAACGACACCGCATATGCAAATGCAGTTTGATATCCGATTGCAAACCATGTCCACTTTACGCTGTTCATCTCTCTTTTTATTGCACCGATGGCCGCAAAGCACGGAGCGCAAAGCAAATTAAACACGAGGAAGGAATAAGCTGAAAGAGGTGTGAAGCTGCTTGCCATTATTCCGGGCACTCCGCATCCTGTTCCGATAAGCATGGGAATAAAGGATTTTCCCGAAAGTCCGAATCTTCTGAAAATTCTGTCAAGCACAAATGCTATTCTCGCCATATAGCCGCAGCTTTCAAGGAACGCGAGAAGCAAAAATAAAACGAGCATTTGAGGAACAAATCCGAGAACTGCACCAACACCACCGATTACACCGTCAACAATAAGACCTGAAAGCCACTGAGCACAGCCGACTGCATTCAATGCATTATCTACTCCGGGTATTATCCATTCGCCGAACAGCATATCATTAGTCCAATCCGTTGCCCATGATCCGACTGTTGAAACCGATATAAAATACACAAGAAACATAACAAGTGCAAAGATGGGAAGAGCAAGAAAGCGATTTGTTACAATTCTATCGATTTTATCAGACACAGAGAGCGTATCTCTGTTTTTTCTATTATAACAGCTTTTAATTATTGAAGCAATAAAGACATATCTTTCGTTTGTAATAATACTTTGAGAATCATCATCAAGCTCTTTTTCAAATTATATTGGTTAGTTTCTCCTAACCGAATATATGTTAGCATTGACTAACCCGTTTGTCAAGATGTTTTTTCAAATTTTTTCAGGGATTGAAAATGCACCTAACTTTGTGATATAATATTTTCATTACAAATTGGGAGATTACAAATGAAAATCAGAGAATCCGCAGAGAATTATCTTGAAACTATTTTGATGATAAAGAATTCAAAAGGAGCTGTCCGCTCCATTGATATAGTAAGAGAGCTTGAGGTTTCCAAGCCAAGCGTAAGCATTGCAATGAAAAACTTGAAGGAAAACGGTTATATTGAGATCAATTCAGCCGGAGAAATAACTCTTTTGCCTCCCGGAAAGGAAATTGCCGAAAGAATGTATGAGCGGCATACTCTAATTTCCGACTGGCTGATAAATCTCGGCGTTTCGCCTGAAACGGCTGTCAAAGATGCGTGCAGAATTGAGCATGTAATAAGTGCAGAAAGCTTTGATGCCATGAAAAAGCATGCTGCAAAAAACAAATAATTCAACAAAAAAAGTGCTGTATAAAAAACAGCACTTTTACTTTTTTATTTTTTCTAATCAAGAAGATAATTAACCGTTTTAACTTCTTTGCCTTTATGATAATATACTCTCGGAACGCGCCTTGCAATTCTGCAAACAAACTCGTAATTAAAGCTGTGCGACTCATTTGCAATATCCTCAACCGAAATACTGCAATCCCCGTCTTTTCCGACAAGAGTAACCTTATCCTCAAGCTTAACGCCTTCAATATCGCTTATATCAATCATTATCTGATCCATACAAACTCTTCCGAGAATAGGTGCAAACTTTCCGTTTACTATAACCTTATATCTGTTTGAAAGACACCGCGGATATCCATCGGCATAGCCAACGGGAATTGTTGCAACTCTCATTTCCTTTTGAGTTGTAAATGTTCCGCCGTAGCTTATTTCTCTGCCCGCTTCAAGCGTTTTAATATGAGAAATGTGCGTTATCCATTCCATTGCGGGCTGAATATCAAGAAGAGATTTTTCAACCTCCTCGCTCGGATATAACCCGTAAGTGATTATTCCGCTTCTTACCATATCAAAATACTCATCAAAATTCATCAATCCCGCTGAGTTATCAAGGTGCTTAATTGGAATTTCAATTCCGCGTTCTTTGAGCATTTCCACAAATCTTTTATATTTGTTTCTCTGCTCAATCGCCTTTGAAAGCTCCTCCTCATCGGCAGTTGCAAAATGACTGAACAAGCCCTCGGCGAAAATATTTTTAAGAGAACAGATTTCCTTGCAAATATCTGCGCTCTCCTCCGAAACCTGAAATCCGATTCTGCTCATTCCTGTATCAATTGCAAAATGGAATGGAGCAACCTTGCCCTGCTTTATCGCTTCATTTGAAAGAGCCTTTGCGCTCTCAAGGCTGAAAATTGCAACTCGGATATCGTATTTAACAGCAATATCAAAAACATGCGGTGAGGTGTATCCTAAAAGTAAAATAGGATTTTCAATTCCGCTTCTCCTCAATTCTACCGCTTCTTCAATGCATGCAACTCCGAAAAACGAGCATTTGTTCTTTAAAAGATGAGCAATCTCAACTGCTCCGTGACCGTAAGCATCCGCCTTGATTACTCCAAGCACCTTAGTGTTTGTTTTTTCAATAACGGCATCAATATTATGCTCAATGGCATCAAGATTGATTTTTGCGTAAGTTCTCTGATACAATTTTGCCACTCCTTAAAACTAATCAAACAACTCGGGGATTGGCACAACCTCGATATTATTTTCTTTGAATGCATTATTCAGCTTCTGAACAAATTCAAGCGCCTTTGCACCGTCGCCGTGAACGCAAACGCTGTCCGCCTGAATATCAATTTCGCTTGAATCTATTGCCGTTACCTTGCCCTGTGTTATCATTTTTACAACACGGCTTACGGCTTCGTCCTCATTTGTTATCATTGCACCGGGCTTAGTTCTGGCAACAAGGCTTCCGTCACTTTCATAAGCTCTGTCGGCAAAAACCTCTCTTGCCGCCTTTAAGCCCGCAAGCTCTGCCTGCTCAATCATTTTTGAACCCGAAAGAGCAAGAAGAACAATGCTTTTATCGTAGTTATAAACAGCGCTTACTATTGCTTTTGCAAGCTTTTCGTCCTTGCCAGCCATATTATAAAGAGCGCCGTGCGGCTTAACATGGGTAAGCCTTGCTCCGTTTGAACGGCAAAAGGCATCAAGCGCACCTATTTGATAGGTAACATAATCCTCAACCTCGCGAGACGAAGCATTGATGTTTCTTCTTCCGAAGCCCATTAAATCCGGAAATCCCGGATGTGCACCGATTGAAACCGAATTACTCTTACAAAGTTCAACTGTTTTTCTCATAACACACGGGTCGCCTGCATGGTAGCCGCATGCTATATTGGCACTTGATATAAGCGGAATAACCTCGCTGTCAAGTCCGATTGTGTACGCGCCGAAGCTTTCGCCGAGATCACAGTTTAGGTTAACCTTAAACATAAAATCACCTTTAATACTTTAATGAAACATTTTTAACATCTGTTATAAACATATGTCCGGGGCTGTGTGTTATTGCGATAGGGGGCTTTGCCGCCATTACTGCCGCCTGCGGTGTTACTCCGCAGGGCCAGAAAACAGGAACCTCGCCTTCGTTTATCGTTACGCTGTCGCCGTAGTCGGGCTTATTGACATCGTTAATTCCGATTGCTTTCGGAGCTCCGATATGAATAGGAGCGCCGTGAACTCTCGGCATTGCCGCCGTAACATTAACAGCCTTAACCACCTGGTCATGAGGAATCGGGCGCATTGAAACAACCATATTTCCATGGAATATTCCGGCGGGCTCAAGCTCAATATTCGTGTTGAACATAGGAACATTTCTGCCCTCTTCAATATGCCTTACGGGAACGCCTGCTTCAAGAAGCTCCGACTCAAAGCTGAAGGAACAGCCTATAAGAAAATATACAAAATCCTCCTGCCAATAATCGGTTATATCGGTAACTTCCTTTTCAAGAATTCCGTTTTTCCAAATTCTGTACTTTGGAAAATCCTTGCAGACATCGCCCTCACTTGCCATTGCTTTAAATTCCTTTGATCCGACATCGCCAACCTCAAGAATTGGACAAGGCTTTGGATTTCGGATTGAAAAGAGAAGAAAATCAAACGCCAAATCCTTTGGAAGAATGCAAAGATTTGCCTGAGCATAGCCGTTGCACATTCCGCTTGTTTGACCAGTAATTTCACCGCTTCTGATTAGCTTTTTAACCTCTTGCGGATGCATTTGTGAATAATCCATTTTATCACCCGAAAATTAATTTATTCTCAAAATATTTCTTTTGCTTTTTATTTATTTTTTCAGCTTCTTCAATGCTGATTTGCTTAAATCTCACCCTGCTCTTTGGCTTTGCCTGTGCAAGAAGAGACACATCGCACGAAATAACGGTTGCGATTTTCGCATAACCGCCCGTAGTTTGATGATCGCTCATAAGAACAATCGGCTGACCCGATGCCGGAACCTGAACGCTTCCGAGAACAATACCGTCGGAAATAATATCAAATCCGTTTTTAGATTTTAATGCTTCTCCAAAAAGCTTCATTCCCATTCTGTCCGACTCCGCCGTAACCTCATATTCCTGAGAAAAGAAAAGCTCAATATCACTTTTGGTAAACATATCGTCCTGCGGACCTAAAACAGCCCGAACTTCAAAAGCATTGCCGAAAGTCTGCTTTGGAAGGCGGCATTTTGAAATATCACTCGGAGCAATATTGTATTTTCCTGTTGAAATCAAATCACCCTTTTGAAGCTTTCTTCCTTTATATCCGCCGAATTCACACTTAAGGTTTGTTGAACGGCTTCCCGTTACCACAGGAACATCTATTCCACCCGAAACGGCAAGATAGCACCTTGCACCGTCTCGTGCGGCAAAGCATTCAACAACATCTCCGCTTGAAACCTCATATGCCCTGTTCATTTCAATTTTTTCGCCGTTTATTTCAGGAGAAAAGTCTCCCCCGCTGAAGGCTATAACAGCATAATCGTTAAAGCGTGCCTTAATTCCGAGCATTGTCATTTCAACAACAGCACAGCCGAGAGCATTTCCCACAAGTCTGTTTGCGCACTGCATTGAAAAAACATCCATAGCGCCGTTTTGCGAAAACCCGCTTTTCATTACGCCGAATCTTCCGAGATCCTGAACAGTTGAAAGAGGACCTGCGCTTAATATTTCAAAGCTCATAATTAATCCTCCTCAACAACTTCATGACGATATTCTCCGCTTTCAACAAGCTTTTCAATTTCGTCATACTCGGCTTTTGATATTCTTTTAAATCTTATATATTCTCCGGCATTATAGAGAATCGGGTTTTCCCTTGAAGCATCATACGGCTTAATGGGAGTTCTTCCGATTAACTGCCAGCCACCCGGAGATGCAAGAGGATATATTCCCGTTTGGCTTCCACCTATTCCTACAGAGCCAGCAGGAATAACGGTTCTCGGATTTTCAAGCCTCGGAACTGCAATTCTTTCATCCATTCCGCCGAGATATGCAAACCCCGGTAGAAATCCGAGCATATAAATCAAATAATCAGTACCGCTGTGAATACTGATTATTTCTTCTTTAGTGAGTCCCGTATGATTTGAAACATTTTCCATATCAAGTGAAAACTCATCGTCATAGCACACGGGTATAATATGAATTTTTTTGAAATCGCTTTGATTTGATTCCATTTTTGAAATAAGCCTTTTTATACGGAGTTTCAGCTTTTTTGCACTTATAAGAGTGCAGTCATAGCAAACCGTTAAGGAGCAAAATGTTGGTATAATCTCAACAACTCCCATAATCGGGTTTTCGCTCAAAGCCTTAGCAAGAGATGAAACACAGAAATTAACTTCCCTGCTTATTTCCTGCCTGAACTGTACCGTTAGAGCATTATCTCCGTTTTGCAAAAATGAATACTCATTCATTTTCAAAAAATCCTTTTTCAATAGTTTTGGTAAACCATGCCTCTGTCTTATCCTCAACGCTTGAAGGATATTTAATAAGCTCTTTCATAAGAGCAACCATCGGAAGATTTATTGATTTTCCGAAGCCGTCTATTGAGGCAATCATCAAGCCGTACATATCAAGCATTCCTGCTTTTGCTGCTGTTTCCATTGCGGCTGACTGAACATCCATATCATGAAACAGCTCGGGCTTTTTTAAAATATACGCACAAGCCGCCATTAAAGCGTTGCAGCCCCAATCCGAAACGGTTGCGGTAATGATGTTATCCGCCTTTGAATCAACAAGTATTCCGCCTCCGCAGCCGCATTGACATCCGTTATCATGTGCACGGGGAATGAATTTTTCAATGTGCTCTGCGATTGCGCCCATACCGATTTCGTTACCGAGATCACCTATTGAAAGGTTATAAACTCCCGCTTTCTGAAGCTTTTTGAAAAGCACATCGTACTTAGCTTCAATTTCGGTTGTGTTTAATCCCGTTGCATTATGATATGCGCCGAACTTATTTCTTCCGGGAGCCTCGTTTGTTATAACGGCGCACGGCATTCCGGATTTCATAAGGCTTTCGGACTGAGCCTCTGCCTCATCATCGTTCTTGGTAAATGATACGGCACAAAGCGAGAAAGGATATTCAAGCATTTCCTCAATTGTGTCGTATAAATGAAGTCCCATAAGAGCTGTCATATCGCGAACCGCTTTCATATTCTCTTCGGGAACAATTACAACAGGCTTTGCATCAAAAGCATTAATCAAAAAGCGTGCAAGCAGCATTGAAGAAACAATACCGTCCATCTCAGCCTTCTTCCACGGAAGAAGCACGAAGCCTGTTAAAATATATACTATACCGCCTTTTTTAACATTCTTGATAAGTCCTTTTGCGGCATGTGTTGAAAGGGGCTCTCCCGTAAACCTTCTTGCACCGTCATAAAGAATTCGGCAGACGCCGTATCCCCTCGGGTCAAGATTCATCAGATTATCGAGATTAACTCCCACATTGTACAAGGTTAATTCTTCTCTCGTCATACCTTTACTTGCCTTTCGGGTTTTATCAGTCTGCCTTGCACTGCGCCTCAAAATCGGCAACAAGCGCATCTTGAATTGTTTTGAGCATTTCAGGTGCTTTTCCGCCTACGGGCTTACCGTCAACTGTTTTAACGGGAATACAGAATGAACCCGTTGAGTGAACAACAACCTCATCTGCATTCATAAGCTCATCAAGAGTGTAATCTCTTTCTTCAACCTTGTAGCCGAGCTTTTCTGCAAATGCAAGCAAACGAAGTCTTGCAGTTCCGGGAAGCACTTTATCGTCGAGCTGGTGAGTTATAACACAGCCGTCTTTAAAAATAGAGCAGTTTGAATGAGCACATTCGGTAACAATATCGCCTCTGTGGAAAATTGCCTCCTGACAGCCCGCTCTGTCGGCAGCGGTTGCCGCAAGGCATGAGGGTATGAGATTAAGTGTTTTTGCGTTGCAATAGAAAAATCTTTTATCTTCAAAAGTAATAACATCAATCGGCTTATATGTGTCTGCAACAGGTGACGGAGTGAGTGTTATCCAAAGGTTTGCTTTTGTTCCCTCGGCATAAACATGACCTCTGAGACCCGAGCCTCTTGTAACCTGCATATAAACAAATTGGTCGCCGCTGTCAACCTTTTGAACAAGCTCGTTCAAAAGCTTTTCAAGCTCCGATCTTTCAATCGGCATATTTATATCAAGAAGCTTTGCGCTGTTATAAAATCTATTTAAATGAGCGTCTAAATCAAAAATTTTGTGATTATGAGAATATGTAGCATCATAGATACCGTCTCCGAACCAGCAAACTCTGTCAAGCATGGGAATTTGCATTTCTTCAATAAGTCCATATTCTCCGTTGTAGTAGCCTAAATTCTTCATTTCAAAACCTCTTTTATGAAACATAAAATTAGAGCAATGCCTTTTATGGGCGCCATTGCTCACAAATTGTATTGTAGCACTTTAAATCTTAATTGTAAACAAAAAATAAAAAAACAATCTGCAAAAAATAAACATTTTTTTACTAATCAGTTTATTTTTGCAGATTTAATGCTTAATTATTAAATTATTGGCCGAATTTCGGGGTGTGCTCTTCAATAAACTTCATAAGCTCTCGCTTATTTTCATTACTCATAAGCCTTACTCCGAGAATAACGGAACGCTCAAACTGTGAAAGCTCACTTAAATACTTTTCTTCATTCCAGCCTTTATCGTATTCGGGAGAATCGGAATTGAGCTGAGCTTCATCGGAAACATCAAAAATCAACTCTTCCAGCGAAACATTGTAAAATGCGGCAATTTTTCTGAGAGCTTCGTAAGTAGGACGGCTTTTATTTGTTTCGTAATATGCATAGGTGCTGCGCTGCATTCCGAGCATTTCAGCAACCTGATTCTGTGAAAGGCGGTTTGCTTTTCTGTACTTTTTTAGTACCTCTCCGAGATTAACCTTATACTCTTCCATAAATAATACTCCTCACCTACATTCGTGACAATTATACACAGTTTTCGCCAAAAAGTCAACCCTGATGCTATAAATCGCACAGCGACTTCCCTTTTGTTTCCAATTTGTAACAATTTTCTTGTTTTGTTGACAAAATTATTACAATGTGATAATTTAAATATATACATTTATTTTTCAGCAACGAGGTTTTTATATGAAAAAAATTTTAAGTCTGGCAATGAGCTGTGTTATTGCTCTTTGCTCGGTTTTATTTACTTTCGGCGTAACTGCAAGCGCCGATGATTTTGAGAATTATTTAACAGCTCAAGGCTTTCCCGAAAGCTACAAGGTTCAGCTTCGCCAGCTTCATGCCGCCTACCCTAATTGGACATTCAAGGCATTTCAAACAGGGCTCGACTGGAACGGTGCTGTTGCCGGTGAGAGAAGCTATCACTCAAAGCAGCTTATACAGAACATTTCATCAAATCCCGACAGTTTAAAATGTAACTGTTCAAACTGTTATAAAAACGGAAAATTTGTTGTTCAGGAAGCAAGCAACTGGGTTAGCGCTTCCGAAACCGCGGTGAAATACTATATGGATCCGAGAAATTTTCTTGATGAGAACAATATTTTTCAGTTTGAAGAAACAACCTATGACCCAACCCAAACACAAGCAGGTGTTGAAACAATACTTTACGGAACATGGATGTACAATTCCGCAATAGCATATAAAGATGCTTTCGGAAACATTCTTGTTGAAGCAGGAAATAAAACATACTCGCAGGCAATAATGGAAGCCGCATCAGTCAGCGGAATGAGTGCATATTATCTTGCTTCAAAAATTGTTCAGGAGGTCGGAGGCGCTGCTGCAACCGCAGGCGGTGCATGCGGAACCTATCCGAACTATCCCGGAATTTACAACTATTATAATATAGGCGCTTACACAGGCGCGGCAGACGGTTTGAAATATGCATCGCAAACAGATGTTGCAACCGGCAGACCCTGGGATTCTCCGTACAAATCAATCATAAACGGAGCAAAATGGATTTACAAGTCATTCTCGCAGTATCAGAACACAGGCTATCTTCAGAAATTCAATGTTAATGCCGCATCCGGTTCACTTTACAGCCACGAATATATGGCGAATGTACAGGCGGCATCAAGCGAGGCTGTTAAAACCGCCAAAGCATACCGTAATGCCGGAATACTGAATTCCTCGCACACATTTTCAATTCCGGTTTTCAACAACATGCCCGATGACCCTTCAACAATGACAAGCGCTCAAATTGTAAATCTTAACGGTATTGTTAAAGCCGACCAGTTGAATGTTAGGTCGGGTCCCGGCTCTCAATATCCGATTATTACAAGAATTGCAAACGGAACCGTTGTTGCAATAAGCGAAATTAACGGAAACTGGTATAAAATCACTGTTAACGGAATTACAGGCTATTCCTCAAAAGACTACATAGATATTATTGACAAAGCAACAGGCCTCACTCAGGTTAGAAAGCTTACTATGTCACCGCGAAAAACCACAAACAGCCTAACTTATACTTGGGCAAGCGTAAGCGGTGCCGAAGGCTATGAAATAAGCGTTAAAAACAACACAAAGAACAAACAGCTTTCAACCAAGCGAACAACAAAAACAAGTATAACTCTTTCAAAGCTTACCAATGCAAACAGTTATTCCATAAAGGTTCGCGCTTACAAAACCGTTAACGGTCAGCGCCAGTACGGACCTTATTCGGCAACTAATACAAAGCATGTTATGCCCTCAAAGGTAACCGGACTCAAAACAAAATCCCGTTCAGATAAATCAATAAGACTTTCATGGAATAAAAAGTCAGGTGCGACAGGATATAAGATTTACAAATATTTCAAAGTTTCCGATTCGTTTAAGCTGATTGCAACCGTTTACGGAGAAGATGTAACAGAATACAAGCTTACGGGCTTTAATCCCGGAACCTGCTACTATTTTTACATTAAGGCATTTGTTACGGATGACTGCGGAAACAAGGACGGTTCTAAATCAGACGAAATCACAAGCGGAACAAGACCCAAAAAGCCTTCCGTTTCAAGAGCTTCTTCACCATCGGCTAAAAAGATAACGGTTAAATGGTCGAAGGTAAGATGCAGCGGTTATCAAATTCAGTGGTCAACCTCGTCTTCTTTCTCATCAAATAAAAAAGAAGCAACCGTTAAAAACGGCTCTGCAACACAACAAACCGTTTCGGTTTATTCTTCGGGCAAAAAATATTACATAAGAGTCAGAGCTTACAAAACAATCAACGGCAAAAAGTATTATTCATCATGGAGCAATGCAAAAGCCGTTAATGTAAAATAAGCAAAAACAGAGCAGTATTACCGATATGGCGATACTGCTCTTTCTCTTTTGTTAGGATATTTCAATTAATTCATTAAACACGGCGGTCATTTTGCGTGATATTTGAATATCGGCATGAATTGAGCCGAAATACCAATGCATGTATTCAACATCCTTCATAAGCTCTTGGAGATAGTTATTCAAAATATTAATGGAAACATTTTGATTTGTGTGAAGCTTAATAAAATCTTTTGCTATTGCAGGTGATTCATGCGTTAAAATATAATTCACCGAATATCCCGCCGCTTTCAGATTTTCACCGCCGTTAATAAGCTCTTCGCTTGTGGGCATTTCATGCTTCCACCAGCTTTCACCCTCAACACGCATTTCACGGTCGTTGCTTTCGCCTCCGCCCATAACAAAAAAGGTTTTACCCTCAAGCTCAAATATTTCTCCTCGCAGAAGATGATAAATATTATCGGCAATTTTATGAGTGTTTCCGCCCTTCCAGCGATAAGGAGTATAGCTGTCAAGAATATCATAATTTTCGTGAGCGCCGTCAAGAAAACAGATTGTGTATTTTTTCTTTTTAAGCTTTTCCAGCTTTTTCTTTTCTTTTTCGGAATCATCCCACAAAAAGCCGAAATCTCCGCAAATAATCAGGTAATCCTTTTCGGTTAGCTTTTTCAGCTTTGGATTATTGAACACGGAAAGGTCGCCGTGAGTATCGCCTGTAACATAAATCATTAAATCACGCCTTAAAAAATTTGTTTTAGGTCTTTTCTTTATAAAGAAAAAATGTTAAACTAATTAATATAATATAATCTAAATCAGCAGGTGTCAAGAGTATGAAAAGAGCACTTTCGTTTTTTCTGACTTTAATTACAGCTTTATCGGCGTTCGTATTTCCGGCGTTTGCCAAAACATATGATGTTGATACAAAAATATACGCAAAAAACTACATTTTAGTTAACCTCGACAATTCCTCATATCCCGTTGTTGCAGAAAAAAACAGCAACGAAAGGGTTTACCCCGCTTCTCTCACAAAAATGGTTACCGCCATTGTTACATTTGAAAAGGTTAGCGATTTAAGCCAAAAGGTTACTATGAGCAAGGAAGCCTTTGAAATTCTTCTAGGCACAGAGGCTCAGGTTGCAAACATTGAAATAGGAGATGAGGTTACCGTTGAGGAGCTGTTAAACCTAACTCTTGTTCATTCTGCATGCGATGCTTGCGAAATGCTTGCGGAATTTGTTTCGGGCTCGCGCGAAGTGTTTGTTAACGAAATGAATGCCTGGGTTCAGAAAATCGGCTGCACGGACACTCATTTCACAAATCCCGACGGACTTCACGACGAAAACCACTATTCAACAGCCGCCGACCTTGCAAAAATTTCCATTGAATGTATGAAAAACGAAAAGTTTATGGAAATGGCAAGCAAGCAGAATTATAAATTCGGAAGTCTCACTCTGCCGAATACAAACTTTATGATTCAGCCGGGCTACACCTCATATTACTATGAATACGCAAAAGGTATTAAAACAGGCTCAACAACCGAAGCAGGCTACTGCCTTGCATCGACTGCTTCCAAGGACGGCTACAACTACCTTTGCATAGTTCTCGGATGCCCCGTTGTTGACTATAATAACGACGGATATGTTGAAAAAATGTCTTTCATAGATTCAAAATCTCTTTATGAATGGGCATTCAACGGATTAAAGTTTCAAACCGTTTTAAAGCAAAATCAGGTTGTAAGCGAAGCCAAGGTTAAAAACGGCAGGCAGGCAGATACCGTTCAGCTTGTTGTTGACAAAGACCTTTCAACACTCGTTCCTGCAAATCTTGATAATTCGGCAATAATTGTCAGAGCCTCCGATGATACGCCCGAGGAGGTTTCCGCTCCCGTTAAAAAAGGTCAAAAGCTCGGTAAGGCAGAGATTGTTTACGGAAACGAGGTTATTGCCGGTGCGGATATTGTTGCCGCTCAGGATATTGAGGTTTCAAGAATGCTTGCGGTAATAAATGCAATCAAAAAGTTCTTCACCTCAACCTTTGTTAAGGTTGTAATAATAATTATTCTCCTTTGCGCGCTCTTCTACGCATATATCGTTTTCAGTAGCAACAGAAAGAAGAAAAAGAGAAAGCGCGCCCGTGCAAGGCAGAGAGAAGAACGGCTGTCATCTTCACCACAGCGCAGAAATATGCCTCCCGACGACCTTGAGCCGCCGAAGAGATACAGATAGTTTAAGGCTCACAGATATGAAAATGCATATCTGTGAGCCTTTTTTGATTATACCCACCAATAGCACCCTTTCGTGTGCTGTGGTGGAGACGGCGGTAATCGCACTCC
>CAMFBH010000032.1 GCA_945948515.1 uncultured Clostridia bacterium
AGCTCAAGGGCGGAAAGAAATACTATGTAAGAGTTCGCACCTACAAGACCGTAAATGGCAAGAAGGTATATTCAGGCTGGTCAAAGGTTAAGACTGTTACTACAAAGAAATAACAACATATTGTTCAAAAGAAAAGCCTTGGATTTTCCCAAGGCTTTTTGTCTGTGTCGGTGTGCCCTGCCTGCAACATTGCAGAATTTGTAAAAGCAAAACAGTGTTGCAGCTGGGTTGCAGGTATGCCCCGAATTTAACGATATCCAACAGTTCTCAAGTATCGGCAAGTGTAGTGGGCAAAGTCCCGAAAGCCCGATGAATAGGGCATTTCACGGCTTTTGGCAACAAAAAAGAGCAGGCACGAAACCTGCTCTCGTTGGTCGAGGTGACAGGATTTGAACCTGCGATCCCCTGCTCCCAAAGCAGGTGCGATAGCCAAACTTCGCTACACCTCGGTGCGTTACTTATGTTATATTAATATAAAGAAATGAATTTGTCAAGTTTGCTTTTTTAATCCGAGTCTGCTATTATTGTTTTGAAAAAGAAATGGGGTGGTTTAATGAACTGGGAATTTAATTTACCCGTAAAAATTATTTTTGGAAACAAAAAAAGATACGGTCTTAAAGAATGTATTGATGAAATTGGCGGAACAAAGGGCGTTCTTGTTTGCGGAAAAAGCTTTGAAAAAAGCGGTGTGGCGAATGAATTTGTTGAAATTTCAAATGGTAAAATTGCAGCAATTTTCAGCGATGTCAGACCGAATCCTACAACGGATAATGTTGATGCCTGTGTTGAGCTTATGCGAACAATCGGCGCGGATTTTGCCGTTGCGCTCGGCGGTGGCTCTCCAATGGATTGCTGCAAGGCGGCATGCGCGATTGCGCGGGGACATGATTCAATCAAAAGCTATCACAGCGGTGGAAAGAAAATCAGTGAAGATGAAGTTATTCCGATGATTGCTGTTGCAACAACCAGCGGAACAGCCTCTGAGGTTACTAACATTTCGGTTCTCACGGATCTTGAAAAAAACCTTAAAAATCCAATGAATGATCCGCTTATGTATCCGAAAACTGCAATAATAGACCCGGAGCTTACGCTTACGGTTCCCAAGCAGATTACGGCTTCCACAGGGCTTGATGTTCTTGCTCACGCAATAGAGAGCTATTGGGCAACTATTCACCAGCCGATTTGCTCGGCGTGTTCGGTTTATGCGTGCCGACTTGTTTTTGAATGGCTTGAGAAGGCATATAATGAGCCCGATAACCTTGAAGCCCGCGAAAAAATGGCATGTGCTTCTATTATTGCAGGGGTAGCATTCAGTCACCCGAGAACAACGGGAAGTCACGCCTGTTCTTTCCCGCTTACAAATATTTACAATGTTCCTCACGGTGAGGCATGTGCCTTTACTCTTGATTATTTTCTCCGCTTCAATGCACAAAATGCAGACGAAAACGGCAGAATTCAAAGGCTTGCAGAGGATTGCGGATTTAAAGAT
The DNA here is from genome assembly GCA_945948515.1 of uncultured Clostridia bacterium. GTDB lineage: Bacteria > Bacillota > Clostridia > Oscillospirales > Acutalibacteraceae > CAMFBH01. The sequence continues at coordinate 1,490 of CAMFBH010000032.1, forward strand.
GCTTTTGAAATGGCAGATGAAATCAGTGCAATGAAAAAGCGAATGGGAATGAAAACAACTCTTTCGCAAATCGGCTGCACAACTAATGAGCAGATTGACGAGCTTGCACATAAAAGTATGTCAATGCTCATGACCCGTAACCCTATCGAACTCAAGGAAGAAGATATTAGGGATATGTATTATTCTTTACGATAATTTCTGAGAAACCCGAAGCAGTAAGATGCTTGCTCTTGTGCTTCGGGTTGATTTTTGCACATTTTTTTAAAATAGCGTATAATTAATATATAATATAGACAAAAAGACAAAAATATGGTAAAATGCTCATAATAATACAGACTGAAAAAAGGAAAGATTGCAGTGTTTGAAGCAAAAATGGTAATAAACAGACTGAATATAGAAAAGGATTCAATGACCATTTCGGCGGCGATAAGCTGTCCGTTTGACATTGATGTTTTTTCGCCGAAGGTCAAAATAGTTTTTGAATGCAACGGTGTTGACCGCCGTTTGCCGTTTCTTGTATCAAATTATTATCATCAAAAAAATTCCGATACCTGCATTATTGTTTGTGAATATACTTACCGCCTTGATAAGGTTTTCTTCGGAGATTTTCCGACGCTTCCTATTTCATTCCGTTTTGAGTTGTATTACGGTGATCATGAAATTAAAACAATTCCTTATCTTGTTTCAAGCAATGTTATTGTTGAAAATCCCGATTGGGAGCTTGATGAGAATTATATTGAATACGAGTGCTATTCTCCCGATCTCGACCGTGAGCCCGAGGAACTTGATTTTGAAGATCAAATGCGAACCGAAATATCATTTTATGATGTTGAGTTTGAATACGAAAATTGCAAAATCGTTGTTTTGAGAGACGACCAAAGGGCGCTCGACAGCGAGAGCTTTGCTGTGAGAAGCAAGGTTATTGTTCCTATATGCCGCGCAGTATTCTCGTTTGTAAGAACTGTTTTGGCAATTCTGCTCTTCCCGTATTTTGTTATTGACGGCTTGCTTGCGGCGATGGATTTCACAGTTAGAAGAAAAGCAACCGACTACTACAATATTCCGAGAAACTGGTATGTTCAGAGTAAGCTCAATATTTCATCATTTATTAAAACAAGCCTAAGAAAATCCAAGGTGCTCGGGAATCTCAGAGAGCCTTTGATATGGCTTCTCTCACTAAGATACAAGCGCCTGTGCAAATCTCCCGTTGTTAAAAACAGAGTTACAATTCTTTCCGGCAGGCGTGATGAAATAAGCGGAAACCTTGAATTCGTTTATAATATCCTTAAAGAAGACCCGAATATTGAATTTAAGTTTTTGCTTTTTTCCGACCCGGCAGGGCACAATAAAGTGAGAAACATTGTTAAGTTTTTTGAGCTTTATGCAACCTCAAGAGTTGTTCTTGTTGACGATTATTTCAGACTTTTGAATGTTGTTCCGAAGCGGGAGGAAACAAAGCTTATTCAGCTTTGGCATGCCTGCGGTGCATTTAAAACCTTCGGCTTTACAAGAATGGGTAAAAAAGGCGGTCCTAAGCAAACAGATACAAACCACCGTATGTATGATTACGCTATTGTTTCCGGACAGGAGATTGCAAAGCATTATGCAGAAGGCTTCGGAATTCCCGAAAGCCATGTTGTTGCAACAGGTGTTCCGAGAACGGATATTTTCATGAGTCCTTCCTATGCAGAAAAGGTTAGAGCTGATTTTTATGAAAAGCATCCTCAGCTTAAGGATAAAAAGATTATGCTCGTTGCTCCTACCTTTAGAGGAAACGGTCAGATGAGCGCATATTATCCTGTTAACAAATTAAATCTTCTTGATATTTATAACAGCACGGGCGGAGAATATGCTCTTATTGTTAAGCTTCATCCCTTCTGCAAGGAAAGATTTGATGTTCCCGAGGAGCTTTCCGATTATATTATTGACTGCTCCGATGACGCCGAGCTTAATGACCTTTTGTTTGTCAGCGATTTGGTTGTTACCGATTATTCGAGTGTTGTTTTTGAAGCATCGCTTCTTGATATTCCTATGCTGTTTTATGTTTTCGATTTGTATGAATATATTTCAACAAGGGATTTCTATTATGATTTTGAGGGATTTGTTCCCGGTAAAATTGTTTTCAGTGAAAAGGAGCTTGTTGAGGCAATAATAAATAAGGATTTTGAACACGAAAAGGTTGCAGGCTTTAAAACAAAATTCTTTGATGAGTTTGACGGAAAATCAAGCGAGCGTGTTGCCGAGCTTGTTAGAAGTTTGCTTAAGGACTGAGTTGTTTTTTTGGAGTGAATAAAATGGCTGAAAAAAACAAATACAAGTTTTCAATCGTTATTCCTGTTTATAAGGTTGAGTTCTATCTCAAAGAAACTCTCGAATCGGTTGTAAATCAAACTATCGGCTTTGAGAAAAATGTTCAAATTATTCTTGTTAACGATGGATCTCCCGATAACAGTGAGGCAATTTGCCTTGAATATAAAAACCGCTTTCCCGAAAATATTGTTTATGTTAAGCAGGAAAATGCGGGAGTAAGTGCTGCAAGAAATACCGGAATGCAGTATATTGAGGGAAAGTATGTTAACTTTCTCGATTCAGACGATATTTGGGAAACTGATGTTTTTGAAAAGGTTTATCGCTTTTTCGAAAAGCATTATGATGAAACAGATACCGTGTCATGCCGTATTTGGCAGTTTGACGCGGTTGAAAAATTTCATATTCTTGATTACAAATTTGATTCCGACAGAGTTATTGATATATTCGAAGAGCCGTCTTCAATTCAGGTTCATGTTTCATCAACCTTTCTGAAAAGCGAGGTTGCAAAAAATTTGAAGTTTGATTCGCGGCTTAAATATGGTGAGGATGCCGTATATCTTGATACCATTATCGTTAATAAGGGCAAGTACGGAATTATGAGAAGTGCGCTTTATAAATACCGTAAGCGCGCCGACAATTCCTCTGCAATTCAAAATCAGAAAAACGATTTAAACTATTATCAAAACACAACAAAATATTATTATAAAGCCCTAATTGATTTTTCAATGAAAAAGTACGGCGAGGTTATTCCCTATGTTCAGGGTGTTGTTGCCTATGATATAGGCTGGAGAATTACCTCTCCTATTCCCGAGGGCGTTCTCAGCGAGGAGCAGGAAAAAGCTTATTTTGAAGAGCTCAGAGAAATCCTTTCATATGTTGATTATAAAGTGATAATGGAAAACCGCTTTTATAAATCAATTTATAAGCGTATGACTGCTCTCAGAATTAAGTACAACAAAAACTGCTTTGAGGATTTATATTATAACAAGCAGGAAAATGCTCTTTTCTATAAGGATTTAAGAGTTGCATTTATTCCGAGAAATCAGAACATATGCAGGGTTAATTTCATTGATATTAAAAACAATAAGCTTAGGATTGAAGGCCTTTTTGCAAAGTGGGTACTTGATTACTGTAAAAATACACGCTTTGTTCTCAGGGCAGACGGCAAAGAGTATGTTCCCGAATTTATGTACTATGTTGCAAGGCACGAGGATACTATTTTCGGCGAGGAAGAAAAATTCGTTAAATGGATTCTTGAAATAGATAATTTTGATTCGTTCTTCTCAAAAAAGAATGTTTTAAAAATTCTTCCCGCAATGTATTTTGACGGCGTTCTTTGCGATATGGGAATTAACTACGGAAAATTTCTTCCGAATTCAAACACCTGCAAATATATCTATAAAACTCAGGCACCGTATCAAATTAAAGCCTTTAAAACAAATATAACAATAGGCAAGGTTAATCACACAGCGCTGAGGAAATTTAAAAATGAGATTTTAAATTCCTTTTGGCTTATTAAAAATCATCTGAACAGAATTCTTGCGCTGAGGCTTAAATACTATTTGTACAAGCTGTTCACCCGCAAGGAGATTTGGCTTATTACAGACAGACTTGATAAAGCAGGCGACAACGGAGAGGCGTTTTATAAATACCTTATTAAGCACACTCCCGCAGGAGTTAAGCCGTATTTTGTTATCGGAAGCGACAGCGAGGATGCCGAAAGGCTTAAAAAGCTCGGAAGAGTTGTTTTTTACGGAACAAATAAATATAAAATTCTGTTTCTTCTGTGCAAAAAAATTATTTCTTCGTCTGCAAATGATTTCTTAATCAATCCGTTTGACAGTGATAAAAAATATCTTATAGATTTGATTAATTTTGATTTTGTTTTTCTTCAGCACGGAGTCACCAAGGATGATGTTTCCCGCTGGCTTCATAAGGATAATAAAAATATCCGCCTTTTCATTACCGCCGGAAAGCGCGAGTATGATTCAATAGTTAACGGAAATTATTATTATCAAAAGGATAATGTTTCTTTAACGGGATTTGCGCGTTTTGATGAATTACTTGAGAATTCAAAAAACAAAACGCAAAAGAAAATTCTTGTTATTCCGACATGGAGAAACTCAATAAGAGGCTGCTTCATTCCCGGAACAACACTCAGTGTTTATTATAAAAAGTTTAGGGAAACGGAGTATTTTAAGTTTTACAACAGCCTTATCAATAATGAGCGCTTGCTTGAGGCAATGAGGAAAAACGGATATAAAGGAGTGTTCTGCTGCCATCCGATTTTCGAAAAGCAAAGTGTTGATTTTGAAGGCAATGATGTTTTTGAAATTAACAAAGGCTTTGTTGATTACCAAAGTCAGTTTGAAAGCTCTGCGCTTATGATAACTGATTATTCAAGCGTTTATTTTGATTTCGGCTATATTAAAAAGCCTGTAATTTACAGTCAGTTTGACAAAGAGGAGTTCTTTAAGGGTCACACCTATGATAAGGGCTACTTCAGCTATGAGGAGGACGGCTTCGGACCTGTTTGCACAAATCTTGAGCAAACGGTTGATGAAATAATCAAAAGCATTGAAAACGGCTGTAAGCTCACAGAGGAGTACGAGCAAAGAATAAACAGATTTTATGCTTTTTCAGACGCAAACAACTGCAAGAGAATTCTTGATGCGGTGCTTGCGCTTGATGGCAGGGAAGGATAGGTTATAAAATGGTTTACGGAGTAGTATTAGCAGGAGGAATAGGTTCAAGAATGGGCAGGGTTGATAAACCCAAGCAGTATTTAACAATTAAGGACAAGCCGATAATTATTTATACGCTTGAAAAGTTTGTTGCATGCCCCGGACTTGAAAAAATCATTGTGCTTTGTCCCAAGCAGTGGGTTGAGCATACAAAAAATCTTGTTGCTAAATATATTAAGCCCGCCGAGGATTCAATCGCAGTAATAGAGGGCGGCTCAAGCAGAAATGAAACAATTATGAATGCAATAAGATTTATTGAGGCAGAGGGTAAGCTTAATGATGAAACAATTATTGTTACTCACGACAGCGTACGCCCGTTTGTAACACACAGAATTTTGCAGGAAAACATTTCTGCCGCAAAGGAATACGGTGCCTGCGATACCGTTGTTCCCGCAACGGACACAATCGTTGAGGCTGTTGATAACAAGGTTATCAGCTCAATTCCCGACAGAAGCAAAATGTATCAGGGTCAAACTCCCCAGAGCTTTAAGGCTCTCAAGCTGAAAAATATGTACGAATCACTCAGCGATGAGGAAAAAGAGATTTTAACCGACGCGGCAAAAATATTTGTTATTAAAGGTGAAAAGGTTGCCCTTGTTGACGGCGAACCCCATAATATAAAAATCACCTATCCTTATGACCTTCGTGTTGCAAAATCACTTTTGGAGGATGAAGAGGATGATTAACACAGTTTACCGCCTTGTTGCACCGAGACGATTTGAAATTGCTTTTGAGGATATTGATATATTCGGAAAAAACGCAATAGTCCGTCCCACAAATCTTTCAATATGCAATGCGGATATGAGATATTATCTCGGAACGCGTGATGCAAAGGTTCTTGCCGAAAAGCTCCCCATGGCTCTTATTCACGAGGGAGTCGGCGAGGTTGTTATTGACCCAACGGGCAGATTTAAAAGCGGAGATAAGGTTGTTATGGTTCCGAATATGGCAACCCAAACAGATGATTTTATTGCAGAAAACTATCTTCGTTCAAGTAAATTTGCAGGAAGCTCAATGGACGGCTTTCTTCAGGAATATGTTGAAATTTCGCCCGAAAGACTTGTTTTGCTTCCTGAGAACATTGATATGAATGTTGCGGCATTTACCGAAATTGTTTCTGTTTCGGTTCATGCAATAACTCGATTTGAGAGATTTTCTCACGAAAGGCGCGATGTTATCGGAGTTTGGGGCGACGGAAATCTTGCTTATATAACAAGCCTTTTCCTTAAAAAGTTTTTCCCCGAATCGAAAATCTGCGTTTTCGGAATTTCAAAGGATAAGCTTTCGGATTTCACATTTGTTGATGAAACCTATTTAACAACAGAAGTTCCCGACGGCTTCACAATGGACCACGCCTTTGAATGCGTTGGCGGAAACGGAAGCCCGATTGCAATAGAGCAAATAATCGGACTTATCAAGCCCGAAGCAACTATTTCAATTCTCGGTGTTTCGGAATATCCCGTTCCTATTAACACAAGAATGATTCTTGAAAAGGGAATAAGAATGTTCGGCTCTTCAAGAAGCGGCGTTGCAGATTTTGCAAAAACCGTTGAAATGTATAGGGAGCATCCCGATATTGTGGGCTATCTCGGAAACCTTGTAAGCTCGGTTAATGTTGTTCGCAAAACGAATGATATAAGAGACGCCTTTGAGCTTGATACAAAAAAGGCTTTCGGAAAAACAATAATGAAATGGGAAGAATGATTTTTAAAACAAAACGCCACTGTAAAAAACAGTGGCGTTTTGTTTTATGTTAATAGAGAATACATCACTTATTATTTTTATGCTCTGCGGCGGCAGTAACAAAGCCTCTGAAAAGCGGATGGGGCTTGTTGGGACGGCTTTTGAATTCGGGGTGGAACTGAGCCGCAACAAACCACGGATGAGACGGAATTTCAACCATTTCAACAATTCTGTTGTCGGGCGAGGTTCCGGCGAAAATCATTCCGCCTTTAATAAGGTCATCGCGGTAATCATTGTTAACCTCATAGCGGTGGCGGTGGCGCTCATAAATCATTGAAGACTGATAAAGTCCGTAAGACTTACTTTCGGGATTGAGAGCGCAGGGATACTGACCGAGGCGCATTGTTCCGCCCATTTCCTCAATATCCTTCTGCTCGGGTAAAAGGTCAATAACGGGATGTGTTGTTTCGGGATTTATTTCGGCTGAGTTGGCATCTTTAAATCCGAGAACATTTCGCGCAAGCTCAATTATTGCAATCTGCATTCCAAGGCAAATTCCGAGATAGGGGATATTGTGTGTTCTTGCATAATTTGCCGCAATGATTTTTCCCTCTATTCCGCGTGAGCCAAAGCCTCCCGGAACAAGAATTCCGTCCATTTCGCCAAGAATTGCTTCAACATCAGCATCATCGCCTTCAAGCGATTCGGAATCTATCCAATGAATATCAACCGCACTTCTTGATTCAATTCCTCCGTGCTTAAGAGCCTCGTTAACTGAAATGTAGCTGTCGTGAAGCTCAACATATTTACCAACCATTCCGATTTTTACTGTTTGATGAGGGTGGCGAAGAGCATGAAGCATTTGCTTCCAGTCCTCCAAATCGGGCTTAGGACAATCAAGTCCGAGCTTTTCGCAGGCAACCTCGGCGAGCTTTTGCTCCTCGAGCATCATCGGAACTGCATAAAGAATATCACAGTCGCCGTTTTCAATAACGCATTTAGGCTCAACATTGCAGAAGAGTGCAATTTTTTTCCTTATGTCGTCGGTGAGCGGATGCTCTGTTCTGCAAACAATAATATCGGGATGAATTCCTATTGAAAGCATTTCCTTAACAGAGTGCTGAGTTGGTTTTGATTTAAGCTCATCGCTTGCCGCAAGATAGGGAACAAGAGTAACATGAATGAAGAGGCAGTTGCTTCTGCCAACCTCAAGGCTGAATTGGCGAATGGCTTCAAGGAAGGGCTGAGATTCAATATCTCCGACCGTTCCGCCGATTTCAACAAAGCAAATATCTGCGCCGGTATCCGCATTAAGCGCAATGGTTCTTTTAATTTCATTGGTAACATGAGGAATAACCTGAATTGTTTGACCTCCGTAAACGCCCTTGCGTTCATCGGATATAACTCTCCAGTAAACTCTGCCGGAGGTTAGGTTTGAATTTTGAGTGAGAGATTCATCAATGAATCTTTCATAGTGACCGAGGTCAAGGTCGGTTTCTGCACCGTCATCGGTAACAAAAACTTCACCGTGCTGAATCGGATTCATTGTTCCCGGGTCAACATTGAGGTATGGGTCAAGCTTTTGAGCAGTAATCTTAAAGCCTCGTGCTTTAAGCATTCTGCCCAGAGAAGCGGCAGTTATGCCCTTACCAAGACCGCTTACAACGCCGCCGGTAACAAAAATGTATTTTGTGCTCATATTTTTCCTCCTGTTTTATATTTGTTTGTTATATATTAAGCCTTACAGCTTGTTTACTGTTTTACTGTTAAAAACTTTTTTGGCACCTTTTTCGGCAATTCTGCCGAGAAAATCCGACAGCTTGTTTATGCCGAATAATGCAAAAATCTTAGTTCTGACGAATTCAATGAGGGAGCACACAATGTAAACAATTCCCACACTGCAAATCAAATGAAGGAATAAGCGAACAGGGCTGTCAAGATAAGGCAGGGGACTCAACACCTTAACCCACAGCCATTCGTTGATGATTGCAGGGTGTTCGTGTATTAAGTACACTCCGAGAGTGAGCGGGGATAGAAAATTAATAACAGCACAGAAAAATCTGTTCTTAATTTCCGTATTTTTAAATGCAAGGAATAAGAATAACGAAGACAAAAAAACCAATATACAGTTGTATGAAAAGAATATATCGGCTCCGCTTGTGGGAATTTTAAGTTTTTCAATGATTATTCTGTCATATCCGAGATTGCAAAGTAAATTCACCAGCGCAAATAAAACATACATTGAGTAATAAAATATAGGCTTTTTGTTATAGCTGTCATATTTTCTTATGTATGATGCAACAAAGAACAAAACAACAAACCATAAGAATGAATATCCGTTTTTTATGTTTGTAAAATCGTTTATAAATCCGAAAAATGCAAATATTACAATAAGCGAACAATTAAGTATTTTATGCCGGCGCTGATTAATCATTGATGCCGCTCTGCATAAAAACGGCGATATCAGATAAAAAACAAAATATGCCGAAATGTACCAATATTCGTTGCTGATAACAGGGAGAAAGGTTTTAAGAAGAATTTTTTTGTCAATTGCGCCTGCTTTAACCTGCGGCAGAAGAGTGACGGCACAGCAGAACAGTCCGGTAGCAAAAACCTGAAGCCAAAGAGAAATAAGCTTCTTGGCCTTAAAACTGTTTTCCGTAATAAAATATCCGCTTAGTAAAACATAGCAGTTAACGGCAACAAAGCAAAGCGACTCGAATATCCATCCGAAATAATAGGGCCACTTGGTATTGTCTGTGTAAAGAACGCAGCCCTTTCCAAGATAATGAAGTGTAACAATCATCACCATTGATAAAATACGAAGGAGCTCGAAGTTTGTAAGCCTTTTCTTTTTTGCGGGAGCATTCACTTGCTTTTCTTTCAGTGTTTGCGTCATAACGAAACCTCGGTTAATTACTTGTTTTACTTTTTGGAATCACAGGTTAACCTGATTCCGAGCTTTTTAAGAACATTTTCATCAACTTGAGAAAGAATGACGCTTGAATGCATTTCGCAGTTTTTAAGCTTTGAAAGTCCTTCAAGGGCTTTTTTTGCGTTTTTATCAGTTGCCGCAGATACCGACAGTGCAATAAGAACCTCGTCGGTGTGAAGTCTGGGATTTGAGTTACCGAGATGATTAACCTTTAATTCCTGTATCGGCTTAATAACCTCGGGAACAATCAGTAGGATTTCATCATCAATGTTTGAGATATATTTTAATGCATTTAAAAGAGCTGCTGAAGCGCATCCGAGCAGGGAAGAGGTCTTTCCGGTAATAATTGTTCCGTCGGTAATTTCAATTGCCGCCGCCGGAGCACCGGTGCGTTCTTCAACCTCGTTTGCTTTTACAGCACATTTTCTGTCCTGCGTTGAAAGGCCGGTGTTGTTCATTAACAGCTCCAGCTTGTAAATTTCATCCTTACCGCTTCTTCCGGAAACGGCAGAGCAGCAGGCGGTATAATATCTGCGAATGATTTCCTGCTTTGCGGCTTCGCAAACGGCTTCATCGTCGAAAATGCAGTTGCCTGCCATATTAACGCCCATATCCGTTGGGGATTTATAAGGGCATTCGCCGTAAATTCTGTCAAATGTTGCCTTGAGAACAGGAAAAATTTCAACATCTCTGTTGTAGTTAACGGTGGCTTGTCCGTAAGCCTCAAGATGCCATGGGTCAATCATGTTAACATCGTTTAAATCGGCAGTTGCGGCTTCATAAGCAACATTAACGGGATGATTAAGCGGTAAATTCCAAATAGGAAATGTTTCAAATTTTGCATATCCTGCTTTAATTCCGCGCTTGTTTTCGTGATAAAGCTGCGAAAGACAGGTTGCCATTTTTCCGCTTCCCGGTCCCGGTGCAGTAACAACAACAAGTTCGCGTGTGGTATTAATGTAGTCGTTTTTACCGTAGCCGTCGTCGCTGACGATTTTTGAAATATTAGCCGGATAGCCGTCAATTAAATAGTGATGATAGGTAGGAATACCCATTTTTTTGAGTTTTTCTTCAAATGCGTTAACGCGTGGGGTCGAAACATATTTTGTTAAAACAACACTTCCGACAAAAAGCTCTCTCTCGGTGAAAACCTTAATAAGGCGGATAACATCAACACCGTAAGGAATTCCCAAATCACCCCTGAGCTTTTCGTTTTCAATGTCGCTTGCGCTGATAACAATAACTATTTCAGCCTCATTCTTTAGCTGAAGAAGCATCTGAAGCTTACTGTCGGGCTGAAATCCGGGAAGCACTCTTGAGGCATGAAAATCATCAAAAAGCTTTCCTCCGAATTCAAGATAGAGCTTTCCTCCGAATTCTTCTATTCTCTCCTTAATTCTGCTCGACTGCATTTGAAGATATTTTTCGTTGTCAAAACCTGTTTTAAACATATTTTCCCTCTCGTGCTTTTCAGCTATTGGTATTTATAAACGGTGCTGAAAAAGCAACAAACGGCTGCACCTTGGTACAACCGTCTGTACTTATATATTATATAGAAAAACATTTTATAAATCAATAGCGATAATAAATTTTTTTAATTTTTATATTGTGAAATTAAGCATCCGTCACCGATCATAACAGCAATAGCCAATGCTATAACGGTAAGCGGAAAAGCAACGGTGTTCGCGGCGTTTCCGAAAGAACCCGGATAATCGGCATTTGCTATAAACACTTGGTCAACAATGTTATAAAGCGCTCCCACCAAAAGAGAAATTATGCATGGCAACGCATATTTCCCCATAAGTCTTTCAACCTTTTCGGTTGCAAGATAAGTTTTACTTTCTTCTTTCAATTTGAATTACCTCCTGAAAAAGTGCAAAAAAATAATGCGTAAATCCAAAATCTGGACTTACGCATTACACTGCTCGATGCGATTATTATACTGCAAATTTTAATTTATTTCAAGAAAAAAATTGAGCTTTTTTTCTTTATTTGAAGCAAATAATTACTCCCACTCTATTGTTGCGCTGGGCTTTGGTGAAAGATCATAGAGAACGCGGCAAACGCCGTCAACCTCTGTAAGAATGCGGTTGGTGATTTTCTTAAGAATTGCCCAGTCAATTTCGGGCACGGTTGCTGTCATGGCATCAACTGTGTTTACGGCACGAATAATAACCGGCCAATCAAATCTTCTTTTGCCGTCAACAACACCTGTTGAACGGAAATCCGGAACAACAGTGAAGAATTGCCATACCTGACTTGTTAGCCCTGCTTTATCGAATTCCTCTCTGAGAATAGCGTCTGCCTCGCGAAGAGCATGAAGTCTGTCGCGGGTGATTGCGCCAAGGCAACGAACACCGAGACCGGGTCCGGGGAAGGGCTGACGGTCAACCATGGATGCGGGAAGTCCTAAAGCTCTGCCGATAACGCGAACCTCGTCCTTGTACAAAAGACGAACAGGCTCAACAAGCTCAAACTGCATATCCTCCGGAAGACCTCCGACATTGTGATGAGCCTTTACTCCGTCGCTTTCGATAATATCGGGATAAATTGTGCCCTGTGCAAGAAATGAAATCCCCTCAAGCTTTTTAGCCTCTTCATCAAATACCTTGATAAACTCGCCTCCGATAATCTTTCTCTTTTTTTCAGGCTCTTCAACGCCTGCAAGAAGATCAAGAAAACGATCGGTAGCATCAATATAGATAAGGTTTGCGTTAAGCTGGTTTTGGAAAACCTCAATAACCTGCTCGCTTTCGCCCTTGCGCATTAAACCGTGGTTAACATGAACACAAACAAGCTGCTTGCCGATAGCCTTAATAAGAAGTGCTGCAACAACTGAAGAGTCAACACCGCCCGAAAGTGCAAGAAGCACCTTTTTGTCGCCAACCTGTGCGCGAACCTCGGCAATCTGCTCTGCAATAAATTTTTCAGCAAGCTGGGGAGTAGTAATTCTCTCCATGGTTTCGGGTCTTACATTATTCATTTTACAGTTCCTCTCTTGATTTTTTATTTATTATACCTTATGGAGAGTGAAATTGCAACCGAATATAATTGTTGAAATTTTTTTAATACAACAATAAAGGCGGCAGATTGCTCTGCCACCTTTATATCGTATAGTTTTATTCCCACTCGCTCCCGAAAACTGCAACTTAAACAATTTTGTATGGGTGTTTTTGCTCATATTATCGGGAGTGTTAAGATTATCCGCAAAATACGGACTATCAAGATTTTTGTTGTTATCGTGTTGTCACGCTAACAATGATATTATACACGCTAATTGTCGTTTTTTTTAATAGATTTTGTAAAAGAAATAACCTCCACATTATAAAATAATGTCTTTAAACTCCGATTTTAAAATATCCTTAATGACATCTCTATCTATAACAAATTCGGGAGTTCCCATTGAGCCGGGACCAACCTCGTATTTATCAAAGATAATTACTAAATCACCGTTTTCAT
>CAMFBH010000033.1 GCA_945948515.1 uncultured Clostridia bacterium
GTCAGCGTACTTTTGCTAAAATCTTTTTTTTGCGAAAAATCGCTTTACAAAAGTATTTTTGTTACTTATAATTGTATAAGATATTAAATTTTCAGGAGGAGAAATGTGGAAAAGAAATGCCCCAACTGCGGCTCTAATCTGCCCGAAGAAGCATCATTTTGCATGCACTGCTTTACTCCGCTGACGAAAAAGCAGATTAAACACGGAGTAACTGCTAAAGAAAGCTTTAATTTCCCGATTCCCGCGTTCAACGGAAAAATCGAGGTTGATATTTTAGTTGAGGGAATGGGACGAATAAACTTTAATAAGCGTATTCATGACCGCAAGGGGCTTGAGAATGTTTGTATCGGAGAACAGTATGTTTATGATTTCGATATTTATCCTCTGCCCATTGAGCAGCTTGAAAACTGCAAGAAGAAATCTGTTGTTCTGACAGACGGACCTTGTTATAAGTGAGTTTAGAATTCAATTAAAAAATCTAAAGAGCAGAGGGAAAATATGAAAAACTTGTTTCAAAAGGTTAAAACAATGATTCTTGATATCGGCACTTATTGGAAAAAGCCGAGAGAGGGAGAATATGTTTCCAATCAGGAATTCGTAAAGTTTGTAATAGGTGCCGGTGGCTCAAATACGGCGGCATATGCGGGCGGAAATCTTACATTTACCGCCGGATGCTTGTTTGTAGGTGCAATTTACGGACTTAAAATGATGGATTTCGTTATGTTGGGCTTTGTAGGTTTGATATTGGGATATCTGTTTTCACCCATTAATATGATTATCACCGACAATTTGGGCACCCCTCCCAAAAAAACAATGCGCCTTATAAACTGGGCGTCTGTTGCTTTCTTGGTTTTCGGTATTCTATGCTTCTTTATTCCGCAAAAGTATTTTGAAGGCTTTATGCCTGCTTTGCCTCAAGTAGTCGGCTCAAAGCTTTTAATCCAGGTCTTCACTACATATTGGAATATGTTTGTTCTCAAGAAGCTTTCGCCCAAGTTCGGTAAATACCGCAGCTGGATTCTTGCGGGCATTGTTCCTTACATTGCAAGCCTTATGCTTCTTGTTTGGTTCCCCTACAACAACTTGGAATACCACGAAAAATTCTGGGTTATGAATTTGTTCTTTTCATTTTGGGGTTGCTTCGGTAGCTGCTTCGGTCAAATCACAAACATTCAAAATGTTATATCGCCGAACACAAACGAGCGCACCAGAATAATGTCAATAGGCTCATTCCTTTACAGTCTGTTCCCATCAATCTACAATATTCTTTTCCCGATTTTAGCGGCAAAAATGGGTGGCTTAACAGATATAAAAACCTATCGTTATGTTGTTCCGGGATTTATAATTGTTTCTGCTCCGTTTGCTCTCTTCCTTGTTTTCGGTATAAAGGACAGAGTTGTTCAGGAGGAAGCACATAAGCCTCATGTTGATATGAAGCACGGCTTCCGTGAGGCGCTGAGAAACAAGTATTTGTGGATTACCAATATATCCGGTTGGATTACAACCTTTTCTGCCGGTGCAATAAATATAGTTAATATGCTTATTATTTATTCGCTTCGACAGGATTGGGTTCTCGGTATTATGGGAACAATTCTCGGCACTGCATGGACCCCGGGAATGCTTCTTGCACCGTTGCTTATAAAAAAATTCGGCAAAAAAAGGATAATGCTTTTCTGTAAATATGTTACAGTGCTTTGCTCCTTCCTTTCGGTTGCCGGAGTATATCTTGACAGCTTTGTAATAATTATTGCTTCAACATATGTTTCAACCATGCTCACTTCGGTGGTTGGAATTGTAACAAATTCAATGACCGCAGATATTTGGGATTATCAGCAGTATATTTCAGGTGAGCGCCTCGATGGATGCATGGGTATTTTTGCTTATCTTTCTGCACCTGTTACAACTGCGGCGGCATTGCTTATTCCGTATCTCTATGAACTTACAGGCTTCACCTCTGACTGGAATATTTTGTACGACAATGAAATACGCAGTAAGGTTTTCATTATCACAATAGTTGCAGGCGCAGTTACGGGACTTTTGTCTGCAATACCTTATCACTTCTATGATTACACTGAAGAACGGCATGAGGAGATAATGGAGGAGCTGAGGGAAATTGCACGAAAAAAATCGGAAGGCATCTCACAAGAGTCCGATACCGATGAAGCAAATGCAATTGTGCAGTAACCCTTATTTAAAATAAGTTGAGGTGAAATATATGAAAAAGAACATTCTTGTGTTTATTGCATTTTTTATTGCAATAGCTCTTTCGCTGACAGCCTTCGGCACTTATACATTCACAAGCAATAAAAACTCGTATAAGGATAATGATGACGGCTGCGGATTGTACCGTTATAAAAGCACTTCCACTCAGGAGGTTTTTGATGTTCCCGACACCTATAACGGAAAAACGGTAACAGAACTTATGGCATTCAGCGTTGCAAATTCAGAATACCTTAAAGAGATAAATATTCCTGCAAGTGTCAAAACGATTGATGTTTGGGCGCTTACGAATTGCCCTGTGCTTGAAAGTATTAATGTTGATGAGGATAATCCTTATTTTACATCTGATGACGGAGTGCTCTACAACAAGGATAAAACAGAGCTGCTTTTCTTTCCTAACGGAAAAGAACCTCTTGTTACAGATAAATCCGGAAAAGTAACGGGAGGAGGAGTTGTAGTTCTTCCCGAGAGCGTTGTTTCGATTCGTGATAATGCATTCTATATGTGCTCAAATCTTTATTCGGTAGAATTTAACGACGGTTTGAAAAGCATCGGAAATAAAGCATTTTTGAAATGTGAAAACCTGAGTGCGATTAACTTGCCCGAAACAGTGGAAACAATCGGAACAGATGCTTTTTCGTACTGTAATTCCGTAACAACTCTCGAAATTCCTTCGTCAGTTCAAAGCATTGGTGATTATGCTTTCTTCTCAACGGCAACTAAAATTGAAAAAATCACCATTCATCACAACAGCGAAGCGGAATTAAAGCTCGGAAAGGATTGGATTCCGAACCAATCTGATAAAATCAATAAAAAAATACCTGTTGAGTATGTTGGCGAATAGTAAATGTGGAGCAGTTCATATTCAAAATTGATTATAACGGTGAAACACGCGGCGTTTCAAAGCACTGGCAGTTTTGTGTAGGAAGCGGTCATGCCGCTCTTGCTCACAGAACGAATTATATTGAACAGCTGAAAACTGCGCACGACGAGCTCGGAATTGAGAGAGTTCGCTTTCACGGTGTATTCAATGACGATATAAATGTTTGCCATCGACTCAGCGATCACCTTCCTGTTGCTACCGTAAACAAAACAAAGCCGCGCGCTTAGGAGCTTTCCAAACGCTGCGGCTTTAAATATCGGTGAATACAAAACTAACAGATGCACATTTAAGTGAAGTTGCAAAAGAAGTGCGTTAGGGTTATAATTAAATTGAATTATTTTTATTGTGTTCAGAGGAGCTTTTGAATGAAAGAAGTAACAAGAAAAATAATTATTAATTTCTGTCTGCCTCAATTTGCGGTAGGATTGTTTACAACTATGCTAAATAATTATCTTATTTATTTTTATCAGCCCACCGAGGCTTCAGGGCTTCCTGTGCTGATTACCCAAGGCTATGTGCTTTTCGGAGCATTAACGGTAATCGGTTTAATAAAAGCTGTCGGTCATATTATTGATGCTTTTTCCGATCCCATTGTTGCAGGAATAAGCGATAAGAGTAAAAATAAAAACGGCAGAAGAATCCCCATGATGAAATGGTTTGCCGTTCCGTTTGCCGTAAGTGCGCTTTTGATTTTTTGGTCTCCATCACAAAATCATATGTTTAATAATATATGGCTTGCTGTTTTTATTTGGGCATATTTCGTGTTCTATACACTTTATATGATTCCCCACAATGCTCTTTTGCCTGAAATGATTACAAACGAAGGAAAGCTTGTTGATGCATATACATACAGCTCGCTTTTCTTTGTTGTGGGAAGTATGCTCGGATACGCAACCACAATGATTGTTGCAATAATGAAAAAAGCCTTTTCACTTGAGCCCGTTATGGCGTGGAGAGTTACTTTTCTCATTTTTACTATTATCGGAGTAGTTCTTCTTCTGATTCCCGCGCTTACAATAAAGGAAACGGATTATGTAAATTCCGTTCGCCCAACAGTTTCGCTCCGATTCGACTTTCAGCACAGCAGCTTGCATCGGTTCACGCTGAAAATGAAAACATTGATATTGATGCAGTGGCTTACTGCGTAGCCTTCTACAAAGAATTCATTAAGAATTATAAGGCTTGAAAATAGTTTAATCCGAAAGTAGGGATTTATATGAAAATTTCGGTAATAGGCGGGGGCGGAGTCCGCTCAATGTTTCTTGCAAAAAGCATAGCTCAAAAGGCAGAAAAGCTGAAAATAGATGAGCTTTGCTTTATGGATAATAATGAGCAGAAGCTAAGAATATACGGTGGCATGGCTTCTAATGTTGCAAGGCTCCTTTGCCCTAAGCTAAAATTCAGCTTAACAACAAATGCACGCGAGGCTGTAAGTGATGCGGATTATGTAATCACCACTATCAGAGTCGGTGAGGACGATATGCGCGCCAAGGATGAGAGAATAGCGCTGAATAAAGGCATTTTAGGTCAGGAAACAACGGGCGCCGCAGGCTTCTCGTTTGCAATGAGAAGCGTTCCGGCTTTGGCTGAATACTGTGAGCTTATAAAAAAATATTCAAAAAAAGATGTCAAGGTGTTTAATTTCACAAATCCCGCGGGAGTTGTTTCACAAACCCTGCGCGATATGGGCTATGATTTTACCTACGGAATATGCGATGCCCCGTCAAGCATGCTGCGCT
Organism: uncultured Clostridia bacterium; assembly: GCA_945948515.1. GTDB lineage: Bacteria > Bacillota > Clostridia > Oscillospirales > Acutalibacteraceae > CAMFBH01. The sequence goes on from CAMFBH010000033.1 coordinate 4,843, forward strand.
CCTTTGCTCTGCTTTATAATTCATCGCCCGATGATATCAGCGGAGAGGTTTACGGTCTTAACCATCTTTCCTATTTTAAAAGCATAGTTCTTAACGGAAAAGAGATTATGCCTGAGCTGATTGAAAACGACGAGGCCTATCTGAAAACGGATATGCGCTTTTTTGAAAAAGAGCTTTTGAGAGACCGAAAATGCGTTTTAAACGAATATCTATATTATTTTTATTACAGGGAGCAGTCTGTTGAAAATATCCTGAAAGCCGAAAAAACAAGGGGTGAACAGATTCGGGATATAAATAAAAATATGACTGCCGAGCTTGAAAAAATTGATACCGAAAATAATTTTGATGAAGCTCTCAAGATTTTTAATAAATGGTACGGTATGCGTGAAAACAGCTATATGTCAAGCGAAACCGGCGTTAAAAGCAACAAGAAGTGGGAATTCGATATTTACGAGGAGGACGACGGCGGCTATGCAGGCGTTGCTCTGAAATTTATTGAAACTGCTCAAAGCGGAAAAAGCGGAACAATGATTATGTGCGTTCCGAACTGCGGAGCAATAAACGGCTTGAGAAACGATGATGTGGTTGAGATTACATGTGATGTTGATAAAAACGGATGTATGCCCCACATCATTGGCGATGTTGATGAACAAAATCTTGAAATTATCAGGCGCGTAAAAATTTATGAAAGGCTTGCATCAAAGGCTTTGATAAATAAGGATATTTCAGCAGCCGTTCAGGCTCTGACAATGCATCCGCTTGTAAATTCATATTCGCTTGCAAAGGAGCTTGTGGGCGAATATATTGAACACAATAGAGATTACAGCGGCGGATGGAAATAATCCAAAATGCCTGCTGATAAAATTTTTGAATGGGGGATTACCTTGAAAAATCCGCTGAAGTTTTATGTTGTAACCGACACACATTATTATGATTCTTCGTTTAAAGCCGAGGGACCGGCATATGAAAAAAGAAGCAGAACGGATCAAAAGTGCGTTGCAGAAACGCCTGCAATCATTGATTCGGGCTTCAAAAAGCTTGCCGACGATAAAGAAACAGAAATAATTTTGATTCCAGGTGACCTCGTTTACCGAGGAGAATATCAAAGCCATGTTGGCTTTAGAGACAGACTCTATAAGCTGAAAGAACAGGGGAAGCGTATTTATTTAATAACCGCGCGTCACGATTATTGCGAGGACGGCGAGCCTGTTGAATTTGTCGGCGATGAGCTCATTCCGGTTAAAGGTATGCCAAGGGAGGAGCTGAGAGATTTCTATAAGGATTTCGGCTTCAGCGAGGCAATTTCCGAGCATAAGGAGTCTATGTCATATGTTGTTAAGCTTCAGGAGGGATACCGCCTTTTGGCGCTAAACTGCGACGGTGACTGTAAGAGCTTTAAAGGTCTGTGGGATAATCAAATGGAATGGGCGCTTGAAGAAATCAAAAAGGCACATGCCGAAGGTGATTACATATTTGCAATGACTCACTACCCGCTTCTGCCGTTTTCACCTATTATGAATTTGATAGGCGATGCAAAGCTGACAGATTGGGAAAAGAGGGCAAATGAATTTGCCGATTCCGGAATGAATTTGATTTTTACAGGTCATATGCACGCTCAGGCGGTTACCGATTATACAACAAAAAACGGCAACACAATAACCGATATTCAAACAGGTTCCTTTGTCGGATGTCCGTGTGCATATCGCAAGGTTGTTATTGATGATGAAAGTATTTCCGTTAAATCTTACACAATAGAAGATTTTGACTGTGATAAGGGTCAAAAAACTGCCGAGGAGTATTTTCAGTGGCGGTTTGACCGAATGATTAACTGGAAAATGGATGAAATACTTCCCGCTCCTGCAAAGAAAATTCTTGATAGGTTTACGCTTAAAAAGCTTGGCAGATTGCTTTGCTTTAAGGTTGATAAAAGTATTGAAAATATGCTTGCAAAGGATGTAGGAGTTGAACTTGTAAGAAATATTTTTGTCGGCAACGAGCCTTATGTTAAGGGCACACCGATGTATGAGGCAATGTCAAAGCTGCTTAAAAGGCTGCATCCTGTTACTCATATAGTTGAAAAGAAAATGGGTGCAAAAAATCCGATTCTTTCAAATATTGATAAATTTGTTTTGTCCATGATTGGTGATGAAAAACAGCTTGATTATGATGCAGTAATCAAAAAATGATTTTGAATAGTTTATATTATAATAATCAATGCCCTCGGTTTATCCGAGGGCATTGCAGACTGTAGATAAACCCCGTTCTTGCGAAGGCTTGAATGGGGTTTTGTATGCACTGTCTGCTACTACTGTTTCTGTTTCCAGATATTTTTCTGTTACATTGTCATATACTTCATCAAATGCTTCTTGCCGTGTTTCTCTCTGTCGGCATTTATTTCTTGGAACAATTCTTCAGCGTATATTTTTGATGCCAAAAGCCATGAAATAATCATATATTATAATGCCGCAGGATATTGATTTTTTATGCTATATATGTTATATTTTATTTGTTACGAACGATTTGAATGAAGGGAGGGCGATTAGGTGGCGAATTATACAGAAGAGCAATGGAACGCCAAAAAGGTTGAACTTATGGAAAAGTGCTTTAACGGCTTTGCCGAATTGGGGCTCCACGGCACCGGTATTCGTGCCTTGGCTAAGCATTGCGGATATAACACATCTATGATTTATACATATTTCAAGGATTTAGACGACCTTATCATTCAATCCACCGAATACTGTATGAGTAAGGTGGAAGATGAGTTTATGGCGAAAGCTCCCACCGATGTGGAGGACCTGTGGCGGTTTATAGACGAGATACCATATTGGACGGCAAAAAAGCACGCAAAGAAATATAGACTTATGTATCAGGTCTATACTCACCCTAAATACAGGGAATACGGTCAGAAGTTCTTTAAGGGTGTCGATGAACGATATACGGAATACGCAAAGAGCTTAGAGCCAAAGCTTGGTATTCCCTACGAAAAAATCACCCCGCTGATTTTCATTCTGATAAGAGCCTGCGTACATTACTCACTGTTTGAGGATGAATTTTATCTGCAATCGCAGATAGATGTTTTAAAGGAAAGTCTTGAGCTATTTATTATGAAGTATAATACAAAATACAACTCGAAAAAAGCGACTGTTGTATAATGGGAGGCATTAGGGAAAGACAGATTGGAGGTTGTCAGAACGAGTAAGATAGCACAAGCATATTTTACAATATCACGGGCAAATATCTAATATATTTATTGCATTTACATCACAAATAAAAATTATTTGGAAAGGGATGGATTTATGAGAAAATCTATAAAAAAAATCGTTGCTTCTTTATTAGCAGCAATAATGGTACTCACAACAAGTACATCAGCTTTTGCTTACACAGTTACAGATGGCATGATCACAGACTTAGATGATGGTGAAAGCATCTACTTATTAGTAGGTAATGCTACAGGATGGAATCCTGATAGTCCTGATGCAGTATTAACACCTGTTGAGGGTAAAGATGGAGTACTTTCATTTAATGTTGAACTTGCAGCCGGTACAGCCAATGAATGGGAAAGAAGATTTAGTATTGTTGAAAAATACCACAATGGAGAAACATGTGTAATTTCCGGATGGACAAGAATCTTACTTGGCGAACCGAAATATCTTCCAAATCCTGCTCTTTTCGGAGATTTTACAAATTTATCAGTTATCTGTGTTGATGACCTTGAAGCAGCAACAGCAGCAACAGTTTACTATGACACAAGAACAGCTACACTTGCTATCGTTGACGAAGAATGCAATGAGATTCCTTACACATTATTATGGGCGTCAGAAGATCGTCAAGAAGCTAAGGAAGATGGGTCAGCTTACACACTTGAAGAATTAACTGAAATCGGATTTGATAACTATGTAGCATCACTTTCATCAGACAGACAGGCTAATATCCAAACGATCAGTGAAAAAATTACATTAACAAAGTCTGTTTTTAACGGAAAATATTTATCTAATGTAGCCGGATTAATCAACTACATCGCTACAGGTGAAGATTATCTATCGGGTCCGGCCTTTACAATAGATGCTCCCGATAAGGTGTGCAGAACGCAGGATTACAAATTCAGCTTTACTTTGCCGGAGGGCACAACCGACGCCGAATCCGTTTATGAATTCACCAACAAGGGCGGAGGTATCAAATTAACCGCCGAAAACGGCATGTACTCCGGTGTGCTGGAGTCGCAATTTTATGAAGAGAACGAAACCAGCTTCAAGCTGAAGGCGTATGCGAAAACCACCGACGGCTTAGTTTCCTCTGCCGAAAAGACTGTTGCGATTCAAAACGAACACGCAGGCGGTGTTGCAACCTGCATAGATTTAGCAATTTGTGATACCTGCGGTGAGCCTTACGGCGAGCTTGACAGCACAAATCATAATCTTGAGAAAATTTCTGCAAAGGACGCAACTGTTACCGCAACAGGAAACAAGGAGTATTGGCATTGTAAAGATTGCGGCAAATACTTCTCCGATAAGGACGGTAAGAACAGCATTGAGCTGAAAGACACAGTAACCCAAAAGCTTCCGCCTGAAATTATTGATGGCAAAGGGCAGGGCATAACCGCAGGAGAAAAGAAAGAGCTTACCTTCCGTTCCAATGCGGCGTTTGGCGATTTTATCCGAGTTGAGCTTGACGGTGTAACAGTTGGTGCAGAGAATTATACCGCAACAGAGGGCAGTACAATTATCACCTTAAAGGCTGATTATGTTGCATCGCTTTCAGCCGGCGAGCATACAATCGGTATTGTATCCACAAGCGGTACTGCTGCTACAACATTTACCGTTAATGCAAAAGCAGTAGATGATACTACCGAGCCTTCACAGGTTGAAAATAAAAATATGAAATCTCCGCAGACCGGAGATAACAGCCATATGGCATTGTGGATTGCACTTCTCTTTGTCAGCGGCGGTCTGCTTACCGTTACAGGCGTTTACAGCAAAAAGAAAACTAATATCAATTAACGAAAAAATGTGTGGCGAAGGATATAGTTTATGCGGTGGCAGAATTCATATATCCGACAATACAAAAATACTTTGAAGAACATCATAATAAAACTAACAAAAATGGCAGGTAGCATAACGCTACCTGCCAAAACTATTTCTAATCGGTAAATGAAAAAGAAACCCGAAAGTATCACCTATAATGGCAAAGTTCGGATTTCTCTTCATTGGCAGAGGTATGAGAACCTTAAATGACGGAGTCAGAGCCCCGCAATGCTTCATACAAAATGCCCATTTCAAGCATGTTTCTGAACTCTCGTATCTCTCAAATATCTCTGTGAATTATTTCGAATCTTTTACCCCTAAATATTCGATTTTAAGAAATCAGGATTTTTCTTGATTTAAATAAGGTGATTTGCCGGATTCCTTTAATGAATTTCGGCGAGCATTGAGGTCGCTTTCGACGAGTGCTCTTTTTTCCTTTGTGTAATCAACAAATAAAAGCGGCACTATGAATAATACACTTGCTATTGCAGGGGTTAGTACGGTAAGAGGCCATATCCAGCTATCAAATGCGGCAGTTTGAGTTCCAAGATAAACCTCAGCGTTATCTATCGCCCTATATCCCAAAAGATGCAACGCAAGGGTTGCCAAGCCGGAGGTTATTCCGCTTGAAATTTTTGTAAACGATGTTTGCATTGAAAAGGTAATGCCCTCAGTTCTCTTACCTGTTTTCCATTCCATATAATCAATACTGTCGCAGAAAATTGAAGTTTGTGCGATAGATGAAGCACCCGACGGTATACTGCCTATTCCAATAATAATCATAGAAATCCACAACTTTTTACCCTCGAAGCCTACGAAAAATGCTATTGTTCTGGCAACAATATTGAATATTTGAATAAAAATTAGTACATTTCGATAACCGCCGAGCCATTTTTTCATTCGATCGGCAAAAAGCATACCAATAAAGCTTGGCATACCTGTTACAATGAAATAAATTGTAGTAAGACCGAGTGCACCTATAAGACCGTTTCCTAAAAAGTCACTTGGAATTTCGTACTTAAAGAAATATGTAACAAGCGAAATGCCAAATCCAAGCGAGCCGAAAAGGTTGGAAAGAGTTACAAGCAAAAGCATTTTGTTTTTGAACAAAAGCATAAAGCTTTCACGAAGGGTCTGTTGTTGATCCTCCTTTACAACGGTAATTCTTTCTCTTGCGTAGCTGCAACGATAACTGAGCATTGCACCGCCTAAGCCAAAAATCACGGCAAAAACGAGAGTAACAAGTGCCATACTCATACCAACGGCATTTGCAATCATTTCAAGTGCCATAGGAATAACGGTACTGAATGCACCGTAAACAATACTTCCCACAGTTCTTGACCACTGAACAAATCTGTCTCTCTCTGACGAATTCGGCGATACGGTTGCAGTAATTCCCCACACACTGACATCCTGAACGGTGTACGCTAAATCCCAGCAAATATACATAATTATGAAATAAGACACTCTCAGCCAAAGAAGACTATCTTCCGTGCTGAACACGAGGAAAAGAAGGATTGTAAACACACCGACGGGAAGCGGTGTGTATTTCAAAAACGGTCTCAGCTTTTCACCGTTTGCAAATGTATGACGGTCAATAAACGAGCCTACAATCGGGTCATTAATTCCGTCCCACACCTTCATAACAATAAGCAAAACAGAAACAGTGAGTGCAGGGAAAAGAGCAATATCCGTCATAAAATATGTAAAAAACGATCCGCCGATGAGCGAATAAACAAGATTTTGCCCCGCAAGTCCCGAAAGAAAGTTTACCAATTCCTTTTTCTCAACATACTTCTTTTGAGAATTATCAACAAAGCTTCCAGCCATACTAACACCACCTCTTAGTAAATTATATCATATTTTTACAGAATATCAAACACTTTTGCCTTTCTTGTGCTCTTATGTCAATTATAGCTTTGCAAACTGCTATGTTTGTGTCGTTTGGTGGAGGCGAAATGTTGCAAAAATATATGAATGCAATAACCAATTTAGATAATAGTTTGTACGCTTGTTACGATATTTTAGTTATGTGCCAACTAACATTATATTAAAATACAATGAAAAGACCCCGTTCAAGCACATTTCAAGACTCTCGTATCTCTCAAATGTCTCTGTGAATTTTTTTGAACACTTAGATTAATGAGTAAAAAAATTAGGCTATCATTCCTTCTTGGAAAAATGTGATTTTATCACAGAGAGCGCCTCCGAAACGGGTTATACTACAAATACAAAACACAAGGAGGTATTCTTATGAGACTGAAAGATAA
>CAMFBH010000034.1 GCA_945948515.1 uncultured Clostridia bacterium
TATTTCAGAGCGTTGTTACTTTAATATTTTGTTTCGCAATAGATACAGCGATATGTTTTTTTATCCTTATCAACTAAACGGAATGTGTTTGGAACAGTTTCATGATTTGTTATGCAGCGAGGATTTTTACATTTAACAACATCTGTTATTTCACTCGGCAGACTCAACTCTCTTTTCTCGCTGAGTTCACCGTTTTTAATTATATTTACGGTTAAAGTGTCATCAATAAATGCAACCGCATCAAGATTAAAATCAAAATTCTCGCAGGATATTTTTAAAACATCCTTCTTCCCCATTTTTGAAGATTTTGCATTTTGAATGAGCGCAACCTGACCCGAATAATTTCCGAGGTTTAAAAGCTCGTAAATTTTCATTCCGTTTCCGGCCTTAACATGGTCGAAAACAATCCCGTTTTGGAGCTCATCAATTTTCACGAAGCATTCCTCCCCACTGAAGAAGCCTGATTATAAGCGCTTCTCTTATATACTTTCCGTTCAGAGCCTGAACAAAATACTTTGCTCTTTCGTCATCGTCAACCTCAGTTGCGATTTCATTAACTCTCGGAAGAGGATGCATAATAACTAAATCCTTCTTTGCGTTTTCAAGCTTTTTAAGGTCTAACACAAAGGCATCCTTATGCTTCAAATAGTCATCCTCACTGAAGAAGCGCTCGCGCTGAACTCTTGTCATATAAAGAATATCAAGCTCGCTCATAACTTCTTCCATTTTTTCAACCTCGCAGTATTCAAGGTTGTTTCTGTCGAGAACATCGCGCTTAATATAGCTCGGAACACGAAGCTCCGACGGTGAAATAAGAACAAATTTTATATTCTTATATCTACTTAAAGCCTTAATCAAGCTGTGAACGGTTCTGCCGAATTTCAAATCTCCGCAAAGTCCGATTGTTAAATCTTCAAACTTTCCTTTTTCTCTTTTAATAGTTAAAAGGTCCGTCATGGTTTGAGTTGGGTGGCTGTGTCCCCCGTCGCCTGCATTAATAATCGGCGAATCCGATTTCATTGAAGCAACTCTCGGCGCTCCCTCAAGAGGATGGCGCATTGCAATAATATCGGCATAACAGCTAACAACCTTAACTGTATCGCCCACACTCTCGCCCTTTGAAGCCGATGAGGATGCCGCCTCGGAAAAACCGAGAACATTTCCTCCAAGCTCCATCATTGCGGCTTCAAAGCTGAGCCTTGTTCTTGTGCTCGGCTCGAAGAAAAGCGTTGCAAGCTTTTTCCCGTCGCAAATATGAGAATACTTTTCCTTATTTGCAATTATATCAAGTGCAAGCTCAATAATATCGTCTATTTCCTCAACCGTTAAATCTGTTGTATCCAAAAAATGACGCATCAAAGCACCTCGCTTAAAGTTCCATCCATGAAGGATCTGAGGGGTTACTTCTGAAAGCAATAAGCTTTTCTATATCCTTTTCGCTGATGTAGCCCTCTTTAGCGGCTACATTTGCAAGAACATCAAAATTAGAAAGGCTGTAATTTACAACATTTGCTTCCTTTAATCTATCTATTCCCTTTTGGAGTCCGTAGGTGAAGATTGAAGCAATTCCGAGCACCTCTGCTCCTGCCTCACGAAGAACATCAACAACCTCAATAACCGAACCGCCTGTTGAAATTAAGTCCTCAATTACAACAACCTTCTGACCTTTTTCAAGCTTGCCCTCTATTTGATTTTGCCTGCCGTGATCCTTGTGACCGGATCTTACATATCCCATGGGCATATCAAGAATTGTTGCGGTGATTGCCGCATGAGCAATTCCTGCTGTTGATGTTCCCATAAGCATTTCGGCCTCAGGGAATTTTTCACGAACTGTTTCGGCAAGTCCTGCCTCAACATCTCTTCTGACCTCAGGTGCAGAGAGAGTAAGTCTGTTGTCGCAATAGATAGGGCTTTTAATTCCCGAAGCCCATGTAAAGGGATCTTCGGGCTTTAAGAAAACAGCCTTGATTGAAAGCAAATCCTTTGCAATTAATTCTTCTCTTGTCATATTATTCTCGCCTTTCTTTTGAAGTCTCATATTTTCAAAATTATCTGTCGATAAACTCCTCACAGCATCTTCTGTATGCCGCAACAGGGTCATCTGCTGCGGTAATCGGTCTTCCAACGACAATATAATCGGAGCCGATTTCTTTTGCTTTTTCGGGAGTTGTTACTCTTGCTTGGTCACCAACATCACCGTCGGCAAATCTAACACCGGGAGTTACGGTTAAAAATTCCTTTGAGCACGCCTCTTTAACCATTCCCGCCTCAAGCGGTGAGCAAACAACACCGTCGAGTCCTGCCTCTTTAGCGTTTTGAGCATATTTAATTATTGTATTATTTATGGATTCGTTGATGAGAAGCTCTTTTTGCATTCTCTCTTCCGAGGTTGAAGTAAGCTGAGTTACGGCAATAAGAATCGGGCGAGTGCCGTCTTCTCTTGTTAATCCTTCAACTGCCGCTTTCATCATATCAACAGTGCCTGCGGCATGTAGATTAGTCATATCAACATCAAGCCTTGAAAGAACAGCCATGGATTTTTTAACAGTGTTCGGAATATCGTGAAGCTTTAAATCAAGGAATATTTTATGGCCCCTCGCCTTAATTTCGCGAACGATTGAAGGACCCTCGGCATAATAAAGCTCCATACCGATTTTTACAAACGGCTTCTCCTCCGTGAACTTATCGAGAAAGCTGAAAACCGCTTCCTTCGAGCTGAAATCACACGCAACTATTACATCCTTACCCATTAATCAACCACTCCTATTATTTCTGAAATTTTATTGATTCCGAGGTTTTCGCAAACACTCGGAAGCTTTTCAACTATTTCCTTGCAGACATACGGATTAACAAGATTTGCAGCGCCCACCTGAACTGCTGTTGCGCCCGCCATCATCATTTCAACAACATCCTCCGCTCTTGAAACTCCTCCGCAGCCCATTACGGGAATACTGCACGCCTTTGAAACCTGATAAACCATTCTTACTGCTACGGGGAAAACCGCGTTTCCGCTGAAGCCGCCCATTTTATTTGCAATAACAGGCTTTCTTCTGTTTATATCTATTTTCATGCCTAGCAAGGTGTTTATCAAGCAAATTCCGTCTGCGCCCGCTTCTTCACATGCAAGAGCAATCTCACAAATATCCGTTACATTAGGAGAAAGCTTAATTACAACAGGCTTTGTTGTTACCGCCTTAACGGCTCTTGTAACTTCGGCGGCACAATCGGGATTTGTTCCGAAGCTCATTCCGCCTCCGTGAACATTAGGACAGCTTACATTAACCTCAAGTATTCCCACTTGCTCTTCTTTATCGAGCTTTTCACAGGTGTAGGCATAATCCTCAACAGAAAATCCGCTTACATTTGCAATAACCTTTTTATTAAAAAAGGTTTTAAGCCGCGGTAATTCTTCTGAAATTACGGCATCCACCCCGGGATTTTGCAGACCAACAGCATTAATCATTCCGCTTTCACACTCGGCAATCCTCGGAGTGGGATTTCCGAAGCGAGCATCACGAGTTGTACCCTTAAAGCTGAACGAGCCGAGAATATTTATATCGTAAAAATCCTTAAATTCATTTCCGTAGCCGAAGGTTCCGCTTGCGGGAACAACGGGATTATCCATTTCAAGCCCGCAGAAGTTTACTGATAAATCTACCATACTATTTCCTCCCTCAAGAGAACAGGACCGTCCTTGCAAATTCTTTTATTTCCGTATTTTGTTTTGCAGGAGCATCCCATACACGCACCGAAGCCGCAGCCCATTCTCTCCTCAAAGCTATATGCACCCGAGGTTTTAGCCTTAGCCTCTATTGCGCGGAACATCGGCATAGGTCCGCAAGTATAAAAATAATCATATTCTTCGGGAAAAGCATCGGTAACATATCCTTTAACTCCGTAGGTGCCGTCAACGGTTGTTACAATAACCTTTGCTCCGAGAGCCCTAAACTCATCCTCATAGAATATCTCGGATTTTGTGTTAAAGCCCAAAATAACTGTTGGATTTTGATTATTCTCAATAAGCTTCTTGGTTAAGTTGTACATTGGCGGAACTCCGACACCGCCGCCGATAACCAAAGGACTGTGCGACTTTGAAATATCGTAGCCGTTTCCTAATCCTGTTAGCATATCAAGGATTTCACCGGGCATCATCTTTGAAAGGATTTGAGTTCCTTCTCCGACTGTTTTATAAATCAGAGTTATTGTTTTGCTGTCATAATCGCAAACGGAAATAGGTCTGCGAAGATATTTTCCCGAAATGAGAATGTTTACAAACTGACCGGGCGCGGTTATATACTGCGTATCGCCCTCAACAACCATTTTATAAACATTATCGGTTAACTTATCGTTTGATATAATTTTATATAAATTTTGTTTGTACATAGATTAATTCCTTATTCGGCATCTATTGTTGAAACGCCGAGTGTTATTTCTTCAAGAACATCAAGCAGAACCTTAACGGTATCAAGTGAGGTGAACATAGTTACATTGTTCTCAACAGCCGCTCTTCTGATTTCCGAGCCGTCGGAATGAGAATCTCCCGCATTGATATCAATAGTATTGATTACATAGGAAATATGACCCTGTCTCAGCGCTATAAGAATTTCATCGGATTCATCCGTTGTGAGCTTGCGGCGAACACGCGTTCTTATTCCGTGCTCTTTAAGATACTTAGCAGTTCCCTCGGTGGCTTCAATATTAAAGCCCATATCGTAAAATCGCTTTATAAGAGGAAGCGCAGTGGGCTTATCCTGGTCTGCAATGGTTACAAGAACCGTTCCGTAGTTTGAAACATTCAATCCGCTTGACTGGAGCGCTTTATACAGTGCTCTTGTTAAGCTCTTATCATAGCCTATTGCCTCACCGGTTGATTTCATTTCGGGGCTTAGGTAAGTATCCATTCCTTTGAGCTTTGAAAAGCTGAACGCAGGAGCTTTAACATACCAGCGGTCTTTCTCCTTGGGATAAACCTCGGTTATACCCTGTTCCTCAAGAGAATGGCCGAGAATAACCTGTGTTGCAATATGAGCCATAGGAACAGAGGTTGCCTTGCTTAAGAACGGAACTGTTCGTGATGAACGGGGATTAACCTCAATTACATAAACATCGTCGTTTGAATCGGCAATAAACTGAATATTATAAAGTCCTACAATACCGATTGCCTTTCCGAGCTTAACGGTATAATCAATAATTTTGTCTTTAACCGCCTGATTTACAGAAAAGGTGGGATAAACGGAGATTGAGTCTCCCGAATGAATACCGGTTTTTTCAACATGCTCCATTATTCCGGGAATGAAAACATTTTCTCCGTCGCATATTGCGTCAACCTCAAGCTCCTTGCCCATAATGTATTTATCTACAAGAACTGGCTGCTCGGTATTAATTTCAACGGCTGTCTGCAAATAATGGCGTAAGGACTCTTCATTTGAAACGATTTGCATTGCTCTTCCGCCGAGAACAAAGCTCGGACGAACAAGAACGGGATAACCGATTCCTGCGGCAACCTTAACGCCCTCTTCAATATTTGTTACAGCAAGTCCCTTGGGCTGAGGAATACCGAGCTGAGTCATAATTTTCTCAAATGAATCTCTGTTTTCGGCTTTATCTATTGCATTAACATCTGTTCCGATAATCGGTACTCCGAGTGCATCAAGCGGAGGCGCAAGGTTAATTGCGGTTTGACCTCCGAGGGATACAACAATACCCTCCGGCTTTTCAAGCTCAATAACATTCATTACATCTTCAACGGTAAGAGGCTCAAAGTAGAGCTTGTCCGAGGTTGTGTAATCGGTTGATACTGTTTCGGGATTGTTGTTTATAATTATTGCTTCGTATCCCGCTTCTCTGATTGACCATATTGCATGCACGGTTGAATAGTCAAACTCAACGCCCTGACCGATTCTGATAGGACCTGAGCCGAGAACAACGATTTTTTTCTTATCGCTGACAATAGATTCATTTTCCTCTTCGTAGGTTGAATAGAAATACGGAACATATGAATCAAATTCAGAGGCGCAGGTGTCAATCATTTTATAAACAGGGAAAATACCGTTTTCTTTTCTAAACTTAAATATATCCGCCTCACTCATATTCCAGAGCATACCGATAAACTTATCCGAGAAGCCCATTCTCTTTGCCTGCTTCATTACATCGGAATTCATTTTATTTTCTTTGACGGTGCTTTCAAGCTCAACTATGTTCTTGAATTTTTCAAGGAAGAACATATCTATTTTAGTTGCATTATAGATATGGATTAAATCGCATCCGCTTCTGATTAACTGAGCTATTGCATAAAGCCTGTCATCGGTTGGATTATGAATATATTCAAGCATTTCCTGAACGGAATATGAATCGAATTTTTTATTATAGATGTGGCAAACGCCAGTTTCAAGAGAGCGAACAGCCTTAAGAAGACTTTCCTCCATTGTTCTTCCGACGCTCATAACCTCGCCCGTTGCTTTCATCTGAGTATTGAGAGAATTATAAGCATCCGAAAATTTATCAAACGGGAAGCGCGCAATTTTTGTTACAACATAGTCAAGAGTCGGCTCAAAGGATGCGGGAGTGTTTGCTATTTGGATTTCATCAAGATGCATTCCGATAGCGATTTTCGCGCTTACTCTTGCAATCGGATAGCCCGAAGCTTTAGAGGCGAGTGCTGAGCTTCGGCTTACTCTTGGATTCACCTCAATCAAATAATACTGAAAAGAATGCGGGTCGAGAGCAAACTGAACATTGCATCCGCCTTCAATTTTAAGCTCTCTGATTATTTTGAGAGCCGAATCACGGAGCATATGATATTCTTTATTAGTTAATGTTTGGCTGGGTGCAACAACGATTGAGTCGCCGGTATGAACACCGACAGGGTCAATGTTTTCCATATTACAAATGGTTATTGCCGTGTCGTTTGCATCACGCATAACCTCGTACTCAACCTCTTTATATCCCTTAATGCTCTTTTCAACGAGCACCTGATGAACAGGAGAGAGTGCAAGCGCATTTTTAAGCATTATTCTGCACTCTTCTTCGTCATCGGCAAATCCGCCGCCTGTTCCGCCGAGAGTAAATGCAGGACGAAGAACAACGGGATAACCGATTTCACTTGCAGCCTTAAGTCCTTCTTCAACCGATTCTGCAATTTCCGAGGGAAGCACGGGCTCACCGAGGCTTTCGCAGAGCTCTTTAAACAGCTCTCTGTCCTCAGCACGCTCAATGCTTTCAAATGAGGTTCCGAGAATTTCAACCTGACACTCCTGAAGAACACCTTTTTTTGCAAGCTGAACGGCAAGATTCAAGCCTGTTTGTCCGCCGAGGCCGGGAACGATTGCATCGGGGCGCTCATGGCGGATTATTCTTGCAACATATTCAAGATTAAGAGGCTCCATATAAACCTTATCGGCAATATCGGTATCGGTCATAATTGTTGCGGGGTTAGAGTTAACCAAAACAACCTCGTAGCCTTCCTCACGAAGAGCAAGACAAGCCTGTGTGCCTGCATAGTCAAACTCGGCAGCCTGTCCGATTACAATAGGACCTGAACCGATAACAAGCACTTTATGTATATCCTTGCGTTTAGGCATTCTCTCCACTCTCCTTTTTCATTAAATCAATAAATTTATCAAACAAATATGCGCTGTCCTGCGGACCGGGTGCGCTTTCGGGGTGATACTGAACGGAGAAAAGCTTGTTTTTCTCGCTCTTTACTCCCTCAGCCGTATTATCCAAAATATTAAGATGTGTAAGCTCAAGCTCAGTTCCTTCAAGCGAAGAAGCATCAACGGCATAGCTGTGGTTTTGAGAAGTGATTTCAATTTTTCCGGTTTCAAGATTCTTTACCGGATGGTTTCCTCCTCTGTGACCGAACTTCATTTTAAAGGTTTTTGCACCGAGAGCAAGGCAAATCATTTGATGACCGAGACAAATTCCGAAAATCGGAAGCTTACCTTTGAGCTCTTTAACGACCTTGATTACATTTGTTACATCCTCGGGGTTTCCGGGTCCGTTTGAGAGGAACAATCCGTCCGGACGAAGCTTCATTATTTCTTCGCTTGTAACATCGCAGGGTACAACCGTTACATTACAGCCCTTCTCATTCAATTTTCTGATGATATTAAGCTTAATTCCGCAATCTATTGCAACAACATCGAATTTGTGATTAGGTGTTCTTGAATACCAACGCTTTTTACAGCTTACACGGCTGACCATATCGGTGGGTATTTTATATTCTCTGCACTTTTTTAATGCCTCTTCATAGGGAACATCGGCATTGCAGATAATTACCTTTTGGGAGCCTTCATCTCTGATAATTCTTGTTATCTTTCTTGTGTCAACTCCGCTGATTGCGGGAATTTGATAATCGTCAAGAACCTCGCTGAGAGTTTTTGTGTATCTGAAGTTTGAGGGAATGTCGTTATATTCTCGAACAATCATTCCGCCCATTGTGGGAACTCTTGTTTCATAATCCTCATCGGTCATTCCGTAGTTTCCGATAAGAGGATATGTCATACAAACCATTTGGTCGGTGTAGCTTGGGTCCGAAACGATTTCCTGATATCCGACCATTGAAGTGTTGAACACGATTTCGTTTATTGCTTCCCTGTCCGCGCCGAAACCGTAGCCGTAAAACTCCTGTCCGTTTTCAAGCACAATTTTTTTATCAAACGGCTTCATATACTGTTTCTCCTTTCAAAACTGTCATTATATTTCTGCCCTCGAGTTCCATTCCTTCAAACGGGGTTGACCTGCCTTTTGAAAGAAAATCATCGGGATTAACTTTAAACGAATACTCGCAGTCGAGCAACGCTAAATCTGCAACGGCACCTTCCTTAATTTCGCCGCCTCTGATTGAAAATATTTTTCGAGGATTAACGCTCATCAGCTCAACAAGTTTTTCAAGAGTAATTAAACCTGTTTTAACAAGCTTTGTGTACATTACGGGAAATGCTGTTTCAAGACCGACGACTCCCATAGCGCTTTTTGCAAGCCCTTTGGATTTTTCCTCGGCACTGTGCGGTGCATGGTCGGTTGCAATAGCATCTATTGTTCCGTCCTTTATTCCCTCAATCAGTGCATTCATATCCTCTCTTGAACGGAGCGGAGGATTCATTTTAAATCTGCCGTCCTCCTGCAAATCCTCATCACAAAGGGTTAAATAGTGAGGACCCGTTTCGCAGGTAACGCAAACTCCTCTTTCCTTTGCCTGCCTGATTATTTCAACGCTTTCTTTAGTTGAAATGTGGCAAACATGATATCGGCATCCCGTTTTTTCCGCAAGGCGGCAATCTCTTTCAATTTGCTGCCATTCGGACTCACTGCATATACCCTTATGATTGTGGGCTTTTGCATATTCTCCGAGATGAATATAGCCTCCGTTGAGAAGCGAATTAACCTCACAATGAGCACTGATGATTTTACCGAGCTTTGCACATTCTTTCATTGCCTGCTCCATAAGCTCCTCGCTCTGAACACCGCAGCCATCGTCGCTGAAGCCGATACAGGAATCTTTAAGGCTTGAAAAATCAACAAGCTCTCCGGCACCCTTCCTTCCTTTAGTTATACAACCGAAGGGATAAACATCTATAAGCGCATCTTTTTCTATTATATCGGTTTGAGCCTTAACACCCTCAACGCAATCGGGAGGAGGATTTAGATTCGGCATTGTGCACAAAGCATTATATCCGGCTTTCGCCCCGGCGGCACTTCCGCTTTTGATTGTTTCCTTATAAGAAAAACCGGGCTCACGAAGATGAACATGAACATCAACGAAACCCGGAATTAAATAATACTTTTTAAAACAATTAATAACACGGTCAACACCGTTTTCGGAAATGGAAACACCAATGCTATGAATAACAGAATTTTTTATTAAAACGCTTTTACATTCGAATTTTCCACCGGAATAAACCAGTGCATCTTTGAACAGCATAGTCATAAAAGCACATTCCTTTCCTTCGCAATATTATATATTATTGCTCGGATTAAGTCAACAGAAAAGATTGATTTTTTTAGTTTACAAAATAAAAAATATACATTATAATAAACTAAAAATTGTGTAAATTGCAAAGCAAATCATTAAAATTCGATTAACGCTTTGCAAATGCAATGGCAAAACTATTTTTTAATAATTTTACGGAGAACAAAAATGAGTTTTATTTCAGGCGCAGGCGCTACCAATGTTGACCTTTTATACATAGGTATGGACAGAATTCCGGATGTGGGCGAAGAGCTTTACAGCAAAGATTTCTCTCTTCAGCTCGGAGGCGGAGTTCCGGCAACGCTTATCAATCTCGGTAAGCTGGGAATAAAAACTAAAATTGCAACTGAGCTCGGTCAGGATATTTTTTCGGAATTTGCAAAAAGCAAATTTGTTGAAAACGGAGTATCCCCTCTCAATCTATACAGCGGAAGCAAAATACCGCTAAACATTACCTCAGCTGTTATTCTTCCGCAGGACAGAACATTTTTTACATACGGAAAAGGAAATATTTCTCCCGATGAATCTGCTAAGGAGAAATTTTATGAAATGAGCAAGGGTGCTAAAATCGTTATCATGCAGCTCGGCGGATTTCTTGATGTTTACAAGCAACTTAAGCAGGACGGCTCAATACTTGTGCTTGATACGGGCTGGGACGATAATATGAGCTTTGAAGCATATAACGATTATCTTGAGCTTGCAGACTACTATACCCCCAACACTAAGGAAGCAATTAAAATAACGGGAAAAAGCACTCCCGAAAATGCGGCGCACGCGCTGAGAAAATATTTTGACAAGGTTATTGTTAAGCTTGATAAAGACGGCTGTATCGGAATTGAAAACGGAGAAATGTTTACCGTTAAGAGCATTGATGAATTCAAAAATGTTGATTCAACCGGTGCAGGCGACGCTTTTCTTGCAGGATTATGCTACGGTATTTTTTATGACATGCCTTTAAGAGAATG
>CAMFBH010000035.1 GCA_945948515.1 uncultured Clostridia bacterium
TTGTTAAACCAATGCATTCATAAAATGCATAATCGCCTATACTTGTTACACTATTTGGTATAGTTACACTTGTTAAACCGCTGCAATACTCAAATGCAGCATTACCTATACTTGTTACGCTGTTTGGAATTGTTAAACTTGTTAAACCAATGCATTCATAAAATGCATAATCGCCTATACTTGTTACACTATTAGGAATTGAATATGATGTTTTTGTGTTTCCTACGGGGTATTGTACCAATTCGGTTTTATCATTGTTAAATAATACTCCGTTAAGTGATGAATAGAATTTATTATCACTGTCAACATCTATACTTGTTAAACTTTCGCAATAATTAAAGGCCCCTTGTTCTATAATTGCTACGCTATAAGGGATTGTTACACTTGTTAAGTTTGCGGAAAATGCAAATGCATTTTCACCTATACTTATTACACTATCAGGAATTGAATATGATGTTTTTGTGTTTCCTACGGGGTATTGTACCAATTCGGTTTTATCATTGTTAAATAATACTCCGTTAAGTGATGAATAGAATTCATTACCACTGTCAACATCTATACTTGTTAAACTACTGCAATAAGAAAATGCATATATACCTATACTTGTTACGCTGTTTGATATAGATACACTTGTTAAACTGTAACATTCACAAAATGCATAACTACCTATACTTGTTACGCCGTTTGATATAGATACACTTGTTAAACTATCACATCCATAAAATGCATACTCACCTATACTTGATACAGTATAGCCATCAAGAGTTGAAGGAGTTGCTAACTCTGTGGCACTGCCTGTATATCGTGTAATTTCCGCCGTATCGTCTTCAAGAATTTGATACTCAAAATATCCACTTGTTTCGGCAAGAGCTGAAAAATCAATTCCCGCCGTTATACTCATGAGCATTAAGATTGACAAAAATAGACTAATTACTTTTTTCATTTTTTCTCTCCTTTGTGATTATTCACATAATTTATTATAACATATCAGCAATTATTGTCAATATTTAATAGGGAAAGATTTAGCAAAGAAGCCGTTTCACTTGAGTGAAACGGCTTCTTTATTTTACATTCTACGATTTAGAAAGATTTTTATTATACAGGAACATCCAAACTGCGCTGGCGCATATAACAAAATATCCTATAAACGATAAAGCATCGGGAATATCTCCGAAGCAGAAATAGCCTACGATTGCCGCAAATATTACTTGACTGTAATCATAAACGGAAATTTCACGGCTCGGCGCATGGGTGTATGCGGCTGTAATACTGAACTGTCCGCCCGCCGCGCAAACGCCTGCAAGGAGCAAAAAAACCCACTGCTTAGGACTCATATATGCATAATTAAATATCAAATTAGGAAGCGTTACCAAGCTTGAAAAAGCGGAGAAAAAGAAAACAATAAGCTTTGAGTTTTCCCCTCTTATTCCGAGGTATCGAACGCAGGTGTACGCGCTTCCCGCACCCATACCGCCTAAAAATCCGCAGATTGAAGCAAAAAGAGATGCATTTGAAAATGTTGGCTTTATTATAAGCATTGCCCCTGCAAAGGCAACCGCTATTGCAACAGCCTGCTTAGGCTTAACCTTTTCTTTAATAAATATTGCCGAAAAAACAAGCGCAAAAAACGGACTCATTTTGTTCAGCATGGAAGCATCGGACAAATCAAGATGGTCAACCGCATAAAAATTTCCGAGCATTCCGAGAACTCCGGTTACGGAACGAAGAACCAAATACTTTGTGTTTCCTTTTTTGGGAATTAGGCTTTCATGATTTTTAACCAAAAAGAAAAAAGCAAAAATCATTGCAACAAAATTTCTGAAGAATACCTTTTGCATAGTCGGCAAATCGCCGCTCAAGCGCACAAAGGTGTTCATTCCGGTAAAGCACAGTGCCGACAGCACTATACATATTACTCCTTTTGTTCTGTTGCTGAGATTTTTGCTCATAGTTTTGACAGATATTCCTTACTTTTCTTCAATTCTTTTTCAACATTATAATCGTTTGAATATATTTCAATCATATATTCACCGTTGTAGCCGACATTTTCCATTTCCGAAAAAAGCCGTTTAAAATCAAATTCTCCCCTGCCGGGTGGCATACAATCCGCATTTTTGCTGTTGTCGCTGATATGGATATGAACAATATCGTTTTTAAATTCATTTAAGAACTCAAATGTGTTTTGCTTTGCACGAACGCTCTGCTTAACATCGAAAACCATATTAAAATCTTCTCCGAGAGCAGAACGAAGCTTTTTGCAAAAATCAATGCTTTGGCTCAAATGATTGTTCACATTTTCCTGACAGAATCTTACGCCGTATTTTTTACCCATTTCGCAAAGCTCTGAAAACCGTTCAAAATACAGTTCATCCGACACAGGGTTTTTGGCATAAACACTTGCGCCGTGAATAACAACAATATTACAGCCGAGAATGTTGCAAACCTCGCAGTACCGCTCATAAAGCTTCATTATATCTTCAAACCGCCTTTTGTAATTTCCGAAAAGGCAGTTTGTTTCCATAAAGCTTGAAAACGGGTGGATTGAGCAGATTTTCACTCCGCTCCCATCCGCAATATTCTTGAGTTCTTTAACAAAGCCGTCATCAAGCTCTCTTATTGTGTTGAAGAATATTTCGGTTTTATTAAATGAACATTCCGCTATTTTTTTCAGTGCTTTCTCTGTTTCAAGAGGATAAAAGCACGAGGTTGAAGCACCTGTTTCCATTATGCTACCAGCTTTTCAATGCACGCAAGCTTTACACAGATGCAAAGAAGCTCTGCCGCAAGGTCAAGCTCATCAACAGGCGGAAAGCTCGGTGCTATTCTAATATTACTGTCGTTTTCATCAATGCCGTAGGGATATGTTGCGCCTACGGTTGTTAAGGTTACGCCCGCCTCCTTGCAAAGCTCACCCGTTCTTTTAGCACAGCCGTTCATAACATCAAGGCTGATAAAATACCCTCCGCGAGGAGATACCCAATCTGCAATTCCTCTGCCGCCGAGCTCATTCTCAAGATGACTGAGAACCATATCAAACTTAGGCTTCAGGATTTTTGCGTGCTTTTTCATATGCTCCATAACGCCGTTTGCATCCTTGAAAAATTCAACATGGCGCTGCTGATTCATTTTATCATAGCTGATTGTTTGTGCATTAAGTCTCTTTTTTATTGAAGCAATGTTGCTGTCAGACGCTATCAACGCCGAAACGCCTGATCCGGGGAAGGTGATTTTAGAGGTTGAGCAAACCTCAATAATCATATCCTCATTTCCGTAATCGCCTAAAATATCGAAGATATTAAGAAGCTTATCTCCGTTTTCTGTTAAATCGTGAATACAATAAGCGTTATCCCAAATTATTCTGAAATCCTTTGCTGCGGGCTTTAAAGCGGCAATTCTCTTAACAACATCATCGGAATATGTTATTCCCTGAGGATTTGAATATTTCGGAACGCAGAACATTCCTTTAACGCTTTCGTCCTTTACAAGCTCTTCAATAAGCTCCATATCGGGACCGTCTTTTTTCATTGGAACATTAATCATTTCAATTCCGAAATGCTCGCAGATTGTAAAATGGCGGTCATATCCCGGAACGGGGCAAAGAAATTTTACCTTTTCAAGCTTGCACCATGGAGTGCTTCCGGCACCGTGAGTAAAGCACTGCGAAATATAATCAAACATAAGAGTTAGGCTTGCATTAGGGCCTATTATTACATTCTCGGGCTTAACTCCCATAAGGTCTGCAAAAAGCTTTTTACAGCTCGGAATACCGTCAAGAATTCCGTAGTTTCTTACATCAACGCCGTCGGCAACGAAGTTCTTAACATCATACATACCGACCGAAAGATCAAGTTGATCCTTACCGGGCTTTCCTCTGCTCATATCAAGGCTGAGACCTTTTTCTTTGAATTTATTATATCTTTCTTCAAGGACAGCCTTTTCCGCAAGAAGCTCTTCCCTGCTCATTTCACAATATTTTTTCATTATTTTATTTAACCGCCTTTTTGCTTATTTGGAGTATTCCCGAACTCCATAAATTGTTATAGACATCAGTTTCTTTATCATGAGTGTACTGCCCGAATTCAACATAG
The DNA here is from genome assembly GCA_945948515.1 of uncultured Clostridia bacterium. Taxonomy (GTDB): domain Bacteria; phylum Bacillota; class Clostridia; order Oscillospirales; family Acutalibacteraceae; genus CAMFBH01. Next base: position 4,089 of record CAMFBH010000035.1, read on the forward strand.
CCGTACTCTGAAATGCTTTCATTTTTTTCGGATATTGCTATTTTGTAATCCTCATCCTTACACTTTACCTTTTGCTCTTTGAAATTAAAATCGCAGTTAAGGATATCATTTTTATTATTTTCGTCTTTATAAAAATGAACGAGGAATTTTGCACTGCTTACATTCGTTGGCTTTTTTGCAACAATATAAACATACTTTTTTCCCACATAATATCTTGTGTTGTTTTCATCTGTATAAACAAGCTTTGAAACGCTTTCAACCTCTTCAACGGTTGAAGCGCTTGATGCAAGCTTTTCAAACTCTATTTCAGCCAATCCGTTTTTGTATTCTCTGTAAGCCGTTGTTCCCACTATTCCGACAAGGGCAACTATTGAAATGAATAATATAAAATTCAAAATAATATCTTTTTTTGAGCGTTTCACTTTCATTTTTCCGCACTTCCTTTCGGTAACTAAAATATTAACTTCAACATTTTACCACTTTTATCCGAATAAGGCAACAAATTTGAACCACTTTTTTAAAAGTTATTCCGCTTTTTCATAGAACCAGCGTGTTTCTTCAAGAAACAAATATGTTAAAATTCCGTTTACTGTGCATGTGTAGCGTATTCCCGCGCCTCCCGATTTCAGCGAGGCACACGGTCTTACATCAATCACTCTGTCCACCATATGAACCTCATCCTCATTAAGCCTTACCTTTAGGGGAATAATTTTTCCGTCTAAATCAAATTTTGCTATAACCTCAATATAATTTTTCATTTATGATATTCCTCAATTCCGAATTTAAGTCAGCGAACCGAAAAAGCCTTCGGGATGAATTGTGTGGTCATCATACGGAGAAAATCCGCTCAATTCCCTGTCTTTCAAAAGCGATGCCGGCTGAATGCAGGTGCTTCCGAAACGGTTTTTCAAAGCATCCACCGCGCTTTCAAGCTTCTGCATTTTTTCACGGTGTTCAACGCTTTTATCAAAATCAAACTGAACGGACTCTTTTTCAAAATCAAAATCGCACACCGAAACTCCGATACTTCTCACGGGAACGCTCCAATAATAATTATTTTTAAAAAGCGTGCATGCGGTTTGCGTTATTTCCCTTGAAATATTTGAATAGGCGCTCATTCGGCACTGCCTTGTAAATGATTTTAAATTTTTATCCCTAACGCTGATACAAACGGTTTTCCCCTTTAAGCCATGCTCTCTCATTCTTCTTGAAACACTTTCGCTCAAAACCGTTATAACCGTTTTAACATCGTCAAAATTCGACAAATCACGCGCAGAGGTTACCGAATTCCCCACGCTTTTTATTATATTTTTTTCGTCCTTTCTTCTGACAGGAGAGGTATCCTGACCGTTTGCAAACGCTTTGAGCATTATTCCGTTTTTACCGAGAATTTTCAAAAGCAAATCGGACGGTGCGTTTGCCAAATCTCCTATTGTGTATATTCCGTAATAATTTAGCTTTTTTTCCGTTGCTTTTCCGACAAGAAGCAAATCACCGCATTTTAGCGGAAAAACAATATTTTTAAAATTTTCTTTGCTGATAACCGTTATGGCATCGGGCTTTTTATAATCCGAACCGAGCTTTGCAAAAACCTTGTTGAAGCTCACTCCGATGCTGACTGTTATTCCCAGCTCTTCCTTAACTCTCGCTCTTATTTCCTCGGCAATTTCCACTCCGCTTTTTGAATCTCCGCTTACATCTATCCAGCTTTCGTCAAGCCCGAAGGGTTCAATGTAGTAGGAATAATCCTCAAGAATATTTCTGACAAGCCCGGAAAAGCGCATATACAACGGAAAATTCGGCTCAACAACTATAAGCTCCGGACATTTTCTGCGAGCCTGCCATATCGGTTCTCCTGCATGGAGATTATACTTCGCCGCAATCTCATTTTTGGTTAAAATAATTCCGTGCCTTTTTTCCTCGCTTCCGCCGACGGCAAGGGGCTTATCCCTGTATTCGGGATGATGCAGACATTCAACCGAGGCATAAAATTTATTGCAGTCTATATGAAGAACTGTTCTTTCCATTCAAACCACCTTTAGAACATTTGTTCTATTATAATACACCGTTTTGTTTAAAAAGTCAATAAAGCGGCGAACAATATTGCAATCAAAAATACACTTATGCTCATATTCTTGATTTTACTTTGCCAATCGTTTATACTGTATTAATGAGAAACAAATCAAGTTAGGAGTCAAATATGCCTATTTATGACATTGCAGGACTTAGAGTCAGCATGAATCAGGGAGGAAGAACTGCTGCGCAGGCTGTTCCCTATCTTTCGGACGACCAAAATAAAAAAGCAGATGTTATTATTAATGTTACTCCCGAGAGAGTTAAAGAAACAATGGAGGAATATCCTCAGCTCAATCAGGATGATTGGGAATATATGATAACCGGCTCGGACTTTTATAAAGCTCTTCTTGCGTTTAACGGAATACTTCTTCACGCCTCCTGCGTTGTTGTTGACGACAGGGCTTATGCTTTTTCGGCAGACTGCGGAACGGGAAAAAGCACTCACACGGGGCTTTGGCTCGAGCACTTCGGAGAAAGGGCTCATATTTTAAATGATGACAAGCCGGCAATAAGAATTATTAATAACAAGGTTTACGCCTGCGGAACTCCGTGGAGCGGAAAATATGATATAAGCACACCCGAAAATGTTGAGCTTGCGGGAATTTGCTTTTTGCATCAGGCAGAAGAAAATACCATAAAGCCCGCTGATGTTAAATCAGCCGTTTTCAATATTTTCAGTCAAACGGTAAGAAAGCTCGGACCGAATGCAATGGAAAAGCTTTTTGACACGGTTGACGCTATTTTTAACATGGTTCCCATTTTTGAAATGGGCTGCAATATAAGCGACGAAGCAGTTTTGGTTTCCTACGGAGCTATGAGCAAAAATCAAAAATAATTACAACGCATATCGGAGGGAGTGAGCATAACGGCTGCTAAAATTCTTGTAACGGAGGACGACGCTTTTCTGCGCGACGGCCTTTGCGAAACGCTCCAAAGAGAGGGCTACGAAGTAAAGAGTGCAAAAAACAGTTCATCTGCAAAAGAAGCATTATCAAAAGAAAAATTTAATCTTATTATTCTTGATGTTATGCTCCCCGACGGATGGATAGCTTTATTGAAAACATGAAATACAAGGAAATCCTTTTTTACTTAAACAAATCCTGCGATGATAAAACCGACAAAGAAAATCAGGCAGCCGTTATTTGAAATGAACTTTAATCCGTTTGTAACAATTGCTTTTTGCATTATTCTGTTTGCTGTTTGCTCGTTCAATCTTTGGCTGAGTATCCGCAGAGAAATGCAAAACAGTATTGTTGAAAATATAAGAGAGCTTTAAAAAACAAAAATTTCCCTACTGTTTAAAATAAACGGTAGGGAAATTTTTTGCTTCTGTAATTCATAACTGTTGAATTAACTTTATTATAATGATAAAATAATATTATAAATTTACTTCGGAGAAAAATTATGAGCATTAATCTAAACGAACAGGAAAGAAGAAAGGCAGCAAAAGCCTTTGCTGAACATTGGAAGGATAAGGGCTACGAAAAGGGCGATAGTCAAAAGTTTTGGCTTGAGCTTTTAGGTACTGTTTACGGTGTTGAAAACGCTTCGCACTATATTGAATTTGAGGATCAGGTTCACCTTGACCATACCAGCTTTATTGACGGATATATTCCCGAAACGAAGGTGCTTATTGAGCAGAAAAGTCTCGGTAAGGATTTAAGAAAAGCAATAAAGCAATCCGACGGCAGTCTGCTTACTCCCTTTCAGCAGGCAAAGCGTTATTCTGCCGAATTGCCCTTTTCTCGCAGAGCGAGGTGGATAATTACCTGTAATTTCAGCGAGTTTCTTGTTTATGATATGGAAAATCCTAATTCCGAGCCGGAGCAGATTTTACTTAAAAATCTTGACAAGGAATTTTATCGTCTTGATTTCCTTGTTGATACAGGTAACGAGAATATTAAAAGAGAAATGGAAATATCCATAAAGGCAGGAGAAATTGTCGGTAGGCTATATGACGCACTCCGTCAGCAGTATGTAAATCCCGATGATGAAAGCTCCCTCAAAAGCCTTAATATGCTTTGTGTTCGCCTTGTTTTCTGCTTTTATGCAGAGGACGCAGGCGTTTTCGGCAAGCATCTTATGTTCCACGATTATCTTAAAGAATTTGACGCAAGGCATCTTCGCAGTGCTCTTATTGATTTGTTCAAAATACTAAATACTAAAATAGAAGACAGAGACCCGTATGTTGATAAAGAGCTTGCACAGTTCCCTTATGTAAACGGTGGTTTGTTTGCAGAGAATAACATTGAAATTCCGCAGTTTACGGACGAAATAAGAGAGCTGATTTTACAAAATGCAAGCGAGGATTTTGACTGGTCGGAAATCAGCCCAACTATCTTCGGTGCTCTTTTTGAAAGCACATTAAATCCCGAAACACGCAGAAGTGGAGGTATGCACTATACCTCTATTGAAAATATACATAAGGTTATAGACCCGCTTTTCCTTGATGATTTGAAAATCGAGCTTGATGAAATTAAACAGCTAAAACAGCCTAATGTGCAAAAGGACAGGCTCAGTAAATTCTGTGATAAATTATCAACTCTTAAATTCCTTGACCCTGCCTGTGGCTCGGGTAATTTCTTAACGGAAACATATATTTCCCTGCGTAAGCTTGAAAACGAGGCTTTGGCTATTATAAACCAAGACCAAATTATATTTGATTCGGGCGATATTATTAAGGTTAAAATCAGTCAGTTTTACGGCATAGAGATAAACGACTTTGCCGTAACGGTTGCAAAAACAGCACTTTGGATTGCTGAAAGCCAAATGATAAAGGAAACGGAGGATATTGTCAGCACAACAATAGACTTTCTTCCGCTTACAACAAACGCCTATATTGTTGAAGGCAATGCCCTGCAAATTGATTGGGAAGCTGTTGTACCCAAAAATGAACTTGATTTTATTATGGGTAATCCGCCGTTTGTGGGTGCAAGACTTATGAGCAAAGAACAAAAAGATGATTTGCTTTTAGTATTCGGTTCAAAATGGAAAAACGCAGGTAATCTTGACTATGTTTCTTGTTGGTACAAGAAAACATCAGACTTGATGAAAGATACGCAAATACGAGCTGCTTTAGTTTCAACAAACTCTGTTTCGCAAGGAGAAAGCGTTGCGATTCTATGGAAGCCGTTGTTTGAAAATGGTATCCATATCGACTTTGCACACCGTACTTTCCGTTGGGACAGTGAAGCAAGTATAAAGGCACATGTTCATTGTGTAATTATTGGGTTTGCGACTGAGGAATCATCAAAACCCAAATATATTATTGATCAGAATAATAAGAAAGAAGTTGCACATATAAATGCTTATTTAAATGATGCACCGGATATTTGGATTTCAAACAGGACAAATATCCCTAAGAATAATTTGCCCAAAATGACGACTGGCAGCCCGCCCACTGATGATGGTG
>CAMFBH010000036.1 GCA_945948515.1 uncultured Clostridia bacterium
TGGCAGCTTCAAAAAAGTGATAGACGATTTCAAAATAACGGGAGAAGCTGCTTTTGAGATATACTTTTATTCAGATAAAACATTAAAAAGCGAAGCCTATCGAATCATTGTTTCAAACAGAAAAATAAATATACATTCTTTTGATGAAAGCGGAGCATTTTATGCTCTTCAAACTCTTATGCAAATAATAATTCAGCTTGACGGCAAAATTCCCGAGCTCGAGATTATTGATTCTCCCGAATATAAATATCGTGGATTTATGCTTGATGTCGGAAGATATTTCTATACTGTTGAAGAGATTAAAACTTTTTTAGACAGAATGGCTCTTCACAAGCTCAATCTTTTTCATTTTCACTTAACCGAGGACCAGGGCTGGAGAGTTGATATAAAAAAGTATCCGCTTCTTACTCAAATCGGTTCGAGAAGGGCGTGCACCAATTTTAATAATAAACCTCACGGCGGATATTATACACAGGAAGATATAAAAGAAATTGTCGATTATGCACACTCGCTCTGTATAAAGGTTATGCCTGAGCTTGATATACCGGGTCATACCCGTGCCGCAATCGCCGCATATAGTGAGCTCTCATGCTTCAAGCGCGAGCTTCCCGTTGCAACACATTGGGGTGTTAAGCACGATGTTCTGTGTGCCGGAAGAGAAGAGACTTACCGATTTGTTTTTGATGTTATTGATGAGCTTTGCGAGCTTTTTCCTGACGGATTGATGCATATCGGAGGCGATGAGGTTTTTAAACACAGATGGGAGCTTTGCCCGGATTGTAAAAAGAGAATGAAGGATGAGGGTCTGAAAAGCACCAATGAGCTTCAAACATATTTTATGGACCGTGTGGGCGATTATCTTAATAAAAAAGGCTTTGAATGCTATATGTGGAATTGGGATGATAATGCCGTTGCACCCAAAGCCTCTATCGGATATACCGCCTGCAATGACACAGACGATACATCAAGAAATATTATTGACTGTAACAGTAAAGCGTATTACATTGATCTCCCGTATAGTTATGTCAGCCTTAAAGATACTGTCTCGTATGCCCCAAATTCCAATGCATTAGGCGTTGAGGCAACGCTTTGGACAGAATATGTTCCCAATATGAAAAAGGCGGATATTATGACTTACCCGCGTCTCGGTGCACTTTGCGAAACCGCATGGAATAAAACCGCCGAAGGATTTGAAAATGAGCTAAACGAATATTATAGGCTTCTTGATTATTATAAAATTTCTTATTCCCTCGGAAAAAGAATAAATCCGCGAGGTCTGCGAAAGCTTATTCAAACAATACTGTTTGAACGCCGTCAGCTTACTTGGGAAGGACTTCATAATATCATTGATGATAAAAAAGTAGAAAAAATTGCAAAAAAATAAAGCAAAATCGGAGCACCTAAATGCTCCGATTTTTTCTTTTCTATTTAAGCCTATTAACCATCATTCTTGCCGCTTTATAAATGTCGCCGCAGCCGAGAGTAATAACAAGATCTCCGCTTTCGGCGTTTTCAAGAACATAATCACATATTTCCTCAAAGGTTTCAAACCAAACGCTTCCCGGAATTTTATCGGCAAGGTCTTTTGTGTGAATGCCTATTGTGTTAACCTCGCGGCTACCCATAATCTCCGACAGAACGCATTTGTCGGGAATTTGAAGAACCTTTGCAAAATCATCAAGTAAAAGAGAAGTTCTTGTGTATGTGAAGGGCTGGTGAACCGCCCAAACTCTGTTGTATCCCATCTTCATTGCCGCTTCAAGCGTAACCTTAAGTTCAGCGGGGTGATGAGCGTAATCATCCGCAAAGGTGATTCCCTTGTATGTTCCGAGAAGCTCAAACCGTCTTCCCGCACCCTTAAACTCTTTAATTCCTTTGCAAATGCTTTTAATATCTGCACCGCTTTCGTAAGCAGCCGCAAACGCTGCAACGCTGTTTAGAATATTGTGTTCACCCGGAACCGAAAGCTCAATATGCGCGGTAAATTCTCCGTTGTGATACAGGTCGTACTCAGAATGAAATCCACCCGGTATTTTTTCATTTTTAGCAACCCATTCGTTTGAGTCGCCTCGTCCGAAGGAAATAAGCTTTTTGCCTTCAATTCCTTTTATAGTATCAACCGTATTTTTATCGTCGCCGTTGTAGATTATGGTTCTTGTTGTGTTTTCCGCGAATTCTCTGAAGGATTTTTTAATATTGTCAAGATTTTTAAAGAAATCAAGATGGTCTTCGTCTATATTGAGAATAACGGCGATATCGGCGTTCATTTTTAAAAATGTGTTGTTGAACTCACAGCTCTCGCAAACGAAATTCTGTGAATATCCGTGCCTGCCGTATGCATCGATAAGAGGAAGCTTTCCGCCGATAACCGCGCTTGGGTCGAGCCCTGCCTCCATAAGAATTTGAGTTGTCATGGATGTAACTGTGGTTTTTCCGTGGGTTCCGCAAATTCCAATGCAGTTTGAATAAAGCCTGCTTATTGCTCCGAGCAAATCTGCTCTTTCAAAGCAGGGGAAATGCTCCTTTGCGTATTCAAGTTCTTCGTTTCCTTTTAAAATTGCGTTAGTGTAGATAACAAGCTCAATATCTTCGGTGAGATTTTCTTTAACCTGACCGAGATAAACCTTTGCACCTTCTTTTTCAATTCTTCTGAAGGTTTCAGTGTCGTTGTTATCCGAACCGGAAAGCTTGTAGCCAAGTGAAATAAGTATTTCGGCAAGCGGGCACATACCCGAACCGCCTATTCCGATAAAATGAATTCTTTTAACCTCTTTTAGTAAGGTGTCTATATCTTTCAAGCTGTTCACTCCAATTATTCGTTTTATGATATTATACTACTTTCTTCCTTAAAAATAAATATTAACAGGAAAATTTTTTAAACATATTATGTTGTGAGGTGAAATTATGAAAGATGTTTCTTTTTATATACCGTATAAAAGCGACGAAAGGTTTTTATACTGCGAAAAATATTTAAAGCAAAAATTCAGAATTGCAAAGGATGAGAAAAAGGCCGAGTACATTCTGCTGCCTATACCTGTTAAGGAAAATATGGTTAAGCAGTTTCCAGATAAAAAAATTTTTGCAGGATGCGTTGATTTTCCTTGCAATGAAGAGAAAATAGCGGATTACGGAAGGGATGAACTTTTTCAGCTTAAAAACGCCTATCTAACCGCTGAAGGAGCTTATATGCTTGCAAAGGAAAACAGCAAAAAGGCTTTTTTTAATTCAAGCGTTCTGATTTGCGGCTTCGGAAGAATAGCAAAGGCGCTGGCGGCTCTTTTATTTGATTCGGGAGCAAAGGTGTGCATTTGTTCAAGAAGTGAAAAATCCGCCCTTGAAAGCGTCGTTTGCGGATACAAACATATTACATTTAATGAATTGCCTTTTGAGAACGATTTTGATTTTGTATTCAATACCGTTCCTCATCCTGTGCTTAATTCAAAGGAACTGTCCTGTGTTTCACCCGATTGCGTTGTAATTGAGCTTGCCTCGTTTCCGGGTGGAATAGATTTGCATTCTGCCGAATCAAAGGGGATAAAGGTTGTTGACGGAAAAGCGCTTCCAAAGAGGTACAGTCCTGATAGCGCGGGAAAAATAATTGCCGAAACAGTAGAAAGAATGTTGGGGGAGGGATTAATTTGAAAATAGGCTATTGCTTTACCGGTTCGTTTTGCACCTTTTCAAAATCGCTCAAATCGCTTGAGGAGCTTGTTGAAAAGGGGCATGAGGTTTATCCGATTATGTCGGAAAATTCATACAGCAAGGATACCCGTTTCGGAACTGCCGAGCATTTCATAAATGAAATTAAGCGAATAACGGGGAAAGATATTATTCATACTATTGAAGCCGCCGAGCCGATAGGGCCTAAAAAAATGTTTGATGTGCTCGTTATAGTTCCGTGCACGGGAAACACTCTTGCAAAGCTTGCAAACGGCATTGCCGATACAAGCGTAACAATGGCAGCAAAAAGCCATTTGAGAAATTCAAGACCGGTTGTAATCGGCGTTTCAACAAACGATGCGCTCGGAGGTGCGGGAAAGAATATTGCCCAGCTTATGAACTATAAAAACTATTGGTTTGTTCCTTTTTTACAGGATGATCCGGTCAATAAACCCAAATCAATGGTGTGCGATTTTGACAGAGTTTGCGAAACTGTTGCAAATGTAGAAAACGGTATAGAAAATTATAAAAAAATATATTAAATTTTATTGACTTTTTATTGCTTATCTAATATATTATTTTTATGCGAATTTCAGAGAATTTTGCAAATCGGGTTACAAAAAGGAAGTGCATAATTGGAGAAGATTATTGATTTAAGAAACATTACTGTTAAATACGGTGATAACACCGTGCTTGAAGATTTAAACTTATATATAAATTCAAAAGAGTTCATAACGCTGTTAGGACCTTCGGGATGCGGAAAAACAACAACTCTGCGTGTTATTGCAGGATTTGTTGAGCCGGATTCCGGTGAAGTGGTTTTTGAAGGAAAGGTAATTAATGATGTTCCGCCTCACAAGAGGAGAGTGAACACCATCTTTCAGCGTTATGCTCTTTTTTCACATATGAATGTTTATGATAACATTGCTTTCGGTCCTGAAATCCAGAAAAAGAGCCGTAAGGAAATTGACCAAACAGTTAGTGAAATGCTTGAACTCGTTAATCTTAAGGGATTTGAAAAGCGTTCAATAGATTCACTTTCGGGCGGTCAGCAGCAAAGGGTTGCAATAGCAAGAGCTCTTGCAAATAAGCCCCATGTTCTTCTCCTTGACGAGCCTCTCGGTGCGCTTGACCTTAAGCTTCGTAAGGATATGCAAAAAGAACTTAAAGCAATACAGAAAAGAATGGGAATAACATTTATTTATGTAACCCATGACCAGGAAGAAGCCCTTTCAATGAGCGATACCGTTGTTGTTATGGACAAGGGTAAAATTCAGCAGATAGGAACTCCCGAAGATATTTATAATGAGCCTGTTAATGCTTTTGTTGCAGATTTCATAGGAGAAAGCAATATTGTTGATGCCGTAATGCTCGACGACTATAAGGTAACCTTCGGCGGCTCTGTGTTCAAATGCCTTGATTTCGGATTTGAAAAAAACGAGGTTGTTGATGCAGTAGTACGCCCTGAGGATATTAAAATCGTTGAAATCGGAAAGCCTGCGTCTCTTACCGGCAAAATAACCTCCGTAACATTCAAGGGAGTGCATTTTGAAATTCTTGTTGATGTTAAGGGCTTTATTTGGATGATTCAAACCACCGAGTATCACGAGGTCGGAAAAAGCATCGGAATGTATATAGAGCCCGATGCTATTCACATAATGAAGCGCAGTGAGTACAGCGGAGAGTTCGGCGATTACAGTTATTTCAGTGATGAAATGGATCATATTTCGGATGCAACATATAACTGGGAGGAAGAAGAGAATGAAGCAAAATCTTTCGACTAAGCTCCTCCGTCAGCCGTATATTGTTTGGTCGGTTCTTTTTATATTAGCTCCTCTTGCAATGGTTTGCTATTATGCCTTTACCGATAAAAGCGGAGCATTTTCGCTTAATAGCATAAGTCAAATACCGTCATATCTTTCCGTTTTCGGTAAGTCAATACTTTACGGTGCGGTTGCAACGGTTATTTGCTTTTTCCTTTCATATCCGTTTGCTTATGCGCTGTCAAAAGCCAAGCTCAGCGCACAGAAAACAATGGTTATGCTTGTTATGCTTCCTATGTGGATGAACTTTCTTATTAGAACTTATAGCTGGATGACCATTCTCGGCAGATCGGGACTGCTCAATAAATTTCTTTCACTGTTCGGAGTTGAGTCAATAAAATTTCTCGGAACTCCGGGTGCAGTTATTCTCGGTATGGTTTATAATTTCCTACCTTATATGATTTTGCCGATTTATTCGGTTCTTTCAAAGCTTGATAATTCACTTATAGAAGCCGCAAAGGACCTCGGCTGCAATAGATTGCAGGTGTTTAAAAGAGTTGTGTTTCCGCTTTCCCTTCCCGGAATTTTAAGCGGAGTTACAATGGTTTTTGTGCCCTGCGTTAGTACATTCTATATCACACAAAAGCTCGGAAACGGTCAAATAATGCTTATCGGCGATATTATTGAAATGCAGTTTCAGCAGGCAAATAACTATAATCTCGGAGCGGCGCTGTCGCTTGTTCTTATGGTGCTGATATTAATCTGCATCGGAGTAATGAATCGTTTTGGCTCTTCGGAAGAGAACGGAGGTGCGCTTTATATATGAAAAGTAAAACATCTCCTTTATCAAAGCTGTATATGGCGCTCATTTTCCTGTTTTTGTATGCTCCTATTGCAGTAATAATTGTTTTTTCATTTAATGCTTCAACAAGCACATATATTTTCACTGAGTTTTCAACAAAGTGGTATGTTGAGTTTTTTAACGACAGCTACGCAATGCGCGCATTGAGAAATACATTTGTTCTTGCAATAGTCAATTGTGTTATTTCAACTGTGTTCGGAACAGTTTCGAGCGTAGGAATTTTCAAAATGAAAAACAAATGGATGAAAAGCGCAGTGATGTCCGTAACAAATATTCCGATGATGAATCCTGAAATTGTAACGGGTATTTCAATGATGCTCCTTTTTGTTTTTGTGGGAACGCTTTTAAAAATGAACGATGTTCTCGGCTTTACAACGCTTTTGATTGCTCATGTAACATTTTCATTGCCGTATGTAATTCTGTCTGTTATTCCTAAATTAAACCAGCTCGACCCCCATATTTATGAAGCGGCGGTTGATTTGGGATGTAAGCCGCACCGTGCTTTCAGAAAGGTAATTCTTCCCGAGATTTCAAGCGGAATTATTACCGGGGCAATAATGTCCTTTACTTTATCGCTTGATGATTTTATAATCAGCTATTTTACAAGCGGACCGAGCTTTCAAACGCTTCCGATTTATATTTTCTCAATGACAAAAAAGAGAGTTAAGCCGGATATGTTTGCTCTTTCTGCAATTATTTTTGTAACAATCCTTGTTCTTTTAATTCTCGTAAATGTTGCTGAAAGCCGTGCCGAGAAGAAGGAGCTTAGCAGAAGAGGTGATGCAAAATGAAAAAAGCAATGGCAATATTATTTTCTGTTTTATTTGCTTTTAGCTTTGCATCATGTGCAAAAAGTGATGAAACAGCGGATGTTGAGTACTTTAGTGATGAGCAAAAGCAGTACTATGCGTCCTTGGGGCTTCAGGGAACAACTGTTAATGTTTATAACTGGGGAGAATATATTTCCGACGGTTCGGAAGGCTCAATGGATGTAGTTGCCGAATTTGAAAGGTTGACAGGAGCAAGAGTTAACTACACAAACTATGAATCAAATGAAAATATGTACTCAAAGCTTTCAGGCGGCGGTGTAAGCTATGATGTTATAGTTCCGTCGGATTATATGATTGAAAGGCTCGTTTCCGAGGGTATGTTGCTTGAATTGGATTTTGAAAACATACCAAACTATAAGTACATTGTTGATGATGCAAAAGGGCTTTATTACGATAAGGATAATAAATACAGCGTGTGCTATAATGTCGGCACAACTGTTTTGATTTATAATACAATGCTTGTTCGTGAAGAGCCGGATAGCTGGGATATACTCTGGGATGAGGACTATAAGGATTTAGTCTTGATGTTCAACAATTCAAGAGATTCTTTTGCAATTGCCCAGGCGCTTCTCGGTCAGGATTTCAATACAACAAATCCCGATGATTGGAAAGAGGCTGCAAAGCTGCTTGCAAAGCAAAAGGAAGCCGTAAGCCCGAGATATGTTATGGACGAGGTTTTCGATTTAATGGAAAGCGGTGAATATGCGCTTGCGGCTTACTATGCGGGCGATTATGAGCTTATGGTCGAAAACAATCCGAATCTTGCATTTTGCTTTCCCAAAGAGGGCGTAAATTATTTCTATGACGCTTTGTGTATTCCTAAGTGCACTCAGAACAAAAAAGGAGCGGAAGCGTTTATAAACTTTATGCAGGAGCCCGAGGTTGCTCTTGCCAATGCAGAATATATTTATTACGCTTCACCGAACAGTGAGGTAATTGCCAATGATGATTATTCGCTCAAAGGCAGTGAGGCAGTTTATCCGAGCGTAAAACCGAATTCTCAGTATTTCAGAAATTTGGATGAAAAAATTTTGGGCTTGCAATCGGAGCTTTGGGTGAATATAATTCAAGGCAGAGAAATTAAGTAAGAAGGCGAAAAAATGGCAGATTGTGCTGTGTTTGATTTAGACGGAACTCTTGTTAATACAATAGACGATTTAGCAGGAAGCACCGATTATACGCTCGAGCAGTACGGAATTAAAAGCCAATGGAATTTGAGCGACTATAAAAAATTTGTCGGAAACGGTGTAGCAAAGCTTGTTGAAAGAGCATTTGACGGCAGAATAGATGAGGCTTTGCTTCCCGAGGCGCTCGAGGTATTTAAGAAAAGATATGCACAAACTATGTGTGACCATGCTTATGTTTATGATGGAATAAAGAGCGTTCTTGATTCCTTAAAGGAAAAGGGAGTAACGCTCTGCGTTTGCACAAATAAACCTCACGAGGCAGCCGTAAAAATGCTTGATAAGCTTTTCGGAGAAAACTATTTTGATGTCATAATCGGTCAAAAGGAGGGAGTTCCGAAAAAGCCCGAGCCCCATATGGTTTTGATAGCGCTCAAAAAGGTTGGGAAAAGTGCTGAGGACGCAATTTATTTCGGTGACAGTGATGTTGATATGATTACCGCCCGCCGTGCAAAGATAGACAGCGTGGGCGTAACATGGGGATTCAGAAGCTTTGTAGAGCTGTTTGAACAGCACCCAACGCTTATAATAGACGAGCCGAAATATATTTTGAAACTTTTTTGAAAAATGTATTGACAATTAAACAATGATTTGATATAATCTCTATCGTTGTGAGCGAGAGTGGCGGAATCGGCAGACGCGCACGTTTGAGGGGCGTGTGTTTACGACGTACGGGTTCAAGTCCCGTCTCTCGCACCAAAATAACCGGTATCCAAATGGATGCCGGTTATTTTTTTGCTTAACTATTCGATGACCTAAGTTAAAAGATTTGATTTAATATTCGCTTAATGATATACTAAAGTAAACTAAGTAATGGGTGTCCGAGTAAATGAAAATTAATGTTTATGATTTTGACAACACGATATATGACGGGGAAACGCTTGTTGATTACATAATGTATTTTATTAAGCATGATCCTAAAATTTGGAAATACATCCCCAAGCTTTTGGTTATTGCCTTTAAAGACCATTTTCATCTTTTTACATTTGAAGAGGCTATAAATGCCTATGCCTCTTTTTTAGAGGGGTACTATGTTAACCTTGAAAATCCTGCCGAAAACATTGTTGATTTTTGGAATAAAAACGAGAAAAAAATAAAGCCCTGGTA
>CAMFBH010000037.1 GCA_945948515.1 uncultured Clostridia bacterium
CACTTGTCCACACCTGGTCATAATGCATGAGCGCACCGTAGTCGGAGCGTCCGCCACCCGATGCACAGCTTTCTATTGCCACATCGGGATGAAGTGCCTTTAGCTTATCTACGATGTCATATACCGCCTTTGTATGAAGATACCAGAGCATTTGCGGACATTCAAGATTTTCTGCTCCCGTTTCCGAAAACGGTCTGTTCATATCCCATTTTACATATTTGATATTGTGATTGGACAGTAAATCATTTAGGCAGTTGAATATGTATTCCTGCACATCTTCTCTTGTCATATTCAGCACAAGTTGATTTCTCAGCTCGCAAGCCTCTCTTGTGTCATAATGATATGCCCAGTCGGGATGACTGCGGAACAAATCGCTGTCCTTATTTACCATTTCAGGCTCAACCCAAATGCCGAAATCCATGCCAAGCTCATTAACTCTGTCGATAAGCTCATCAAGTCCCTTTGGGAATTTTTCTCTGTTTACATACCAGTCGCCGAGTCCTGCTCGGTCATTATTTCTTGCACCGAACCAGCCGTCGTCCATAACAAAAAGCTCAACGCCTATTTTGGAGGCAACCTCAGCCAACGCTGTCTGTCCCTCAATGCTTACATCAAATTCCGTAGCCTCCCAGGAATTATAAAGAACAGGCAGGGGTTTATCATTAAAGCTTTTCGGAAGAACATTATTGATTGCAAATTTGTGCATTTGTCTTGAC
Source organism: uncultured Clostridia bacterium (assembly GCA_945948515.1). GTDB lineage: Bacteria > Bacillota > Clostridia > Oscillospirales > Acutalibacteraceae > CAMFBH01. The sequence continues at coordinate 717 of CAMFBH010000037.1, forward strand.
ATTTCCCCAAAGCCTTGGGTATAACCGCAAAACACCTTTGGTGCATCAAAGCTTTCTCCGCCCTTAAGCATAAAGCGGAAATCAAAATCGTTCATACCGAGGATAACTCTTGTTGTGCCGAACAAATCTCTGTCAGCCTCAATCTTAAAGTTTCCGCTATATGCAAGGGAAGCAAAATACACATCACCGCTTTTTTCATCTGCATTTTGATGTGCGATAAAATACGGTGACTGATTGTGACCTGATGTTCCTTTTCTGCTTTCGTTAACCCACGAACCGCCCTGAAGCACTGTGTTTGTTTCGATGAATTCAGCACCCCAAGCACCGTTTGTATTCTTAAAGGTGTATGGCTTTTTTGAGGGAAGATTAAATTCTGCACTAAAAAGTTTTTCAAAATATATAGGCTCATTACCGTTATTTTTTACCGTTGTCCACCTTGTAATAATGTCACATTCATTGTGTATTTCATAGTTAAGAGTAATTGCAAGAGGATAGTGCGCATCAGAAAAATTAAGCTTAAGAGTGTTTTCGTCAGCCTCATACCCGTCAAATCTTAGATTTATTTCACGGCATTTGTCTGCAAACTGTGCCTTTATTGCACAGTCACGGTACAGCGTTTTGCCAAAGGGCGTAAGCTCCTGCTTGAAATTATCAAGCATTGAGTGGTTTGAGTTTTCATCACCAATGTTTTTAATGAAATAATCATCGGCATCACATTTTTTACCCCAATGAATATGGCGGTTATATCCGTATTTGTCAACACCTAAAACATAATGGGTGTTTTTTGTTTCAAGTATAAAAATATTGTCCTTACATATTATCATTATAATTTTCTCCTTAAAATTGACTTGTTTTGCCTTTTTGGGTATTATTAAAATATCACATAAATTAATTTGAATAAATGTGAAAAATAAAGTATTTTGTTAGGATTATAATTATGATTGAGAAATTTAAAAATTTTACCGCATTAAATAATGCGAGCGATCCGCTGAAAATAGATATTGTAGGCGAAACATACTGTGATAAAACCTTCAAAATTGAAAGAGCTTGCTCCGATTTGAACGCTTTGGAGTTTATTATTGACGGAGAGGGAGCTCTTGATATTGACGGTCAGCATCTTGCACCGAAAAAAAACGATATATTCGTTTTGAAGGTAGGAAGCAATCATAAATATAAATCAGACGGTAATAACCCATGGCACAAATTATGGATAGTTTTTACGGGAGATTTTGCCGACAGCCTGATAAATTGTTATTTACCGGAAAACACATATCTGTTCAACAGCTGTGAAGCCGTAAAAAAGTATTTTGAAGAAATTGTAGAAATATCGCGGCAAGACATACCTTATGATTTAATGGTAAATAAAATAACCATCAATCTAATGCACATTTTTTTGTACATGAGAAATCGTATTTTATCAGAAAATGCAGATTTGCCTGATATTATCAGAAAAAAGCTTGATGAATGTGTTGAAAGCTATTTTAATCTTGATAAGCTTTGTGAAAGTATGAATTATTCAAAAAACTATATTATTAATGTATTTAAGCACAAATACAACATTACCCCCTATCAGTATTATTTAGACAAAAAGATAGATGCGGCAAAGACATATTTAACTCATACAAATGTAAGCATAGGCACTATTTCCAAAACACTTCATTATGCTGACCAGCAGTATTTTTCATCAAGCTTCAAAAAGGCTGCGGGCTGTTCCCCACTTGAATACAGAAGAAAAACACGAAAGGATTAATTTAGAAATAATAGTTATAATCCTAACATTATTAGTGATATTGCTTATTTATAAAGGCAGTCTTATGTGGTATTTTATAAATATGACAAAGGTGGGATAAAATATGGAAAAGCCGTTTTCCTTTTTTCTTGCAACTGATACTCATTATTATGACAGCTCGTTTAAAAGAACAGGGAAAAAAGATTTATCTTATTACTGCCCGTCACGATTATTACGAGGACGGAAGCCCTGTTGAATTTGACGACGACGAGCTTATACCTGTTAAGGGCACGCCGATGTATGAGGCTATGGCAAAGCTGCCTCAAAAGGCTTCATCCTGTTACCCATATAATCGAAAAGAAAATGAGTGCGAAAAATCCTGTGCTGTCTGACATTGACAGCTTCATTCTGTCAATGATAGGCGATGAAAAGCAACGGGATTACGAAGCTGTTATCAACATAAATAATAATTTTAAGGGGTAAAAATTATGAATGATTCTGTTTTGTTACAAAACGAAAAAAAGCATATCAAGGGCAAGGAGTTTGTACTGTATCTTGTAGCCGTGTTCTTCTACACAATGATGACAGGCGCAGTAGGCTCGTACAGAAGCGACTATTTAATCAATGTTTTATCGCTTCCCGACAGCAGTGTATCGCTCTTTAATACGCTGACATCGGTTATTCCGTTTGTGCTGAATTTCTTTATTGCGATGTACATCGACAACAGAAAAACAGGCAAAAACGGAAAATTCCGTCCGCTTGCTCTTTTAGTAGCCGTTCCGACAGGCATTTTTCTTGTTCTCTCGTTCTGGGCTCCAAAGGGAATTACAGGCTCGCTTTTGATGATTTATCTCGTAACGGTTGCAGTTGCGTGGAGCGTTTGCACCAATTTCGGAGATTGCGTGAATAAAGTAGCAATCGTTATGACACCGAATATGTCCGAGCGTGATACCGTTATGTCGTTTAGAGGTATTGTGTCGGCTGTCGGCAATTCAGCACCGCTTGTTGTTGAGCTTGTTTTGGCGTTTATGGTAAAGGATAAGGGACTTCGCTATATCGGAGTTGCTTCTCTTTGCGGCGTTTGCGGTATTGTCACAATGCTTCTCGGTATGAAAACCGTGCGTGAGAGAATTACATATAATAACGAAAAGAAAAACCCGGTTGAGGGTTATATGGATGTGCTTAAAAACAAGTACGCCTGGACGATTATAGTATCCGAATTTTTGAAAAGCTTCCGTGGAGTATCGACCTATATGGGAATTTTCCTTGCAGAAGCGTTACTCGGACCGGGCAAATTCCTGCTTTTCGGTCTGCCGACAGGTATCGGAACAGCAGTCGGTATGTTGCTTATCAATTTCCTGCTGAAAAAGTTTAATTCCAAGGTGCTTTATATCGCAAGCGGTATTTATTCCGTTATCATAAACACAGCCGCCTTTGCCGTGGGATATATTTATTTCAAATCCCCGAGCCCTGTGCTTCAGATTTTGTTTGTTGCATTTCTTTTCCTTATCGGCTTACAGTTCGGTGCGTCAAATCTTCTGCCTACAATGTTTCAGGCAGATGTTCTTGAGGATATTGAGCTTAAAACAGGCAAACGCCTTGACGCTTCACTGCCCTTCGTTATCGGTATCGGTACTATGATTTCGGGAACAATCGCATCTGCTCTTGCACCCACCGTGCTTTATGGAACAAAGGTGCCGATTATTGCTTATGTTCAGGCGATTGACGGCGTAGCTCAGGAGCAAAGCCTGCATACCAAGGTTATGCTGTTATTCTTCTATACGGTTGTTCACGGACTTATGATGTTCCTTGCCGGCGTTCCGTTCTTCTTCTACAAGCTAACAGGTAAAACAAAAGAAGAGGTTCACGAAAAGGTGCTTGCACAGAGATCCGCCCTTGAAAACGCAGATAAAGAATAATCTTAAGCATTAAATCCTAAAAAATCTGACTCCTTCATTTAAGGCTCGAATCCTTGTACTGCTACTATCAGGCTGTAGATAAACCCTCAGAATAGTTTCGGTAGTATGATTCTTAAAATATACCAAAGGTGACAATTTGTTAGTTTTAGGTGATGAAGCTCAGGGAATTGCACTGGTTAAAGAAAAGAGCTTAATTGAACTTTTAAATAACAGAGGGTGAGAATATGAATACTGTTTTAAGTGTCAAGAATCTTACAAAAAACTATGATACCTTTAAGCTTGATAACGCCTCCTTTGATATTGAAAAGGGTGAAATTGCTTTTTGCAATAAAAGAAAAAGTACCAAACAAATTAACAGAGCTGATGTTTTTCGTTCTGCCGCTGGCTGCGTGCATTATTGATATCAATATCGCGGCTATACCCGTCTGCATTGTTGCACTGTTCGCATCTGTTCACGAGGGATTTTAATTTTAGAAGGAGGTGCAAATATGGAAAACAAAATCTGTCAAAGCTGTGGCATGCCCATATCCTCCAACAACCAGCTCGGCACAAATAAGGACGGCGTAACTTTATAAATGTAATTCTTTTTGTTGCCGTTATTGACACACTGCATCATAAATGATAAAATCACATTATGACGAGGGCGTTCTGCTTATCAGAACGCCCCGTTTTGTTAATTCCTTCAAATTCATTATAATAAGGAGAAATTTATATGAAAACATCCGCAAAAAAGCTAAGCGTATTTATTATCTCTGCAATACTAATCGTTACAAGCATTATGGCTCCTGCCTCAATTTCTTATGCAGGAGTTCCGATAACGGCAGGAAACGGGTCTCTGCTCACCTTCGCCGCTTGGGGTGACCCTCAGGTTTCCACCTACATTTCATCAAGAGAAAAAAATGTTGTTTCGGCTGCAAACGATTTAAAAAATGCACAGAGCAAAATAGACGCACTTGTTTTGGCAGGCGATATCACCGAAAACGGCTCGCTCAGCGAATACAACTCGATTTACAACGATATAGTTGACACGGGTGTTGGCAGTTTTATTACTGCAACAGGAAATCACGATATCAGAATAGTTGATTATTCCGAGGCAGTTAACAGCTTCACATCATTCACAAACAAGCTCAATTCTGCTGTCGGAAGCACTTTATTCATTGATTCACTTCATTATTCATACACCGTTAAAGGCTATAAATTCATTGTTTTGGGAAGCGATGAAACCCAGCTTGAAGAGGCAGTAATCAGCAATTCTCAATTAAATTGGCTTGATTCTCAGCTTGCTTCTTCAACAAATGAAGGCAAGCCGGTATTTGTTATTATGCACCAGGTTCTCAAAAACACTCACGGACTCCCGAACACATGGGGAAGCTCCGACGAAAGTGCAGGAACTGTCGGTGCACAGTCGGATAAAATCCAGAGCATTCTTAATAAATACAAAAATGTTATTCTTATAACAGGTCATCTGCATACGGGCTTCGGTAGCTATTCCTATCAAAAAATAGATAACATTCATTCGGTAAATCTCCCTTCAATCGGTGTTGATAACGAAAGCGGCGCTTACAACGAAAACGGTCTCGGATATATTACCGATGTTTATAACAACAAGGTTGTTTTCAGGGCTAGAAATTTCAATCAAGGAATATTTGTTCCCGAATATGATATAACGATAAATCTTGACAGAGTACAAACCTTTTCTCTGTCCTCGGAAAGCTACACCTACAACGGAAAAGCGAAAAAGCCTTCCGTTAAGCTGATTGATTTCAACGGTTCAAAAATAAGCTCAAGCAATTACAATGTAACCTATCCTTCGGGAAGAAAAAATGTTGGCGAATACAAAATTAAAATCAGATTTAAAAATGCTTATGCCGGAAACCCAGTTATTTATAAAACCTTTGTTATTAAACCTAAGGGAACAAGCATTACCTCGCTGACTTCGAGCGGCAAAAAAATAACCGTTAAATGGAAAAAGCAGTCAACCCAAACAAGCGGATATCAAATTGAGTACAGCACATCATCAAAATTTAAAAATGCAAAAGTTTCAACAATTTCCAAAAACAGCAAAACAAGCAAGGTAATATCAAATCTTAAATCAAATAAAAAATACTTCGTTCGTGTTCGCACATATAAAACAGTTAAGGTAAACGGAAAATCAAAGAAAATCTATTCCTCCTGGTCAAAAGCAAAAGCGATTTCCGTAAAAAAATGATTTGCGCGTATTAGTTATAACCTGTTTCACCAATATTCTTACTTTCACATATAATGAAAAGAGCCCTAGTAACAATTTAGAACCCGGAAAGGAAAGACAGAAATGGGTGAACAATCTCCAATAAGGAAATCAGTAAAGAAAGAATAAATTGCGGCGATTCTTTTAAAATAAAATGTCTCTTACAGCGGAGCCGGATATTACAACAAATCCCACCGATATTGTTTTAATTCTTGACCGTTCGGGTAGCATGGCGGGAAGCCCTCTTGCCAATCTGAAAAACGGAGCAAATAAATTCATTGATATCATTGATGAGGCAACCGACGGCGCACACGACGGTCATATAGGCTTTGGAAGCCGAATAGGAATTGTTAGCTTTTCAAGTACCGCCACACAGGATACACAGCTGATAACTTCGGTTGGCCCCACAGGCGTGTGGCATTGGCTGTTGTGTTAACGAAGTGGATTCTCACGGAAATGAATACAAGCGCGGACTAAAGGTCATAACAGTTCCTGCACACACAAGAGAGGGCTGCCGTGATGTAGTTGTTCGTTGTATTAAATTTGTTCTTCCGGAGGACCTTGATGTTTCCGGCTCAAAGGATTCAATCTGCAGCCAACGAAAATTCAAGGCTAAATTTACAGCGCATTATATTGATAACGATTTTGAATGCTGCAATATTACGATTTAATCAAACAATTATCTGCTGCCTCCGGTTTATCCGGAGGCAGTATCTTATTTAAAAATGCGATTTCTTCATCTGTTTTGCATAAAATATACGGGAATGATTAAATGAGAACTAAGGCTTACAACAGGGAAAATGCCGTTATTTATGCAAAGAAGTGGGCGCTCGCAAGAAATCCGGAATACTATGATTTTGACGGCTTGGGAGGAGACTGTACAAACTTTGCTTCTCAGTGCCTTTATGCAGGATGCAAAATAATGAATAATACAAAGGATACCGGTTGGTACTACCTATCATTGAACAACCGTTCAGCCGCTTGGTCGGGAGTTGAATATTTACACAGGTTTTTAATGTCTGAAAACAGATTAGGCCCTGTCGGAAGAGAAGTCGGAGAAAATGAATTGGATTTTGGCGATTTAATATTCCTGAGCAACGGAACTAATCTCTATCACACGCTTGTTGTGTGCGGATTTTCAAACGCCGTTCCCCTCGTCTGTTGTCATACAATTGATTCATTTATGCGCCCTCTGAGCTCTTATATCTATTCCGAATCCATTCCCGTTCATATAGAAAAAATAAATATTTATTGATTATAAACTAGTGTATTTGTAGCAATTCGTAGTTTCCTATTGTTGGCTCAAGATAAAAAATATAATGCCTATCGATTAAGCGATAGGCATAAGTCTTTGTTTGTATATTTGCAAACACCATTAATATATGAGGGGGATTCAAAATGGAAATCAAGCTATAAAAGGCGAAACCTTATATATCATCTATTCTGTGAGAAACTGCAAATCATCATTGCGGAAGCTTTTTCATACACGGTAAAGCGTGATGATATACCATTGCTTCCGCAATGGATAAAAAAAATCTCGTTCCGAAGAACGAGATTTATTGGCTCCCCAAGTTGGACTCGAACCAACGACCCTGCGGTTAACAGCCGCATGCTCTACCGACTGAGCTATTGAGGAATGTCTCTCAAGTGCTTAAATATAATAACAGATATTCTCTCCTCTGTCAATAGATTTTTATAATTTATTTTAAATTTTTTTATAATATTTAATTATTCAAAGCAGCGGATATTTTATCTCTCCAATAATCAGAAAGTCGTTCTAAACTCCACTGAGCATTTGCCGGACTTGTTGACGGAAGGCAAAACGACTTAACACCGGTCTTCTCCTCAAGAAGCTTCCTATAAAGCTCATCCGCCTTTTTACCGTTCGTAAAAATACAAGTTATATTTGATTTACTTAGAATTTCAGAAATATCATTCGGCTCAACATTCGTTATTGAACTGTCACTCGAACCTTGAATTTCGCATGAAGAAACAACATCCCAAAGAGCAGTATGATTGTTAATAAGAAGAGCCTTTTTCTCCTCAATACTCTTTGGAGTATCACAATCAAAAACGCTTGCTAATACTTTCCAAAATCTATTTTGCTTATGCGCATAAAAGAAGGCTTCTTCGCGTGATTTAACAGATGGAAAAGAACCTAAAATAAGTATTTTGGAATCAGAATTATATATAGGAGCAATATTATGAATAATCATTTATACACCCTCTAAACAAAAACAGACCTCATACAAGAAGTATGAGGTCGAGATGTCGGCATAGACCTATTT
>CAMFBH010000038.1 GCA_945948515.1 uncultured Clostridia bacterium
AGGAAAAGGCAAAGGAAATTATTTATCCTAAGGTTGAATATTACTCAAAAATCATGGGTGTGATTCCGAGCGGTGTAAAAATCACTTCGGCAAAAAAACGATTTGGCTCTTGCTCTCCGAAAAACAGTATTTGCTTTTCATGTTATCTTGCCGAATATCCCGAAAAGGCAATTGATTATGTTGTTGTTCATGAGCTTGCGCATATTATTGAAAGAAATCATTCAAGAAATTTTTATTCATTGGTTGAAGGTGTGTTGCCCGATTACAAAAGCAGAGAGGCAATACTGAAAAAATAAATATTTTTTAACTTTAATATCAGCCCTTTTTGTTTAAATTAACAATTTTTTGTTAATTTATTGAAGAGGGCTTTTTTTGATGATACAATGTAAACTGCAATAAATTTTTTGTTTGATAAGGAGAAAATTTGCGGCATGAAAAAAACAAAAATAATATGCACACTCGGTCCTGCAACCGATGATGAAAATGTTTTGAGAAAAATGATGCTCGGCGGAATGAATGTTGCAAGATTCAACTTTTCGCACGGCGATTATTCAGATCATGAAAAGCGCTTTGCTGAGGTTGTTAAGCTTCGTAATGAGCTGAATCTTCCGATAGCAACTCTTCTTGATACAAAAGGACCGGAAATACGACTCGGAGATTTTGAAAATCCAAACGGCGTTGTAATTGAGGACGGAGCCGAATATACCCTCACAACCGAGGAAGTGAGCGGAAATGAAAAAATATGTTCAATAAGCTATAAAGGGCTTCCTGATGAGATTAAACCGGGTCAGTCAATTCTTATTAACGATGGGCTCATTAAGCTTGAGGTTAAATCCATTAAGGATGGAAGTATTGTTTGCAAGGTTATCGACGGAGGACTTCTCACAAATCATAAGGGAGTTAATGTTCCTAATGTAAGTCTTTCCATGCCGTATCTTTCTGCAAAGGATATGTCGGATTTGGAATTCGGCGCAAAATGCGGCTTCGATTTTATTGCCGCTTCTTTTGTAAGAACGGCTGCGGATATTGATTATCTTCGTAATTTCTGCCATGCCCTCGGCTGGAATGGAGTAAGAATTATTGCAAAAATCGAAAATATGCAGGGCGTTGACAATATAGATGATATAATAAAATCAGCCGACGGAATAATGGTTGCAAGGGGAGATATGGGTGTTGAAATTCCCTTTGAAAGAATACCTGCAATTCAAAAGTCAATTATCAAAAAGGTGTATGAGGCGGGAAAGGTTGTTGTTACCGCAACGCAAATGCTTGAATCAATGATAACCAATCCCCGTCCCACAAGGGCAGAAATAACAGATGTTGCAAACGCTATATATGACGGCACATCTGCAATTATGCTCTCAGGCGAAACGGCGATGGGAAAGCATCCTGTTGAGGCTGTGCTTACAATGGCTCAGATTGCCCAAACAACCGAAAAGGAAATAGATTATAAAACGAATTTTGATAAATTCACTTCGCGAGTAAGCAGCGATATAACAAACGCCATTTCGCATGCAACAGTAACAACGGCACACGACCTCAGAGCTAAAGCTATCGTTACCGTAACAAAATCGGGAACAACAGCCAGAATGATTTCAAAATACCGCCCCGATTCATTAATTGTCGGCGCAACAACAAGCGAATTGGTTTGGCGTCAGCTCGCATTAAGCTGGGGAGTTTATCCCGTTATGTGCGAGGAAAAGAATAACACGGATGAGCTTTTTGACCACGCAATAGATGTTTCAATTAAAGCGGGGGCACTTAAAAAGGATGACCTTGCAGTTATAACTGCGGGAATACCACTCGGTCAGTCGGGAACAACAAATATGCTCAAGGTTCATCATGTTGAATAAGATTTTTAAAAAAGAGTAATGTTTATCATTGCTCTTTTTTTGTTTTAATGATATAATACCGTGAATTGTTATTATTTAGGAGAGAAAATATGCAGTTACTTGAAATCAATAAGGAAAACTATATCGGTCAGGCAGATCCCTTTATCTTTGAATATAAGGGCAAGTTCTATATTTATACAACGGGCGACGACGGAATTTATGCCTATTATTCAGACGAACTTTTAGGCAAATGGAATTTTTACGGAAAAGTATTTGAGTATCCCGGCGTAAGCGAATTTTGGGCACCGAGCGTTATTGAGCATGAGGGAAAAATCTATATGTACTGCTCCTTTGAATTCTACGGCGACACTCCCGATAAGGGCGGGCACCGTCAAACAATGTTTGTTTGCTCATCAGATTCTCCGCTCGGTAAATTTGAGAATGCAAAGCAGCTTCTTCACCCGTTTTCCATTGATTCCCATGTTGTAAAAAATGAAAACGGAATGTTTATTTTCTATTCAACAAATACCTTTGAGGGGGAAAGAATCGGAACATATATTGTTGTTGACAGGCTTGTTACCCCAACCGAGGTTTTAGGCGAGCCGAAAACCGTTGTTGTTCCCACTCTTGATGAGGAGATTTACAGAAAAGACAGATACAAGAAGGGCGAGCACTGGCACACTATTGAGGGCGCGTTTTATTTCAAAGAGGGCGACTGGCAGTATGTTATGTACAGCGGTAACTGCTACGAAAGCGAAACCTACTATATCGGCTATGCGAGGGCAAAAACAAACGAAACCGATTTAACAAAAATTAAGTTTGAAAAATATCCCAACGACAAATCATATCATCCTGTTATTGCAAAAAATGAATGGGAAGAGGGAACCGGTCACCACAGCATGATAAAATATAAAGGCGAGTACTACGCTGTTTATCATGCAAGGAATGTTGAAAATGATAATCTTCCCGGCGACAGAAGAAACGCAAGAATCTGCAAGCTAAATGTTAAAGACGGCATTATAACAGCCGAAAGATTTAAGGATAGAGTTTGATTAATCTTGACATATCGCCTATAATTATATATAATTAATATATTTATTAAAGAATTTGATTCATAAGGAGTTTTTATAAATGGCAGCTAAAGTTTTTAAAATGACGGCAGAAGGTAAAGCAGAGCTTGAAAAGGAGCTTGATTACCTTAAAACCGAAGGAAGAATTGATATTGCCGAAAAGCTTAAGGTTGCTCGTTCTTACGGCGACCTTTCTGAAAACAGCGAATACGACGAGGCAAAATCGGAGCAGGCAAAAATCGAAGCAAGAATTAATGAACTTGAATACCAGCTTGAGCACTCCGTTATTGTTGACAGCTCAAATAAAGATACTGTTCAAATGGGTTCTAATGTAACTGTTTATAACAGCAAAACCGAAAAAGAAGCAACCTACACAATCGTAGGCTTTGCTCAGTCAAATCCCTCTGAAGGACTTATTTCTGACGAAAGCCCCGTAGGCGCAGCTCTTATCGGAGCAAAAATAAATGAAACCGTTGAGGTTGAGGCTCCTGTCGGAACCTTTACCCTTACCATTAAATCAATCAACTGAGTTAAGCGAGGAAAAAGTTAAATGGCAGGAAAGTTTGAAATCGGAAAGAATGCCGACAATACCTTTTCATTCAATTTAATAATAGACGATTCTCCGGTTGCAAAGAGCGAAAGCTTTGAGAATATCGACCTTTGCAGAAGAGGAGTTAAAGCTGTAAAAAAGAACAGCCGAATGAAGGTTCAGAATAATGTTGCGGGTGATGAGGAAAAAACCAATCCCAAGTATGTTCTCAATGAGGAAAACGGTAAATTTGTTTTCACTCTTTATCTTCAAACGGGAGCTGTTGCATGCTTCGGTGAGGCTGAAAGCGAAGAAAAAGCGCTTGAAATTATTGCCGCTATCGGAAACAATGCAAACGCCGCTCAAATCGTTACCGCCGAAGAAAAGAAGCCTTCGGAAAATGAATTAAAGCAGATAAGAATAGCAAAGCTAAAGGCTCTTCAAGAGGAAGGCAAAGACCCGTTCTTCATCACAAAAGCAACTCAAACCCACTCAACAGCCGATGTTCACAATAACTACGATGAGCTTGAGGGCAAGGATGTTTCCGTTTGCGGAAGAATAATGGCTTGGCGTGATATGGGCAAGGCAAATTTTATTAATATTCAGGACCGTGAGGGCAAGCTTCAGGTTTATGTAAGAATGAACGATATCGGAGAAAGCGAGTATGCCGAGTTTAAAAAATGGGATATCGGCGATATTGTTCAGGTTGACGGATTTGTGTTCAAAACAAAAACCGGAGAAACAAGCGTTCATGCAAAAAAGGTAACTCTTCTTTCTAAGAGCCTTTTGCCGCTTCCCGAAAAGTTTCATGGACTTCAGGATACCGACACGCGCTACCGCCGCCGCTATCTTGATATGATAATGAATCCAAATGTTAAAGAAACCTTCATTAAGCGTTCTAAGATAATTTCTTCAATCAGAAGCTATCTTGACAATCTCGGATTTATTGAGGTTGAAACTCCTATTTTAAACACCATTCCCGGCGGTGCGGCTGCAAGGCCGTTTATAACTCACCATAATACTCTTGATATGGATATGTATCTGCGTATCGCAACAGAGCTTTATCTTAAAAGGCTTATCGTAGGCGGTATGGAAAGAGTTTATGAAATCGGCAGAAACTTCAGAAACGAGGGTATGGATGTTAGGCATAACCCCGAGTTTACCTGCATTGAGCTTTATCAGGCATTTACCGATTACTACGGAATGATGGATATTGCGGAAAATATCATTCGCCATGCTGCAAACGAGGTTTGCGACGGTAATCTTCATATAACCTTTAACGGTACTGAAATTGATCTTGAAACTCCCTTTGCAAGAGTAACAATGATAGATGCCGTTAAGCAGTACAGCGGTGTTGATTTCGCTGAGTTTATGGGAGATAATGAAAAGGCTGTTGCGATAGCTAAAGAAAAGGAAATAGAAATTGCTCCCGGAAAAGCAACATGGGGAGATATACTCAATTCGTTCTTTGAAGAGTTTGTTGAAGAGAATCTCATTCAGCCAACATTTATTATGGATTACCCCGTTGAGGTTAGTCCTTTAACAAAGAGAAAGCCCGATTGCCCGGCTCTTACCGAGCGCTTTGAGCTCTTTATTCTCGGCGGTGAGTACGGAAATGCTTATTCCGAGCTCAACGACCCGATAGACCAAATGGAGCGCTTTGAAGCACAAATGAAGCTGCGTGAAGCGGGCGACGATGAGGCAAATATGATTGACGATGATTTCGTTACAGCGCTTGAATACGGTATGCCTCCCACAGGAGGTCTCGGAATAGGAATAGACCGTCTTGTTATGCTCCTTACCGATTCATACAGCATTAGAGATGTTTTATTGTTCCCGACAATGAAGCCTCTCAATTAAATATAATTGAGGAGATTAAGTTATGAGAAGTGACAGAATAACAAAAGGTGAAAATGCGGCTCCGCAGAGATCTCTTCTCCGCGCCCTCGGTATTACAGATGAAGAAATGGAAAAGCCGTTAATCGGTATTGTTAGCTCAAAAAACGATATCGTTCCCGGCCACATGAATATTGATAAAATCGTTGACGCAGTAAAGCAGGGCGTTGCAATGGCAGGCGGCGTTCCGATTGTGTTCCCCGCAATCGCCGTTTGCGACGGTATTGCAATGGGTCACGAGGGAATGAAATATTCTCTTGTAACAAGAGAGCTTATTGCGGATTCAACCGAGTCAATGGCAATCGCTCATGCGTTTGACGGACTCGTTATGGTTCCCAACTGCGATAAAAATGTTCCCGGTCTTTTAATGGCAGCCGGAAGATTGAATATTCCGAGTATTTTTGTCAGCGGAGGACCTATGCTTGCAGGTCGTGTTGAAGGCAAAAAGAGAAGCCTTTCAAGTATGTTTGAGGCGGTAGGTAGCTTTAATGCAGGAAAGATTTCCGCCGAAACTCTTAATGAGTATGAAAACAAGGTTTGTCCCACCTGTGGCTCTTGCTCGGGAATGTACACTGCAAACAGTATGAACTGTCTTACAGAGGTTCTCGGGATGGCGCTTTCAGGCAACGGAACAATTCCGGCAGTTTATTCTGCAAGACTTCAGCTTGCAAAGCATGCAGGAATGCAGATTATGGAGCTTGTTAAAAAGGATATTAAACCGCGCGATATCATGACCGAAAATGCTTTCAGAAATGCGCTTACCGTTGATATGGCTCTCGGCTGTTCAACAAACAGCATGCTTCATCTTCCTGCAATCGCTCATGAGTGTGGAATTACACTTAATCTTGATATCGCAAATGAAATATCATCAAAAACTCCTAATCTCTGCCACCTTGCTCCTGCCGGAGCTCACTATATGGAGGAGCTTCAGGAGGCAGGCGGTGTTTATGCAGTAATGCATGAACTCAGCAAGAAGAATCTTATTCACACAGATCTTCTTACCTGCACGGGAAAAACCGTTGGTGAGAATATTGAAGGAAGAGAAATCCTTGATGAAGAGGTTATCCGTCCGATAACAAATCCGTATTCAAACGAGGGCGGTATCGCTGTTCTTAAAGGAAATCTTGCTCCGCTCGGCTCAGTTGTTAAGCGCGCGGCTGTTGCTCCCGAAATGATGAAGCACAGCGGAAAGGCACGCGTTTTCGATTGCGAGGAGGATGCTCTTGCCGCAATTCACGGCGGAAAAATCAATGCAGGAGAGGTTGTTGTTATCCGCTATGAAGGTCCTAAGGGCGGTCCGGGAATGAGAGAAATGCTTAATCCCACCTCTGCAATTGTAGGAAGCGGACTCGGAAACAGTGTAGCTCTTATAACGGACGGAAGATTTTCCGGTGCAACAAGAGGTGCCGCAATCGGTCATGTTTCACCTGAGGCGGCAGTTGGCGGAGCTATTGCTCTTGTTGAAGAGGGCGATATTATTGAAATTGATATTCCCGAAAATAAAATTAATCTTCTTGTTTCGGATGAAATTCTTGAAGAAAGAAGAAAGGCATGGAAACCCCGTCAGCCCAAGATTACAACAGGCTATCTTGCAAGATATGCAAAGCTTGTGTCTTCCAGTGCCGAAGGTGCAATTTTAAGCTGATAATTTAATCGGATAATTATATGAATAATAAAGAAACAAAAAAAGAGAAAGCATCTCATATAAGCAGCAAGAATTCTTCGGCAAATGCAGTTTTGAGATATCTTTATATTCCGCTGATATTTGTTTTGATAGCGGCAATAATATCTGCTCCGGCTGTTGTATATTCCTATAATTTTGCCAAGGATACTGTTCACAAGGCTCAGAGTGTTTTATCGCCAACCGAATATGATATTGAATTAAATCAGTCTCTTTATAACGATAAAGATGCTTCTCCGTTTGAAACAGGAAACGGATATGCCTCTTTAAGTTGTGAAAAGCTCGGCATTAACAGCATCGTTTATCGCGGAACAAACCGCGTTGCTTTGCGAAGCGGAGTTGCAAACAGTTCAAAAAGCAGTGTTATCGGAACGGATAAGGCTGTTGCTGTTTACGGCTATTCGTCAAGCAGCTTTGCAAATCTTATGAATGCCGAAAAGGGTAATGTTTTTAAGGCGGTTACCAATTACGGCGAGCTTAATTATAAGGTTACCGATGTTTTTACCGTAAATACTGAACAAAGCATAAATCTTGAAGAATATGACGGAGCTCCGCAAAAGCTTATTATGTACACAAACAACAGCACCGATTATTTTTCAATTTATAATCAGGAATATATCGTAGTTGTTGCAGAGTGTACAACCGATGATGTTCTTTTCAGTGAGGAGGTTTCAAATGGCTGATTCTTCTTCAAAAAGCATGGCACCGTTAAGATACATACTTTCGTTTTTCCTTTTTGTATGTATAACATTTTTGAGTGTTTCAATATGTGCAAAGGCAGTATTTTTTAATCCGTATTTTATTGACGGAATTTTCACCTCCCATGCATGTGTTAACGGAATGCATGAGGATATTAATTCTTATGCAAGTGACAGACTGAAGGCTTCTTCTCTTGATGAAAGCTTATTTGCCGAAACATTTTCATATGAAAATGTTCTTCGCGATGAAACCTACTATATAACCGAAAAGCTTTCCACTGCAGAAAGTTATAATAAAGGCAAATATGAAGAAACTATGAGAAGCACTAAGGATGTTTTGAAAACAGCCGTTTTTGATTATTTGAGCAAATCCGGTGTGGATACTCAAAGGCAGGATATAAAAAATGGTTGTGAGCTGTTGTGCGAGGATGTTACCGATTATTACAGAAGCGTTCTTGAATTTAAGCTTGTCGATAAGCTTGTAGGTGTTTTGAATGTTTCATCAATAGCGTTTAATGTGCTGTGCGCGTTTTTCAGCGCAGTCTCCTTGATACTTGGAATTCTACTGGTGTTTACCGGCAATAAGCGATACCGTTCTGTTCGCTGTATTTCTTATTCGTTTACTGCCGCGGCCTTTGCGGATTTTATTGCGTGCATTGCCGCAACAATTATAATGTCGTCAAAAAACCTCTATATTTTTCCGAAGTATCTTTGCGAAAGCGCATTGAATTATACCGATTCCGTTAGGTATGTTATTGCATTTGCAGGCTTAATTCTTATTGCAATAGCAGCCGTTTGCTGGACCGTTTCTTGGCTGCTTAAAAAAGATAATTCTTAAAGGCTGAAATCACATTAATCAGCTCATATTGCCCTCAAAATCTGCCTATGGCATAATTTTGAGATGGCTGTAATCACTATAACACCTTGTCAGGCTAAAG
>CAMFBH010000039.1 GCA_945948515.1 uncultured Clostridia bacterium
AGTTCGGCGGTCAGCGTTTCGGTGAAATGGAGGTTTGGGCTCTTGAGGCTTACGGTGCAGCATATACTCTTCAGGAAATTATGACCGTTAAGTCGGATGATGTAGTAGGCCGTGTTAAAACCTATGAGGCAATCGTTAAGGGTGAAAACATTCCTACCGCTGGAACTCCCGAATCCTTCAAGGTTCTTTTCAAAGAGCTTCAGGCTCTCGGTCTTGACTGCCGTGTTTATGATAACGACGGTAACGAGGTTGAGCTTAAGCAGGATCTTGACGACGGAACAGGAATTCAGCCGATAGACGAAAAAGCATTTACAACTGTTAACGACTATGACGACAACAGCGAAGGCTTCGCAATCGAAAATGCAGAGGGCGAAGCAGAGGAAGCAGGTCAGGAAGAAAGTCTGTTTGATGATTTCGGAGATTCATTATACTCCGACTCCGACGACGAATAATTAATTCCGACCGACAAAATACCTATTATATAAAAAGGAGAGTGCTTCCAGATGGAAAATAACGAAAATGAATTCAGCTCAATAAGAATAGGACTTGCTTCACCTGAACAGATTCGTGCGTGGTCTTACGGAGAAGTTACAAAGCCCGAAACAATAAATTACAGAACACTCAAGCCCGAAAGAGACGGACTTTTCTGCGAAAGAATTTTCGGACCTATGAAGGACTGGGAATGCCACTGCGGAAAGTATAAAAGAGTTCGCTATAAGGGCAAGGTTTGCGAACGCTGCGGCGTTGAAATCACACGCTCTAAGGTTCGCCGTGAAAGAATGGGACATATTGAGCTTGCTGCTCCCGTGTCACACATTTGGTATTTCAAGGGCATTCCGAGCCGTCTCGGACTTGTTCTTGACATAAGCCCTAGATATCTTGAAAAGGTTCTCTATTTTGCTCTTTACATCGTTACCGATCCCGGTGACACACCGCTCGAAAAGATGCAAACTCTTAACGAAAAAGAGTATGCTGAAATGCGCGAAAGATACGAAGACGATTTCGAGGCAGGAATGGGCGCAGAGGCAATTAAAAAGCTTCTTCAGGATATTGATGTTTTTGAGCTTCAGGCAGAGCTGAAAGCAGAGCTTGAAGATGCAACAGGTCAGAAGAGAGTAAGACTTCTCAAGAGACTTGAGGTTGTTGATGCTTTTTGCAGAAGCGGAAATAAGCTTGAATGGATGATTCTTGATGTTATCCCCGTAATTCCGCCCGATATCAGACCTATGGTTCAGCTCGACGGCGGTCGCTTTGCAACCTCTGATTTGAACGACCTTTATAGAAGAGTTATCAACCGTAACAACCGTCTCAAGAGACTTCTTGAGCTCGGTGCTCCGGAAATCATTGTAAGAAACGAAAAGAGAATGCTTCAGGAAGCAGTTGATGCTCTTATTGATAACGGCAGAAGAGGCCGTCCTGTAACAGGTCCTAACAACAGACCGCTCAAATCTCTTTCCGATATGCTTAAAGGTAAGCAGGGTCGTTTCCGTCAGAACCTTCTCGGTAAGCGTGTTGACTATTCGGGCCGTTCGGTTATCGTTGTAGGTCCCGAGCTTAAAATGTATCAGTGCGGCTTGCCCAAGGAGATGGCAATCGAGCTGTTTAAGCCTTTTGTAATGAAGCGCCTTGTTGAAACAGGTGTTGCTTCCAATATTAAATCAGCAAGAAAAATGGTTGAAAGGGCAAATGATTCCCGCGTTTGGGATTCACTTGAGGTTGTTATTAAAGACCATCCCGTAATGCTCAACCGTGCTCCCACTCTTCACCGCCTCGGTATTCAGGCATTTGAGCCCGTACTCGTAGAGGGTAGAGCAATCAAGCTTCATCCCCTTGCTTGTACAGCTTTCAACGCTGACTTCGACGGTGACCAGATGGCAGTTCATGTTCCGCTTTCGGCAGAAGCGCAGGCTGAGGCAAGATTCCTTATGCTTGCCGCAAACAACCTTCTCAAGCCGTCCGACGGAAAGCCCGTTGCAGTTCCAACACAGGATATGGTTATCGGTTCATACTACCTTACCATGATTAAGGATAACGAGCCGGGTGCTCCTACCGAAGAGGAAATCAACGGCGAGAAGCATATGAGATATAATATTTACCGTGATAAAGATGAGGCTATGATGGCTTATCAAGAGGGCTCTCTCGGTCTTCATTCCGAATGCCTTATCAGATTCTCCAAAACCGATGAAAACGGTAATGTTAGATCAAAGCTCGTTAAAACAACAATCGGTCGTGTAATATTCAACACCCCCGTTCCTCAGGATCTCGGATTTGTTGACAGAAGCAATCCCGAAAACGAGTTTGACCCCGAAGTTTCATTTGTAGTTAAGAAGAAACAGCTCGGTCAGATTGTTGACAGATGTATTAAGGTTCACGGCGTTTCGGTTGCATCAAGAGTGCTTGATGCTCTCAAAGCACAGGGCTATAAATATTCAACAATTTCAGGAACAACGGTTGCCGTTATCGACGCTCTTATTCCCGAAAAGAAAAAAGATTTCCTTGCAGAAGCAGAGAAAAAGGTTGATGAAATCACCTTTAACTATAACTTCGGTCTTATTTCAAACGAAGAACGCTCAAGCGCAGTTATTAAAGCTTGGGAGGATTGTACCGAAAAGGTTTCCAAGGAGCTTACTTCTAACTTCGACGGTGCCCACAACCCGATTCACATGATGGTTGATTCGGGTGCTCGAGGCAGTACATCACAGCTTCGTCAGCTTGCAGGTATGCGTGGACTTATTGCAAACACAGCAGGTAAAACAATCGAAGTACCGATTAAAGCTAACTACCGTGAAGGTCTTAATATTCTTGAATACTTCATTTCCTCGCGTGGTGCTCGTAAAGGTCTTGCAGATACGGCTCTTCGTACCGCTGACTCAGGTTACCTTACCCGCCGTCTTGTTGATGTTTCGCAGGATGTTATTATCCGCGACGATGACTGCGGATGTCACGACGGTATTGAGGTTAGCAGAATTATGGACGGAAACCGTGAGCTTGAATCACTCAAGGAAAGACTTATCGGCCGTTTCGTAGTTGAACCCGTTATTGATCCTAAGACCGGAGAGGTTCTTATGGATACAGACCGTATGATGAGCGAAGAAGATGCTCAGAACATTGTTGATGCAGGAATTGAAAGCGTTAAAATCCGTTCTCTCATCACCTGTAAGTCCCGTCACGGCGTATGCCGCAAGTGCTACGGTTCAAACCTTGCAACCAACGAGCCTGTTCAGGTTGGTGAGGCAGTAGGTATTATCGCTGCTCAGTCAATCGGTGAGCCCGGTACTCAGCTTACAATGAGAACCTTCCATACCGGTGGTGTTGCAGGAGGCGCAGATATCACTCAGGGTCTTCCCAGAGTTGAAGAGCTTTTCGAAGCAAGAAAGCCCAAGCAGCTTGCAATTCTCTCTGAAATCGAGGGTGATGTTACCTTCGAGGAAATCAAGAAGAGCAAGCATGTTGTTGTAACAAATTCCGAAACTATGGAAGTTAAGAAATATCTTATTCCTTACGGTGCAAGACTTAACGAAAACATTGTTGAGGGCGCTCATATTGAAAAGGGAACCGAGCTTACTCTCGGTGCCGTAAATCCACACGATGTTCTTTCAATCTGCGGAACAAGCGCTGTTTACAACTACCTTATTAAAGAAGTTCAGTTCGCATACCGTACCCAGGGTGTTGATATCAACGATAAGCACATTGAGGTTATTGTTCGTCAGATGCTTAAAAAATGCACCGTTGACGATGCAGGAAGCACAAATCTTGTTGCAGGCACAATGGTTGATGTTGCAGAGGTTGATGCAGAAAACAGAGAGATCGAAAAGAGAATTAAAGCAGGCGAAACAGAGCTTAAAAAAGCAACTTATATTCCGATTCTTATGGGTATCACAAAGGCTTCTCTTGCAACCGATTCCTTCCTTTCAGCAGCATCCTTCCAGGAAACAACGAGAGTTCTTACCGATGCGGCAATCAACGGAAAGAGCGATCCGCTTATCGGTCTTAAGGAAAATGTTATTATCGGTAAGCTTGTTCCCGCAGGAACAGGTATGGATGTGTTCAGAAAGGTTGATGTTGTTCCTAAATATTTCAGCGCCGAGTCATCGGATGAAATATTAAATCTTGAACAGCTTCAAGAACTCTTGACAAACACTATGTCAGAGTGATATAATATTTAACTGTTGCAGTCTGCATTTATGAATGTTGTATAAAAAACGCACCTGCAATTTGTTGAAATGCACAAAATTTATGAGGCGAGGTAATAATCTCGCCTCAGTAATGTGCGTTTAAATGGCATTTATTTGAATAAATGTTATTTATATGCACATTATACTGCATAGAATTTTGAAGAAAGGGGGAAAAAACTTGCCAACCTTTAACCAGCTTGTCAGAACAGGTCGCAAAACTATCGAAAAGAAGTCTAAGACTCCTGCATTGCTCAAAGGTCTCAACACAAAGAAGAACATTCTTACTGATAATGATTCGCCTCAAAAGCGCGGCGTTTGCACAGCAGTAAAAACGGCAACACCGAAAAAGCCTAACTCAGCTCTTCGTAAAATTGCCAGAGTTCGTCTTACAAACGGAATTGAAGTTTCAGCTTACATTCCCGGTGTAGGTCACAACCTTCAGGAGCACTCAGTAGTAATGATCAGAGGCGGTCGTGTTAAGGACCTTCCCGGTGTTCGTTACCACATTATTCGCGGAACACTCGATACTCAGGGTGTTAACGGTAGAATGCAGAGCCGTTCTAAGTACGGTGCTAAGAAACCTAAGGCTGCTAAGAAGTAAGCCAAACTCATTAAGACAACATCTTCTTGTCAGGATTGCCCGACAAAGAGTTTATATATAGATTAATTATTAGTCTGATATGGCTTTTTTGTTGGCACCGCGGGAAATTTGTCACTCGAGTACCTATGATATCATTAATATGAAGGAGGGAAGCGAAGTGCCAAGAAGAGGCCAAATCGCTAAGCGTGATGTTTTACCGGACCCGCTTTACAACTCAAAGCTTGTAACCCGTTTGATTAACAACATCATGTATGATGGAAAAAAAGGTGTCGCTCAGAAAATCGTTTATGACGCATTCGACATCGTAAAAGAAAAAACAGGCAATGATCCGCTTGAAACCTTTGAGGCTGCAATGGAGAATGTTATGCCTGTTCTCGAGGTAAAGGCTCGCCGTATCGGCGGTGCAACTTACCAGGTTCCGATTGAAGTTCGTCCCGAAAGACGCCAGACTCTCGGCTTAAGATGGATAACTCTTTACAGCCGTCAGCGTTCGGAGAGAACAATGAAGGAACGCCTTGCCGCAGAAATTATGGACGCTGTCAACAAAACAGGCGGCGCTGTTAAAAAATGCGACGATACACACAAAATGGCAGAAGCAAACAAAGCATTTGCTCATTTCAGATATTAATCCGTTTTTATTTTTTAGGAGGATATTATGCCAAGAAAAGTATCTCTTGAAATGACAAGAAATATTGGTATCATGGCACACATTGATGCTGGTAAAACCACCACCACTGAGAGAATCCTTTTATACACCGGTATTAACCATAAAATCGGTGAAACTCATGAAGGTGCAGCAACAATGGACTGGATGGAGCAAGAGCAGGAAAGAGGTATCACAATCACCTCTGCGGCAACAACTTGCTTCTGGAAAAAACATCGTATCAATATTATCGACACACCTGGACATGTTGACTTCACTGTTGAGGTTCAGCGTTCACTTCGTGTTCTTGACGGCTCTGTAACAGTTCTCTGTGCTAAAGGCGGCGTTGAGCCCCAGTCGGAAACTGTTTGGAGACAGGCAGACGAATATAATGTTCCTCGTATGATTTATGTTAATAAGATGGACATTATGGGTGCGGATTTCTATAATGTACTTCAAATGGTTAAAGACCGTTTTAAATGCAACGCTCTTCCCATTCAGCTTCCCATCGGAAGTGAAGATACATTCAAAGGCGTTATCGACCTTGTAGAAAACCATGCAATCATTTATATTGACCCCGATAAAGAAATGGGTCAGAAATTTGAAATCGTTGATATTCCCGACGATATGAAAGAGCAGGCTGCTCAGTACCGCACAGAGCTTATTGAATCTGTTGTTGAGCAGGATGAAGAGCTGATGGAAAAATATTTTGAAGAGGGCGAGGATGCAATATCCGTTGACCAAATCAAAAAGGTTATCCGCAGTGCAACAATAGCAGGCGATATGGTTCCCGTAACTTGCGGAACATCTTATCGTAACATGGGCGTTCAGCCGCTTCTTGATGCAATTGTTGATTATATGCCTGCTCCCACAGACATTAAGTCAATCAGAGGTATCAACCCCGATACAGAAGAGGAGGAGGATCGTCACTCATCTGACACAGAGCCCTTCTCAGCTCTTGCATTTAAGATTGCAACTGACCCGTTTGTTGGTAAAATCTGTTATTTCCGTGTTTACAGCGGTTCAGTAGATGCCGGTACAAATGTTTACAACTCAGTTAAGCAGTCTAAAGAAAGAATCGGTCGTATTCTTCAGATGCATGCAAACCACAGAGAAGATATCCCCACATGCTATGCAGGTGATATCGCTGCCGCAGTAGGTCTTAAGAATACAACAACAGGTGATACTCTTTGTGATGAGAATCATCCCGTAATTCTTGAATCAATGAACTTCCCGGATCCTGTTATTCGTGTTGCTATTGAGCCGAAAACAAAGGCAGGTCAGGAGAAGATGGGTATTGCTCTTGCAAAGCTTGCAGAGGAAGATCCCACATTTAAAGCATACACAGATGAAGAAACCGGACAGACAATTATTGCAGGTATGGGTGAGCTTCACCTTGAAATTATTGTTGACCGTCTTCTTCGTGAATTTAAGGTTGAGGCAAATGTAGGTGCTCCTCAGGTTGCTTATAAAGAAACAATCACAGCACCCGGCCAGTCAGACCTTAAGTATAAGCGTCAGTCAGGCGGTAGCGGACAGTACGGTCATGTTAAAATCAGAATCATGCCTAACATCGATGAAGAAACCGGAATCGGCAAGGGCTATGAATTTGTTAATCAAATTGTCGGCGGTGCTATCCCGAAGGAATATATTCCCGCTGTTGACGCAGGTATCCAGGGCGCTATGAAGAGCGGTATCCTTGCAGGCTACAATGTTGTAGATGTAAGAGTAGAGCTTTATGACGGTTCTTATCATGAGGTTGACTCTTCTGAAATGGCGTTCAAGATTGCAGGTTCAATGGCATTTAAGGATGCTGCAAAGGGTGCAAAGCCCATCATCCTTGAGCCTATGATGAAAGTTACTGTTATCGTTCCCGAAGAATACATGGGCGATGTTATCGGCGACCTTAACTCTCGCCGCGGTCAGATTCAGGGAATGGAAGACAGAAACGGTGCAAAGCAAATCAATTCAAGAGTTCCGCTTTCCGAAATGTTCGGTTATGTAAACGACCTTCGTTCCAAAACTCAGGGACGCGGTCAGTACACAATGGAACCCGACGGTTACGAGCCTGTTCCGAAGTCAATTTCGGAAACTATCATCAGTGACCGTGCAAAAAAAGACTAATTAAAAAAAAGGCTTGATATTTTATTCTGTTTTTGATAGAATATCTATGACAATTTCAGTATTGTAATTTTAAGGAGGAAATTCCAATGGCTAAAGAAAAATTTGAAAGAACCAAGCCGCATGTTAATATTGGTACTATCGGTCACGTTGACCACGGTAAAACAACATTAACAGCTGCTAT
>CAMFBH010000040.1 GCA_945948515.1 uncultured Clostridia bacterium
AGCAGCGGTCTCCAAAACCGCGTGCCGAGGGTTCAAGTCCTTCTGCCCCTGCCAAAAAAGAAAAGCACCGATTTTTCGGTGCTTTTCTTTTTTTACAAGACATAATCTTACCCGAGGCACGCGCGTGCCGGGCATCGTCGCCGAAGCGCACCCGGTGGGTGATAAAGCGAGGCGAGGATGGCGCAGCGGTCAAAATTTGTGTTGCGAAGGCAACAAACAAATTTTGGGCACCGCAAGAGGGCATAGTTTAACCTTCTGCCCCTGCCAAAAATTAGAAGCAGTTGCCGTGAGGTGACTGCTTCTAATTTTTAATAGAATTTAGATGGACTTGAACCCGTGAGGGTCTGAGCGTTAAGAAAACAGTTCAGTGAACTGTTTTTAGCGAAGAGCGGTGAGGCGGGTACTGTTGCGTAGCAACGGTCGCCGAGCCATTAGTACGCAAGGCGAAGCCGAAGCGTACGACAAGTCCTTCTGCCCCTGCCAAAAAAGAAAAGCCTTTAACCATCGTGGTTAAGGGCTTTTTCCTTTATTAACGCAAGAATCTAAGATATAAAAGCCCGTATCCCTATTGGCTGAAACTCTTGTGCCTATTATAATTAATTATGAGTATTAATTGCCTTTTTGTGTTGAGGAGCATATATGGGAGCAAAACAGTTGAAAAACCGAATAGATTGGGTTGATATTGCAAAGGGTATCGGAATAATTCTTGTTGTATTAGGTCATTTATCAACAAAAGGACAATTTTTCAGAACAATAATTTACAGCTTTCATATGCCGCTGTTTTTTATTATTTCGGGATTTTTATATAGGCAAAAGGATTTTGCTTCATCAATAAAACGGGGAGTAAAAAAGCTGATATTGCCCATGCTGTTTTTTATGGCTTTTGATACGGTTTTAACATTGATTTTAAATCAATTCGGAATGTTTGATCCTGTGAATATAAAAGAAGTTGTAAAATGCTTTTTGCTTATAGGCGGAACACTTAAAAACAGTCCGATATGGTTTTTGCTTGTTTTGTTTTTGTGCAACACATTACAATATTTTATTTCAAAAAACGATAAAATCGCAATAGCTGTTTTAGTTATAACATTTATAATTAGTTTGTTTTCACCTTTCAGAGAAGAGCGTATTTACTGGTATATTGCATTTTTCTCTTGCATGTTCTTTTTTGAATTCGGATATTTATTTTCTAAAATAAAAAATAATGAAAAATTTAATGGAAACGAAAAATACAAACTCAATGATTATTGCATGATTGTGATTGTTTTGATTTGGGCTGTAACTACTTATGTTAACGGTAGTGTTGATATGATTTTTGTTAATTACGGTCGTTCATTCATACTTCTTACACTTTCAGGAATTACAGGTACATATATCCTTGTTCGTTTTTCAAAATTTATTCAAAAGTACAAATTTTCAAGTGTTTTTAAATTGTTTGGGCAAAATTCCATGCTCGTGCTAACAACTCATTTTTATTTAACAAAATTTATTATCCACCGTATATTTAAAATTCTTAATATTTTATCATATCAATATAAATGGTATGTTGAAATATTGCTTTGCGCGTTAATTACTTTAGGTTACTTTGTATTATTTAAACTTAAAAGCACCATAATGAAGAGCTTTACAAAAACAGAGACAAATGCTATTTAAACTATTATTCCGAGAGATTAATAAGTAGTAAGGCGAAAAGTTGGCATAATAAAGATTGAAAACAATTCTTTATATACCTTCAAAAATAGTCCCTTTGCCGATGACTGAAAATACGGAACCAACCCCAATATTTCCGGATTTGAGCCGCTTCAAACAAGCAAAATGGGCAGAATATATGAATAATAAAAAAAGCCGGTGTTATACACCGGTTTTTTTACTTTGTATGATTTGGATTAAGAATTATATCGGAAATTATGGGGTAATGGTCGGACATGCTTTCAAGATAGCCTTGAGATAGGATTGAGTAATTAATTACATCTGCCATGCCGTTAATAAAAATATGGTCGTACGAGGGAGCATTTAGGGATTGCTTTTCTCCGCAGAATTTATTTTGTGCGACTGATTTGCAGTCTGTTAGGCTTTCGGAAAGATATGTGTATATAAACGGAGCGTCTGATTGGCGTGTTTTTTTCGTGGGCTCCATAGAATTATAATCTCCCGTTGAAATAACGGGGCAACCGTACTTTTTTTGCAACTCGTTTGAAAAATTCAAAAACTTCTTTGCTTCAGAGGTCATAATCCTTTTTTTATGCAGGTCATTATTTGAAGACATTAAATCAAAATGAGTTGATGTTGCAATGAATTTTTTACCTGAGGAGCGAATTTTAAACAATCCCCAAACAACACGGCGCAAACGGGGGTTGTTGCCCTCTTCAAAAACGGCTTTGCCGAAATCTATAAGTTCAAGCGTTTCACTGTTATAAGCGAGAGCGGTCATGTCAATAAAAACACCTGTTGAAACGGGGTAAACAAGCTTGTAGCAGTCGGGAATATTTCTCAGCGTACAGTACCAGCCGTCGCAAAGCTCCTGCAAACCGATAACATCGGGATTATAAGCCTCCAAAAGCTCATAAAACATTTTCGCTCTCGGCTTAACGGCGCTTCCTCCCCAGCTTTTGTAGCCAACAAGAAGATTTGCTGACATTATGCGAATATCTCCGTCAGATTTAAACGCATCTTTTTTTATTCCTAATTTGAATTCGGCGGAGGTTTCTTCATTGCTTAAATCTCCGCGTGAATACCAAACTGCAAATGCACTAATCGGAGCGAACAAAACAAGACAGCACAGTCCTATTGCAGATATTTTCAATGCTTTTTTAATTATCATGCTTTTCATTCTAATATCCTCGGGCACTTATTACTCCATTTTATTTTATCATATTCTTTTGTAAATAATCGTTTAGCCAAACGCATTTTATGATTTGATTATTAAAGAATTTGTTTTTGATTGCGCTTTTATCCCTGAGAACCTGCAAGATATCGGATAAATTCTTATTCCTTATTTTTTTAAAGTTTCCTGTTCAACCAAACATCAAACCTCCCAATAGCTTTTAACACTGGGTATCAAAAGTTATTATACATTGTGAAAAATATCTTGTCCATATTATTAAAATATAAGGCGCTCAAGCAGCAGAGTGTTTATTCATGAAAAAAATCGGAATAATACTTGTAGCGGAACAAAGCATTATTTGAGCTTTGTCTTTTCCAAATTATAATTCGGGAGGAATAAAATGGATATATTAAAGATTATTTTAACATCTCTTTTTTCAGTAGTATCGCTTTTTATAATAACTAAGGTTATGGGTCATAAGCAAATGGCGCAGCTCGATTTTTTTGATTACATCACAGGTATAACAATAGGCTCTATTGCCGCAGAGCTTGCAACAGAGCTTGAACAGCCATGGAAGCCTTTTATTGCAATGGTTATTTACGGAGCGGTTTCTGTAATTATAAGCCTTGTAATAAACAAATTTCCAAAATCCAGGAAGTATTTAAACGGCACTCCGACTATAATAATGGATAACGGAAAAATAAGCCGTAAAAACATGAAAAAAGCAAAAATGGATTTAAGTGAATTTATGGTACTTTGCAGAAACGCGGGTTATTTCAATTTGGAGGATATTCAAACGGCTGTTTTTGAATATAACGGCACGCTTACGATTTTGCCGGTAAGCACAAAACGACCTGTAACTCCGAATGATATGCAAATGATGCCTCAGCAGGATTATATTTATACCGAAGTAATTATGGACGGCAGAATTCTTGAGGGAAATCTGAAAAAAATAGGGCTTGACACTGTTTGGCTTAGCAGAGAACTCGAAAAGCAGGGATATCGCAGCGCAAAAGAAATTTATTTAGGCTTGTGTGATAAAGAAAATAAGCTTTCGCTCTTCGTTTCAGATTAACAATCGGGCAAAATACAATAGATATATATTGTAAAAAATAACATTTTTTAGCAAAATAATACTTTTTTGCCTGAAAAAAGAGCAGTTTTGCAATTTTAATCAAATTAAGGCGGTTTTATGTTAAAGTGTATTCAAGATTTATTTTCTGTATATCGGTAAAATAATCTTTTTCCCAATTCTTGCCCGTCGGGCAGAGGATTATATTTAATCCTTGTGCCTGATAAGCGTTTCTCCGGGGATTTTTCACCTTAGGTAAAACCGTAAGATTTGTATTAAAATGTGTTTATACCGTTTCCTCGGAGAAATGATTTAATGAAAAAATCCCGCTATGAGAAATCTCTCATAACGGGATTTTTTAAACCCTAAAACGATTCGCTTTAGAACAACTGACCGGGAAGCTTCCTACAAATCGGTTATATCGGTCCCGTTGCAATTTGCGCAAAGAAATTATTCTTTATTGCCTAAGCAATAAAAATAATAGTTCTTGTACTTTAAGATTATAATGTGATATAATACTTTACGCGTAATTACATTTTGATTTTGAACGGAGAATAGACTTGTCGGTTTTATACGGAGTAACCTGCGTTGCTTCAATACCTTTGACGCAAACGGCGGTACAGGTACTATGGCAAATGTAACCGGTGTTTCCGGTGAATACACACTCCCTGCAAACGGCTTCACTGCTCCCGATGGCAAGAAGTTCAAGGCTTGGAGCGTTGGCGGTGTTGAAAAGGCTGCTGGCGACAAGATTACCGTTACTGCTAACACAACCGTAACTGCAATTTGGGAGAATGATTCAGTCACACCAACACCTACACCAACACCTACACCAACACCTACACCTACACCAACACCAACACCAACACCTACACCTACTCCTACACCAACACCTACACCTACTCCTACACCAACACCTGCTCCTGCTCCTGCACCGACACCGGCTCCTGCTCCTGCACCGAGCAATGTGATTACATTTAACGGTGAGGTAATTACTG
>CAMFBH010000041.1 GCA_945948515.1 uncultured Clostridia bacterium
TCAGCGTTAATGCCGTTACCGCAATGCGCTTCATCTCATTTCCTCTTTTTCTTACATTTTTTGTCGTTATTCTATATTATTTTTCCGTAATTGTCAATCCTTTTTCTAATTTTAATATAAAAACAACGGAGAAATTGAATTATCTCTCCGCTGTATATAAAGAATATTATTTTTTAAAGTGTATTCATTTCAGCATATGACTCAATTAGCTCGATTTCGAGTTCACCGATACCGCCGTCTATTTCAATTTCGTTAACACCCGAACCGTAAACTGAATCATCTCTCATGTTTCTGTCATTGAGAGTTGCTTCTCCGATTCCTTTATCAAGCGAAATCTGATAATCGTTCAAAGAACCGTAAAGTTTAATTTCCGTTGAGCCCATTCCGTAATCAATACTGCTTTTTCCGAGGATTTTTCCCTCAATTTCCAATTCTCCCATGCCCATATCAAGCTCGAGATTGTTCAACTTGGCAGATTCAATGGAAAGGCTTCCTGCTCCACCGTTGATTTTTGCAGAATTATTCGCTGTGAGATTTTGAATTTTCGCCTCTCCGGCACCGAGATCAATATAAAGTCTGTCGGCGGAAAGTGACTCAATATTAACTCTTCCGGCTCCTGTGCTTATCTTCGCCTCGTTAAAAACAGTTGCGTTGGGAACATAAATCTCGATACGCATATTTTTACGGTTAACGGCTTTTGAGCCATCCTTTTCCGTTACTGAAAGCTGATTTTCGTTTTCCTTAATTTTCAAGTTTTCATAGTTACTGTCAATTCTGAACTCAGTTCCGATTTTGATAATCAATTCTGCGGCGGAAACCTCAATATCTATATTGCTTATATCTCTATTGACCGTGTAGTTTTGAACAGTTGAAACAGTATTTTTATTATTTGAGAAAATATGAAAAACAGAAGACGCTGCGCTGAGAATTCCTCCGATTATGCTTATACTCAAAAAGATTGCAAATGCTATTGCGGCATATTTTATTGTTTTTTGAAATGAGGTCATTTTATATCAACACCTCCGAACATACAGGTTGCGTTTATATAAACCGTGAAAGCTCCGTTGATAAATGCTGTATTTCTCTTGTTGGAAACACCGCCGAAAATTGAATTTGAGTTCACCTTAACATTAACATCATCGGGCAAATAAATATCAATTCCGCCGAAAATACTTGTTGCATTAATAACGCAATCGCTTTCGATTATTGCATTGCGCAAATCACATTTTGCACCGCCGAAAACAGCGTTTATCTCCGCACCGTCGAATACTTGCGAATCATAGTTTGCGTTTTGACCCGAAAAGATTGCACAAATTGATTTGAGATTTTCGCCCACAGGAGCATTTTTTGAAACAGCTTTTTCAAATTTTCCTGCAATTGCATTTCCGAATATAAGCTTAATTCCAATAATTATAATAATGGCGGGAAGTGCAAGCTTCCAAATCATATCAAAATCAATAACATCTTGACAGCACAGAAGTAAAAAGGCGCCTATTAAAATACCTATTATGCTTCCTGTTTTGTCTTTTTCGCGGAACAATCCTACCGCACTCGGAACAATGATAAACAGAGTCCACCAACCGTCAAAGAAAAGCTCTATATCGGTTACACCGAACGCGTTAAGACCAAGAACAACTCCGATTGCAACAAGAGCTATTCCCCATATAATACTTGTTGTTTTTTTCATATTTTTCTCTCCTTTTATATTACTTATATTTATAGGTTTTCAAAGATTTGAACACCTTTTTTATTAATCCATTTTGCCATTGCAAAGCAAAGTGCCGAAAGAACTGCTGCAACGGCAATAATGTAAATCTCGGGGTTGATAAATTTCATCAAAGCGTAATAAATCGCGCCGAAAGCAAGTACAACCACCCAGCCTCCGAAAAGGCAAATTACAACCGGCATGCTTTGCTTTACGGGAACTGTTTCGTTAGTCCAGTTCAGGTTCGGCATTTTTAAGTTTATAAGCAAACCTGCAAAGCCTGCAAACGCTGTGAAAAGGCAGGCAATAACCGGAATCATGACACAAAAGAGCGCGTTCGGCTTTATTACCGTTTCAATGCAAAGAGACAATATTAAAGCAGGAACAGCCGTAAGGAGTATATGCAGTCTTAATTTCGCATATAAAACCTGATGAGATGAAACAGGAAGGGATTGCGCGAGCCACAAATTTTTTCCCTCAAGTGAAATGGAAGGCGCGGTTATATCATTCATTGTAATCATCATACATATTACGGCTACCGCCAAAAGCGGAATTAAGCTTTCGTAGCCTAAAAACATTTCACTCAGCATTGATGAAAAATAGTCTTTTTTGATAATAACCGCGATACCTCCTACAAGCATAATAACCGTTCCCAAGCCACAGTTAAGCATGTAAACAGAGCTTCCGAGAAATCGCTTTAGTTCTTTATAAAGAAGAGCATTTGCAATGCTTCTTGATGAAAAGCTCGTTTTACCTCCCTTTGCTTTTGCAACAGAGGTGCTTGCAGTTGCCAAACGCAGGAAGCTTTTTGAAAGAACAAGATAAAACAATGCAAAAAGTGCAATACAGAATGCGGAGAAAATAAGCATTGAAGCTGCATTTCCCTGCGCCGCAAGACCCATATGATACAAAGGATAAAGAAAATTCTTCATTCCTTTTCCGACACTATCGGGATTAGCAATCAGATTTTGAATTGCCGCATATGCTTTTGAATAACAGAAATAGTATCCCACAATAAAAGCAAGGGAAAGAATAACCGTTATAAGGTTTTTATTTTTGATTCTGCCGTTAACAAGGGCAACAACCCAACCGAGAATACAGGATAGAGTTAAAACAAAAAGTGAAAGAATAAACGGAATAAGTATGCTGAATATTATTCCGAGTATATTAACTTTTGCAAAAACAAAATATGCAATTACAGTAGGAATCATAACTATTAGCTCATACAGAAGTCCCATGGCAAAAACGCCTGCAAGCTTAACTGCAAGTATTTTTGAAGGAGATATCGGCATTGAAAGGAGCAAATCATTATCCCTTGCTTGATACAGTGAAGAGAAGGTGTTGAAAACGCTTCCGAAAACTCCGAGTGCAACGCTTATAAGTCCCATAATTGCAAAATACATCCATGTGTATCCCGCATTAACAAGAGGCGCGCACATCATTTTTGCAACAATGAAAAAGATTACACTGAGAAATAAAAAAACGAATAGATAAATAATTCCGAATGTGACAACGCCTTTCTTCGCTCTGTTTTTGCCTGTTTTTTTATCCATGAAAAGCCAGGAAAAAACCTCAAGCATTTGCATTTTTAAAAGTGCTTTAAACATTACTCCTCCTCCAATTCAAGAAAAACATTTTCAAGAGAGGAATCGCCCTTAACCTCGGGCATTGTTCCGGATTTAATGAGCCTGCCGCCTTTGATGATTGCAACCTTGTCGCAAAGCTTTTCGGCAACCTCAAGCACATGTGTTGAAAAGAAAATTGATCCACCTTTATTGCAAATCTCACGCATTATTTCCTTTAGTAAATGCGAGGCCTTGGGATCAAGACCAACGAACGGCTCATCCATAATTATGAGCTTGGGCTCATGTATAAGCGCAGAAATTATTGCAAGCTTTTGCTTCATGCCGTGGGAATATGAGCTTATCGGCTGTGAGAGATCATTGTATAGTTCAAATAACTCTGCATATTTTTTTATTCTTTCCTGTCTCAATGAGGTACTTACTCCGAAAATATCCGAAATGAAATTAAGATACTGAATTCCGCTCATAAAATCATATAAATCGGGGTTATCGGGAATGTAAGCAATTTTCGATTTGCATTCAATTGGATTTTCTTTAACTGAGGTTCCGTCTATGTATATTTCTCCGCTTTCAAATCTTAAAATGCCGCAGCAAGCCTTTATAGTTGTTGTTTTTCCTGCTCCGTTATGACCTATAAATCCGTAGATTTCTCCGGGAAGAATGTGAATTGACAAATCGTCAACTGCCTTTTTATCATCATATTTCTTTGTTAAATGTTCAATTCTAAGCATTGTTTTTCCTCTTTGTGATTTGTAAATAGATTTTCATTTGATAAATATCTTTTTGAGAAAGACAAATAAGCATCTGCCAAAAGCGAGCTTATCTGTTCCGGAGTCCATTCTATATAGGAGGTTGCAATCATTGTTGCTATTCCGTGAGTGTAAATCCACATTTCGGTGTGGAACAGATTTGCTTTTTCTTCGTTTAATCCCGTTTGCTCCATTACTGTTGAAAGCGTCTCGCTGTCGTATTCTTTGTAGAAATTATATGATTCGTTAGTTCTGTCTCTCATAAAGCGAAGTTTAAAAAGGTTTTTTTCCTTTGCTGCAAACTCAATATATGAAATACCGATTGCTTTATATCGAGGAATAGCGCGGTTTTTGAAAGCCGCTTTTCTGTATTGAAGCATTATTTCATTAGCTCTCACCAGAACGGCTTGCTTAAGCTCATCCATATTTTTAAATGCAGTGAAAACAGGTCTTGCCGTTGTTCCGAGCTTGCTGCCGAGCTCTCGTGCGGTAAGTGCGCTTTCACCTTTTTCTCTAACAATATCAACTGCAGCTTCAACTATTTCCTCTTTAGTGTATTTTGGCTTTGGCGGCATTAATTCCTGCTCCTTTCAGTTTATGCAACTGGTGTTGTGCAACATACGATGTGCAACATATGTTTTATTATAGATTATGTTTTTATTTTTGTCAATACTTTTAATTCAATCAAATAAGCTCGGAGTTTCACTTACTATATAATAAGGTATTGACAATTACGGAAAAATAATATAGAATAACGACAAAAAATGTAAGAAAAAAGAGAAAAAGAGGAAATGGGATGAAGCGCATTGCGGTAACGGCATTAACGT
>CAMFBH010000042.1 GCA_945948515.1 uncultured Clostridia bacterium
AGCTCAAGGGCGGAAAGAAATACTATGTAAGAGTTCGCACCTACAAGACCGTAAACGGCAAGAAGGTATATTCCGGCTGGTCAAAGGTTAAGACTGTTACTACAAAGAAATAATGATAAAAAAACAACCAACCGTTATGGCTGGTTGTTTTTTTATGCTTTATGCCAGAAGGTTTTGTTATCATTTTGTATGTCAGAGCTTGATCTATGGCTAAAGAAATATCTTAATTAATGCTGCCGACTTTTTCTCAGGGATGGTTAATTTATATAGTTTGAGTAATACTCTAATTATACTTTTTTATTGACATACGCAACGCTTTATTGTATTATATTTATTAAATTCTTTTAAATAAAAATGAAACGAGGATTATAATGGAAGAAAAGCAAAGAAGTTCATTCAGCGGTAGACTCGGGTTTGTTCTTGCAGCTGCCGGTTCTGCTGTAGGTCTCGGAAATTTATGGAGATTTCCGTATTTAGCTGCAAAATACGGCGCAGGAACATTTTTAATTGTTTATGTTATTTTATCGATTACCTTTGGATTTACTCTTCTTGTAACCGAAATTGCAATCGGAAGAAAAACAGGGCTTTCATGCATTCAGGCATATAAAAAACTTGATAAGAGATTTTCTTTTTTAGGCTGGATTGCGAGTGCCGTTCCAATGATTATCGTACCTTATTACTGCGTAATCGGCGGTTGGGTAATCAAATACTTTGCCGGATATTTATCAGGTGCAGGATCAAAAATTTCATCAGATTCAGAGGGCTATTTTAATAATTTTATTACCGTTTCGGAGAGCGGAATAGCTTCAAATCCCATGTTTTGGTTTGTTATTTTTGTTGTATTAACCGCTCTTGTAGTTTTGTTCGGGGTAGAAAAGGGAATAGAAAAAGTAAGTAAAATTATGATGCCTGTTCTTGTAGTTCTTTCAATAATTATTGCAGGCTTTTCTCTTTCTGTAGAAGGCGGACTCGACGGATTAAAGTATTATCTTATTCCTGATTTTTCTAATTTTTCAATTAACACTATTCTTGGTGCTTTAGGTCAGCTTTTCTATTCAATGTCGCTTGCTATGGGTATAATGATTACCTATGGTTCATATATGAAAAAAGATGTTGATTTGGAAAAATCTGTTCGCCAGATTGAGTTTTTCGATACCGGCATTGCATTTATTGCCGGAGCTATGATTATTCCCGCTGTATATGCTTTTAACGGAGGCGATCCTGAAAAAATTAACGCAGGTCCCGGGCTTATGTTTATAACCTTGCCAAAGGTTTTTGAAACTATGCCTCTCGGTAATTTTGTAGGTGCGTTGTTTTTTGTGCTCGTTCTTTTTGCTGCTCTTACATCTTCAATTTCGCTTCTCGAAACGGTTGTATCAATTTTTCAGGATAAATTTGGATGGGGAAGAAAGGTTACAACAATCATTGTTTCGTTAGGAGTTATAGCATTAGGAACACTCTCTTGCTACGGTTACGGTCCGTTTGCTAATGTAAAATTACTTGGAATGCAGTTCCTTGATTTCTTTGACTTCATTTCCAATTCAATCATAATGCCGATTGTTGCATTTTTGACATGCATTTTGATCGGATATGTTACAGGTCCCGAAATCATTTCCGAAGAAGTTTGCATTTCGAGTCCTTTCAGAAGAAAAAAGCTTCATAAAATTATGATAAAAGTGATTGCTCCACTTCTCCTTTTAGCAATTCTTATTTCACAAATTTTAAGTTATTTCGGATTAATAACAATATAAATGTTTAAGCCTGCAATTGAATTGCAGGCTTATTTTTACGGTAAAACACTTCATTGACAAAAAAAAAATTACATTGTATTATATAAAATATATAATTATTTCATTTTGTGGGTTTGATATTTATGAGAGTTTTGCATATGATACCCGATATAGGCGTTTCTAACGGAGTAATGAGTGTTATACTCAACTATGCAAAAGCAATGCCTAAAGATATTGTTTTCGATGTTTTATATTTTCAAGATAAAAATCCGGATAAAAGAAGTGAAATTGAGTCTCTCGGTGGGAGAGCTTTTAAAATAAGCTTTCCGAGCGTGAAATCTTTGCTTTATAATTCGGAGCTTGATAAATTATTTTGTGA
Organism: uncultured Clostridia bacterium; assembly: GCA_945948515.1. Classification (GTDB taxonomy): domain Bacteria; phylum Bacillota; class Clostridia; order Oscillospirales; family Acutalibacteraceae; genus CAMFBH01. Next base: position 2,110 of record CAMFBH010000042.1, read on the forward strand.
ACATCAGGGAGAGTGGGAAGCATTCCATATACACGCACCTCATTTTACTCCGTTTGCTTCGCGTTATGCAAAAAAATACGGGATTAAAAAAATTTGCTCTCATTGTCATACCTCAGTATTTTCGCTGAACGAAGTAAATGAAAAAAGAAATAAATTGCTTGCATCTTCGGTTAAATATCTTACCGACAAACGATTTGCTTGTTCAAATGAGTCGGGAAGTATGTGGTATAACTGCGATTATACTGTTTTGAATAATGCGGTTGATTGCAAAAAATTTCAGTTTAACCCCGATATAAGAATAAATGTCAGAGTAAAAATGCAGCTTGAAGATAAGCTCGTTGTAGGCCATATCGGAAGAACAGATATTGTTCAGAAAAACCATCCGTTTTTAATTGATGTTTTCAGTGAAATTCATAAATCAAACAGTAATTCGGTTCTTCTTCTTATTGGTGCCGAATCAGACGAAGAGCTTACTAATAAATGCAGAGATTACGGTATTACCGATTCTGTATTCTTTTTGGGGATAAGAGATGATATTCACGATTTGCTTCAAGCGATTGATGTTTTTGTTTTCCCTTCAATCAGCGAAGGATTGCCTGTTTCGGTTATAGAGGCACAGGCTTCGGGAATACCTTGTCTTGTGTCGGAAGCAATTACAAAAGAAGTTTTTGTTTCTGAAGAAATATTATCGTTACCTTTAAGCACCGGTGCTTCAATTTGGGCGCAAAAAGCTATTGAGTTATCTAAGCTCGGAAGAAAGGATAATTACCGCCTTATGCAAAAGGCAGGATGGAATATATACGATTGTGCAAAAGAGCTTGCAGATTATTACAGAAGTTAGCAGGGAGATGATTTTGTGCCTTTTTTCAGCGTTATAGTTCCTGTTTATAATGTTGAAGAGTTTTTGGAAAAATGCGTTGAAAGTGTTTTGAATCAAAGCTTTTCAGATTTTGAGCTGCTTCTTGTTGATGACGGCTCAAATGATTCTTCACCTAAAATTTGTGACTGCTATGCTTCTAAGGATGAGAGAATAAAAGCATTTCATATTAAAAACAGCGGTGCTTCCGGCGCAAGAAATTTCGGGCTTGACAATGCCTGTGGTGAGTATGTTCTATTTCTTGACAGCGATGATTTTTATAACAGCAGCGATGCGCTTTTTGAATTACATAATGAACTCGAAAAGAATAATTCAGACATTGTTATTTTCGGATGTACCGATTGGAACATGATTACCGGGAAAACCGTTGTTTCAAGATGCGGATACAATTTGGATATTATATTAAAAAATAATCTCGAGGAAACACTTCATTATCTTCTTTCTACAAAAATGATACCCGGAGGTCCAACTATTTTTGCTTCTTCAAGAAAGATTATTGAAGAGAACGGTATTCGATTCAAGGTTGGAATTCAAGATGAGGATTACGACTTTGTTTTAAGCGTTTTTAGCTCTTGCAGTTCGGTTTGTGCTGTGGACAAGCCTTATTATACTTACAGAAAAGGAAGAAAAAATTCAGTTACCCATTCTTCAAGTATAAAAATGATTTACGGAATTGAATACACGATTAATAAATGGCTTCCGATAATTGAAAAAATGGACAGTGATTTACTTAAACGAGATTTTTATAACTATATTGCTTTTATTTATTCAACAGGGCTTGTTGTTAGCGGCAATATGAAAAAGCAAGATAAAAAAGAAGCAATCAAAATCATGAAAAAATATAAATATGTTCTTAATTATGCCTATTGGAAAAAGCCTAAAATTTCCAAGATTGCTCTTGATTTTATTGGATTTAACGCATTTACATATCTTGCAAATATATATTTTAATCTTACCCACATTTAACGGTGAAAAATGAAAAAGAGATTATTAATTGTTATTCAGCTTTTAAGACGAGGCGGTGTTGAGCTTGCTGCTTTAAATTTTGCTCTCTCGCTCAATCCCGAAAAATACGATATTACCTTCTATTTGATTGACCCTTCCGAAGGAAGAGATAAAGATTTGTATGCTCTTCTTGCTGATAAAGGAATTAAAATTATTGAAATGCCCGAAAATGCTACGGGATATTT
>CAMFBH010000043.1 GCA_945948515.1 uncultured Clostridia bacterium
CGGGATATTTTAGAAAGTATTCGCATATCAAAAGTGTTCTTAATAGCGGAAACTACGATATTGTTCATTCACACGTAATGTTTTTCAGCGGACTTGTTCTTATGGCTGCGAAGTTTTCCGGTGTAAAAATTCGTATTGCCCACTCTCACGCAACTAAATGGAACAGAGAAGAAAACATAATATTTAAGATTTATAAAGCATTTATGCGCACTTTGATTTCGCTTTGTGCTACCCATTTTCTGTTTTGCAGTAAAGATGCAGGAAACTATCTTTTCGGAAAACGGCTGTGTGAAAAAAGAGGAAAGTTTATTCCAAACGGAATTGAAACAGATAGATATAAATACAATTCTTCATCACGACAAGCAATAAGAAACGAATTATTAATACCTCAAAGCAGTACTGTTGTTGGGCATATCGGAACAATTTATTATATAAAAAATCAGTCTTTTTTAGTTGATGTTTTCAGCGAGCTTTTAAAGCTTAATAATAATTCCTATTTGTTGCTTGTTGGAGAAGAAACGGATAGGGAAGTTGTTGAAAAAAAGGCAAAGGATTTGAATGTTTCGGAAAAAATAATTTTTGCAGGGAAGAGAAACGATATTCCCGAAATTCTGTCTGCTATGGATATAATGATTTTTCCATCGTTGTTTGAAGCCTTGCCGGTGTCATTGATTGAAGCACAGGCCTCACAGCTTCCTTGCTTGATTTCCGATAGGGTAACGAGAGAGGTTGCATTTAATCAAAATGTTGATTTTATGTCCATTGATGAGAGCCCTGAAAAATGGGCGAAAAAAGCTCTTTCACTTATGAAGCTTGATAGGAACAATATTTCAATCAAAGAACTTAACGGAGTTTACTCACTCGAAAAAGTATCTGAAAGCTTAGATAAGATTTATAATTCTTAAATAACACTGAAAGGAAGCCGCAAATGTTTTTCGGTTTATCGGCAGTAACAAGCTTTGTTGTTATAATTTTAATATTTGCAGTTACTTACTGGCTGCTTCCAAAAAAATATTGCGGTATTTCTTTTCTGCTTTTAACAATACTGTTATCCGTTTTAGCGTTTAATGTTGTACCAAATGAATCAGACGATTTAACAAGATATTATCAGCAGATTGATTATTTGAGAGATTATGGCAACGATTATCTTCAAAGATGCTTTGATGAGGGTATAAACAATTGGGATGTTTACAGAGTCTGCGGCTACTATTTTTATTTTATAAGCAAATTGCCGAGTAATCATTATCTTCAGGCAATTACCATTTTCGTTGTTTATGGTTTAATGTTAATGATATTTTATAAAGCCGCTAAAAGATTTGATGTTGATAAGAAGTATTTATTTTTAGGGTTAATGTTTTTTATCTCTACATATTGGTTTTATGATGTGCTCGCAGGAATAAGAAACGGACTTGCTTTTGCTGTGATTCTTGCCTGCGCATATGTTCATCTCGTTGAGAGAAAGCACATACCATTGTGCGTTTTGGGATATATTTTAGCTTGTTTAACTCATTCTGCGGGTATTATATTCGTTGTGTTCATAATATTAACGGAAATTACGCTTAATACGAGCGGTAATTTTATGAAGTATGGGTTAATATTCGGATTGGCAATAGGCGGAGCCGGAATAAAATTCCTTTCAACTAAAACAAATAATTCTTTTATTCAGTCTATTGCCGGTAAGGTTGAAGGAAATGAAGGCGGCGGCCCCTTGCATCTCGAATTACTTTATTTGGTAAATATAGCGGTTTTTCTCGTTACAGCTTTCGTAATTTATTATGTTTCTATATACATTGTTGAAGGAAAGTATGCAAAAGATCTTAAGCGCTTTTACAAGCTTTCTTCAATTTTGATTTATTTCCTTTTAGGTTCGGTTTTGAGTGAATTGATTTTTATGAGATTTACAAGATGGGTTCTTCCTGTCGTCTGCGGCGTTTTATTTATGATCGGAAGGCAGCTTCAAGGTGAAGCAAATAAGAATAAATCTTATATTCATTTAAAATATAATTTGCCGAAAAAAGAATCATGGCGAGTGAATATTTCCGGTTATTTCACAATTGCTTTTTGTGCTTTCATTGCTCTTCATTTCGTATATCTTGTTAAATTAAGCTCTTTGGCTTGGATGCATTTTTAGGAGAAATATTATGAAAATAAGTGTGATTGTTCCTGTTTATAATGTAGAAAAATATCTTGACAGATGTGTTTCAAGCATTGTAAATCAAACATATAAAAACCTTGAAATAATTCTTATAGACGACGGTTCAGCTGATACCTCTCCTGCATTGTGCGATAATTGGGCACATCATGATGACAGAATCAGAGTAATTCACAAGAATAACGGCGGAGTTTCTTCGGCAAGAAACGCAGGATTGCAGTCTGCAACAGGTGATTTTATAACATTTGTTGACAGTGATGACTGGATTGAATTAGATATGATTGACAAACTGTTTTCTTTAATCACTGAGAATAATGCGCAGATTTCCTGCATTGATTTTAATTCCGTTTCTTCATATGATATTGATAACGGTGTAAATGATGCATCTTGTGATGACGGCATTGAAATTCTTAACTATGTAGGAATGATTAAGCACTTAACCGACAGATGCTGCTATCTTTGCGGTAAGCTATATTGTAAATACTTATTTGATAATCTTCCGAATTTACCTGATAATCTTTCAGTAAGCGAGGATGCAATGCTGAATTGCTATGTGTTTAAAAATGCCGAAAAGATGGTTGTTTCTAACTTAAAAAAATATAATTATTTCCGCCATTGTGAATCGGTTTTGTCGGGCTGTATTACTTATAAGATGATTGATGATTCGAGAAATGCATATAAAATCATTGAAAACGGTATTGAAAGAAGTTCTTCGGCGTTTCCATACCATGTTTTTAACCGTATGTGCAATAATTTGTTTTTGCTTAATAGTATTATTAGAAATAACAAGTGCCTTGATAGGTACAATGAAATAAAGAAAGATATTATAAATGCCAAAGAATACGCATTTAATTCAAATTATTCAGATGTTTTTAAACTTAAGCATAGGATTGGAATTGTTCTTCTTATGATTTCACCAAAGCTTTATAATTTATCTATTTTAGTTAGAAAAAGGATTAGGGGATATTAGTGAAACTCAGTGTTATTGTTCCGATTTACAAGGTTGAGAAGTATCTTGAAAAATGTATTGAAAGTATTATTTCTCAAACATATAACGACCTTGAAATAATTCTTGTTGACGACGGTTCGCCGGATAAATGTCCCGAAATTTGTGATGAGTTTGCAAGAAAAGACGGTAGGATTAAGGTTGTACATAAGGAGAACGGCGGTCTTCTTTCTGCAAGAAAGGCGGGTCTTGAGGCAGCAACGGGTGAATATGTCGGTTTTGTTGACGGTGATGATTATATCCAAAAGGATATGTATTTTGAACTTATGCAGTCTGTTATAAATTACAAATCAGATATTGCCATATGTGAGTTTTGGTATTCATATCCCGATAGGGAAATTGAAAGTGATTATTTTTTAAACAAAAAGTTATATTCAAGAAATGAACTTGAAAATGAAGTGTTTCCCACAATGCTGTTTAAAGACAGATTTTACAGCTTTGGTATTTATCCTAATTGCTGGAGTAAAATCTTTAAAAGAGAGCTTCTTAATAAGTATTTACCTGGAGTTGACAACGGAATCCGTTTGGGTGAGGATGCTTCATTTGTTTATCCTTGTATTCTTGATTGCAAATCAATAAGCTATGTTAACAAGCCTCTTTATCACTATCTTATCAATCCCGAATCAATGACTAAAAAGTATGATGATACTCTTTCTGATATTTATTTGTTACCGTATTTGAGGATTAAAGAAAAGAGCAATGAGTTAAAATATGATATGAGTGTTCAGCTTTCATATTATCTTTTGTATTTAGTGAATTTTGTTGTAAGAAATGAAGTGAATTCCGATAAATCATTCAAAGTGATAAAAGAAATATGCAAGAGTGAGTATGTTTCCGAAAGCATGAAGAATATAAAATTGGCGCGCTTGCCTTTTCATACAAAAGTTCTTTTTATTCTTCTTAGAATGAAATTCAGACTTGGATTGCTATTGTATTGTAAATTATTAAAATTTGTTAT
>CAMFBH010000044.1 GCA_945948515.1 uncultured Clostridia bacterium
TTGTGTAATTATTGGATTTAGTACTACATTAAATTCTGCAAATAAGTATTTGTATTATAATGGTCAAGTTAAGATTGCTGAAAATATAAACGCCTATCTTATTGACGCAGATAATGTTTTTGTAGAAAGTCGAACAAATCCAATTTGTGATGTGCCAAAGATTGGAATTGGAAACAAACCGATTGATGGTGGATTTTATCTTTTTACTAAAGAAGAAATGGAAGATTTTATAAAAAAAGAACCTAAGGCAGAAACACTATTTAGACCATGGATTGGTTCACACGAGTTTATAAACAGATATTACAGGTATTGCTTGTGGCTTGGAGATTGTTCTCCAAAAGAGTTACGTTCTATGCCTGAATGTATAAAACGGATTGAATCAGTAAGAGATTTTAGACTCAAAAGTACAAGTGCAGGTACAAGAAAACTTGCTGATAAACCTACTCGTTTTCATGTTGAAAATATGCCAAATAGCAATTACATAGTTATACCTGAGGTCTCTTCTGAAAAGAGGAAGTATATACCTATGGGATTTATTGAACCTAATATTTTGAGTAGTAATTTAGTAAAGATAATTCCAAATGCTGAAATATTTCATTTTGGTGTGCTAACTTCAAATGTGCACATGGCGTGGGTAAGAGCGGTTTGTGGCAGATTAAAGAGCGACTATCGGTATTCTAAAGATATTGTTTACAATAACTTCCCTTGGCCTAATCCAACTGACGAGCAAAAGGATAAAATTGAGCAAACGGCACAGGCAATACTTGATGCAAGAGCAAAACATCCCGATTGCTCACTTGCAGATTTGTATGATGAATTAACTATGCCTGTTGAGCTTCGCAAAGCACATCAGGCAAACGATAAGGCAGTTATGCAGGCATACGGCTTTGATTACAAAACAATGACCGAATCCGAATGTGTTGCCGAGCTTATGAAAATGTATCAAAAATTAACAGGAAAATAGTTATCTATAACACACAAAACGGCTTGGATTTAGAATTAAATCCAAGCCGTTGTTTATATGAGTTTTAATCATCAAACTGACTGTTATAGAGATTATAGTAAAAGCCTTTTCTTTTGAGGAGCTCCTCATGCTTTCCCTGTTCAACAACCGCACCGTTATTCATTACAAGAATCAAATCGGCTTCTCTGATTGTTGAAAGGCGGTGGGCAACAATAAACGAGGTTCTGCCCTCCATTAGCTTTTTGAACGCATTTTGAATAATCATTTCGGTTCTGGTATCAATAGATGATGTTGCCTCATCAAGAATAAGCATCGGCGGTTGGCTGAGCATAATTCTTGTTATACAAAGAAGTTGCTTCTGCCCCTGGGAAAGGGCTTCGCTGTTTTCATCTATAACCGTGTCGTAGCCGTTCGGAAGCGTTTTAATAAAATAGTGACTGCGAACAGCCTTTGCCGCATTTATAATTTCTTCATCTGTTGCATCAGGCTTTCCCATAGCAATGTTCTCTCTGATTGTTCCGTTTTTCAGCCATGTTTCCTGAAGTACCATTCCGAAGCTTGTTCTGAGCGACTTTCTTGCTATATCCTTGGTAGAAACACCATCGAGCGTTATTTCGCCTGAATTTATTTCATAAAAGCGCATAAGCAGATTAATGAGCGTTGTTTTTCCGCAGCCAGTAGGTCCGACAATTGCAACATTCATTCCGCTTTCTACCTTCAGATTGAAATCGGTTATAAGCGGTTTCTCCTGCGAATAAGAAAACGAAACATTTTTAAATTCAATATTGCCCTTAACATTGCTGAGCACCTTTGCATTCGGAGAATCGGGAATAATTTCCTCCTCTTCGATAAGCTCAAAAAGTCTTGAAGCGCATGCAAAGGCATTTTGCAGCTCAGTAATAACGCCGCTTATTTCGTTAAACGGCTTAGTGTATTGATTTGCATAGCTCAAAAAGGTTGCAAGAAAGCCGACTGTGAGAGAACCGTTTATAACACTCAATGCTCCTGTAAAGGCAACTGCGGCATAAACAAGCGAATTAACAAACCTTGTAGCAGGATTTGTTATTGAAGAATAGAAAATTGCTTTTAGAGAATGAATTTTCAGCCTTTGATTGATTTCATCAAATTTTTCAAGGTTTTCATCCTCATGCGAAAAAGCCTGAACAACCTTTTGGTTTTCTACCATTTCGTTTATAAAATCCGTTTGTTCTCCCCTTGTTTGCGACTGAAGCTTAAACTTTGAATATGTTTTGCTTGCAATGAACCTTGCGAGCAAAAGCGAAACGGGAGTTATTACAACAACGGCTATTGTGATATAAACATTAATTGAAAGCATAAAGCAAAGCGTTCCGATTATAGTTACAATTCCCGTAAAGAACTGCGTGAATCCCATTAAAAGCCCGTCGGCAAACTGGTCGGAATCGCCTATTACTCTTGAAACAATATCTCCGCTTCCGTTTGAATCAAGATACGAAAACGGCAAGCGCTCAATTTTGTCAAACGCCTTTTTTCTGACATCTCTTACAACATTATAGGTTATCTTATTATTGCAAACATTCATTGCCCACTGAGAAGCTCCGACTGCGGCAATAAAGCAAATAACCTTAATAAATATACTTGTGAGAAATTTAAAATCAACATTACCGGGAGAAACAATGCAATCTATCCCCTCTCCGATAAGAACGGGAATATACAAGGCACAAAGCGAGCTTACAAGCGCCAAAAGCAACGATAGGAAAAGATATATTTTATATTTTCCGATATAGGAAAAAACTTTTTTAATTACTGCTTTATTCATTATTCTCCCTCCTTTTTGAATTGAGAATAATAAATCTCTTTATAAACATCACAGCCCTCAAGAAGCTCTTCGTGAGTGCCGTTGCCGACAATGCTTCCATCCTCAAGAACTATTATCTTATCTGCGTGCATTATAGACGATGTTCTTTGCGATACAATAAACACGGTGGGATTATAGCTGAGCGACTCGATTGCCTTTCTCATTGCCTTTTCAGTTGCAAAATCCAAAGCACTTGCGCTGTCATCAAAAATTAATATACTCTTTTCGCCAACAAGTGCTCTTGCAACGCAAAGCCTCTGCTTTTGTCCGCCGGAAAGATTTTTACCTCCCTGCTCGATAACAAAATCGAGTCCTCCCTTTTCGCAAACAGAATCGTAAATCTGTGCTTTTTTCAAGGAGTCATTAAGCTCTTCGTCGGAAGCATTTTTATTTCCCCATAAGAGATTTTCACGCACTGTTCCTTTAAAAAGAGCCGCCTTTTGCATAACAACGCCGATATTTTCACGAAGCTCTCCGTCATCATAAGATTTTACATCTCTTCCGTTAACCGTAACAATACCTGTTGTTGCATCATAAAAATGCGGAATAAGATTTGTGAGTATTGATTTTCCGCTTCCCGTTGAGCCTATAATTCCCACGGTTTCTCCCTGCTTTGCAGAGAAATTAATACTGTTCAAAGAATTATCCGAAGCGCCCTTGAATCTGAAGCTGACATTTTCAAACTCAACAGCATTTTCGTTTCTTATTTCAGCGTTATTATTATGCTCAAGACTTGAATTCGTTTGGAGAACATCCGATATTCTGTTGGCACAGGCGAATGACCTTGTAACCGTTACAATCAAATTTGCGAGTTTAATTAACTCAACAAGAATTTGGCTCATATAATTATAGAGCGCAACGACCTGACCTTGAGTGAGATTTCCGCTTTCAACATTAACAGCGCCGAATTTGATTAAAACTATT
>CAMFBH010000045.1 GCA_945948515.1 uncultured Clostridia bacterium
TGCAAAATGAGAATTGTTTATTTTCTAATCTAATAATATAATAATATTATGGATTTACAAATTTTGGGTGATGTTATGAAATTTAAAAAAATCATCAGTATTTTTTTATCAGCGGCAATCGTTATTTCCGCACTTTTTATAAGCGGAAGCATTGGTCTTGCCGCTTCTCATACTGACGGTGAAATCGCCGATACTTCCGATTTAAACAATATTCAGGCATACAGAAAAGACGGCGACACATTTTTTTGCACCGAAAATTCCAAAGACGGAACGCAACGCATTTGGCGTGAATATACGGAAAGCTACCTTGTTGCCGCCGAACAGATTTTAGATGCCGTTAAAAACAGAGAAAGCTCTGTGGAGCTGAGAATGGCTTCCGACGATTCGAGCTTTTTCCGAGAAAGCAGCTTTGAAAAATCACCCTTTGGAATAGCATACTATAATGTTTTCAGCGAGGAGCTTGCTTCAAAATACAACAGCGCGGTTATGGGTGCATATCTTGATACTGTTCTGAGCGTTTCATCATATTCTTTTACCGACAAGATTGACGATGCCTCCATGCATCCTATGACCTCGGCTAAAATACTTGAAAAATGTGTTGTTAAGGAGGGCGGTAAAACCTACTGCTTCTATAAAGCCGTTCTCGATTTGGAATACTGCACAACTGCCGAGCAGGAAAACGCTTTAACTAATGAAATAGAAAATATCAAGTCAAATTGGTTTACCTCTTCTATGTCGGATTATGATATCGTTAAAGCAACATATGAAAACATAATTAAACGCACCGATTATGATACTCAAATTTACCACAAATTCCTTCGCGGTGAAATTAAAGAGAATATGAATGAAGCGGATATGACCCCTGAGCAGCTTGAAATTTACAGGCTGTTTAAGCTTCGTCACACCGCTTACAGTGCATTTTTCGGAAACACATCACAAAACAGAGGTATCGCCCTTTGCGACGGGTACTGTGCACTTGCATACAGAATTCTTCGTGAAATGGGAATTGAATGCTTTGTTGTTAAATCCGATGTTTATCAAACCTATGTTCCCGACTCCGACGGAAATCTTACCTCCGAGCTTACAAATGACCGCCATGCATGGCTTGTTGTTAATCTTGACAGCTATCAAACCGCTTCAAGCGATGAGGGCACATGGTTTTATCTTGATGTTACAATGGGCTCTTGGTTCTCCGACAAGTCAAAGAATATACTCGACTATCGATATTTTCTCGGCTACTACAACGAAGACGAAAATGCTTTCTTTAAGGCAACGGATATAAATTACCAGGCTCATTATTCAAGCAACAATTTAAAAATTGAAAATGGCTCCGCTATCGCTAACGACGACTATAATTTTTATTCAAACAGCATTCTTGCCAAAAGAAGCTACTACGAGGGAAGAATCTTTGAGGAAAGCGAAAAAAAGAATCTCTTAGATTACACCGATACCGTTTATTTTGTTGATTACGGCTCGGGAACGGACCCTCAAAGGCGTGAATATTTAATTAAGCAAAGCCCGTCCGGCGATTATCTTGCTTACGACGAGGAAACCCAGAGCTATTCATACCCCGAAATAACTTATTCTCCCGTCGGAAAAGTCGAACCGTCAATATATATCGGCGGACTTGTTGAGAATGCTCAGTTCAAAATTGACTACGGCAACTACTCCGCCGTTACTGATAATGCTCAGATAACAATCACCGGTAAGGGTGATATTAAGGCTCAAAGCTTCTCAATTAAGTTTAAAATAGTTCCGAAGGATATTGCTACAAACGATATAATCAGCGATTCTCTAAGTGAAATGACCTATAACGGAATGCAAAACAAAATTGAAGTTGCGGTTTTCGACGGAGAAATAAAAGATTCAACAAAGGGCAAGCTTTCGGAAAACAAAGATTTTACCGTTGAATATTTCAACCACACAACATCATCCTCCGATACAATGATTCCCGGAAAGGTTACCATAACCGTTAGAGGAACGGGAAACTATAACGGCTATGTTTCAAGGGATTTTACAATAAAAAAGCTTGATATTGCCGAGCTTTCATCCGCGTCGGATACAGATGTTTCAAAAACCTACACAGGCTCTCCGATTGAGCTCGACCAAAGCGTTATTTCAACAATTAAATTCGGCGATCCAAACGGCAGTATGGACACTCTGTATCTCGGAACTGATTACGGTGTTCGCTACGAAAACAACATCAATGCCGGAACTGCAAGCGCCGTTTTCTATCCTCTTGAAAGCAGCTTGAAGCTGTGCGGAGAAGGGTTCACAAAATATTTCACAATCAATCAAAAGCCTGTTAGTGCAGTTGGATTCACCTTCAGCGCATCAATAAAAAACAACACGCTTTACTGCAAGGTTATACCTGAAAGCAGCAGTATTATTGAAGGCAGAGATTATTCTCTTTCCTACGCACGAAGTACAAATAACGATTGGGCTGTTACTGTTTCGGGACTCGGTAATTACTGCTCATCAAAAACAAATATTCTTGCCGGAACTGCACAATGCGCTTCATTCGCGCTCGGAGATCCGCCGGAAAACGGGAATAATACGCAAAATCCCGGAAACTCTTCAAACGGCTCTCAAACGGTTATTGACCAAATCGTTCATTCCCACACACCCGGTGCGGAAATTGTTCAAAAAAAGGCCACTCCTACAAGCGACGGTGTAATAGTTAAATACTGCACCTCCTGCGGCGCACTTGCAGAAAAAATAATTATCCCATATGTTTCGGGAATAAAGCTTTCACAAAGCAGCTATAATTACAGCGGAAAGGTTAAATGTCCGTCAGTTACCGTTAAGGACAGACTCGGAAACAAGCTTAACGCCTCAATAAAATATTCAAACAAGAAATCCAAAAAAATAGGCTCCTACACCGTAACGGTGAAAATTTCAACTGCCTATTACGATGTTTCAAAGGTTCTGACCTACACAATCGGTCCGAAAACACAGGCTAAAATAACAAGCCTCTCCCCTGTGAAAAAAGGATTTAAAATTAAAATCCAAAAGATTTCAAAGGATTGCTCGGGTTATCAGCTTCAGTATTCAACGAGCAAGAATTTCAGCAAGGATGTTAAAGCAATTAACCTCAAAGGCAATAGCTTCACAAGTAAAACCGTGAGCAAATTGAAATCCGGAAAAAAATACTATGTAAGAGTTCGTGCTTATAAAACGGTTAAAG
>CAMFBH010000046.1 GCA_945948515.1 uncultured Clostridia bacterium
CAAGAATTTATTCAGCGATTTTCTGCAAACGCTTCCAAATCAAAGCAGGCAACAAGCCGTAAAAAGCAGCTTGACGCACTTGAAATGATTGATATGCCCGTTTCTTCAAGGCGCTTCCCCTATGTTGACTTTAAGCCCGACAGAGAATGTGGAAACGACCTGCTTCGCGTTGACCATATTTCAAAAACAATAGGCGACAGAAAGGTGCTTGACGATGTTTCCTTCGTTATTCATCCAAGAGAAAAGGTTGCCTTCGTTGGCTCCGACGCCGTTGCAAAAACAACGCTTTTCAAAATCATTATGGGCCAGCTTGAACCCGACGAGGGCGAGTTCAAATGGGGCGTAACAACAACTCAAAGCTATTTCCCGAGCGACAACAGCGCATACTTTGACGGCGTTGATTTATCGCTTGTTGACTGGCTTAGACAATACACAACGCAAACGCTTGAAGCAGACATAAGAGGCTGGCTTGGAAGAATGCTTTTCAGCGGCGACGAGGCACTTAAAAAGGCAACGGTTCTTTCGGGCGGCGAGCGCGTTAGATGTATGCTTTGCAAGATGATGCTCAGCGGCGCAAATGTTCTTGTGCTTGACGAGCCCACCAACCACCTTGACCTTGAATCAATCACGGCACTCAACAACGGACTTATCCGCTATCCCGAAACCGTTCTCTTTACCTCACACGACCATCAGTTTATCCAAACGATTGCAGACAGAGTTATTGAGATTGCAGACGGCGGCATAACAGACTTTAAGGGAAGCTATGACGATTTCCTTGAAAGCTTTGATGAGGATAAGCTTAAAAAATACAGATAAAATCATCTGCGGAGTAAATTATGTTTAAAGAAATGAGAAGGAAAGCACAGCAGTTATCGTTACAGGAAAGCGAAAAAATTCTTGAAACCGCTTCAAGCGGAGTGCTTTCCCTTTGTGCAGACAACGGTTATCCTTACGGCGTTCCGCTGAGCTTTGCTTATTCAAACGGCAAAATTTATTTCCACTGTGCACCAGAAGGGCACAAGATTGATGCGATTAAAAGCTGCTCAAAGGCGTCTTTCTGCGTTATTTCACGGGATAGTGTTGTTTCAAAAGAATACACAACATATTATAAAAGCGTTATCGTTTTCGGCAGAATTTCAATTATTGAAAGCAAGGCTGAAAAGAAAGCGGCAATAAGATTTTTATCCGATAAATACTGCCCTAACGAGAAAAACGCAGACGAAGTTATAGAAGCTTATTCCGACAAATTTGTTATGCTTGAGCTTTCGGCAGAGCATATAACGGGAAAATGTGCAAAAGAGCTTATCAAAAAATAATATAAAAAACAAAATATGCTAAAAGCGGATTGAATATCAACTTCAATCCGCTTTTCTTATTTCTATATAATTATACAGCTCGGTAGATTTAATTTTCAGCGTGGTTAAGACTGTTTATCAACGCTCTTATTTTGTAATGCTGTCTGTTGTGATGTATTTAACGCCGAGATTTGAAAGGCGTGCTGCGGCTTCGGGATCATCAACCGTCCACGCGCCGACGGGCATACCCGTGTTTACGCATTTCATAATAATATCATCGGTGTTTTCCTCTTTGGAATAATTGAAATCAATACCGCAGCTTCCGCCGATTGAAAGAGCATTTTCAATCTCCTCCTCTGTTATCTCCTGAACAAGATACCAGCACGGCAAATCGGAAAGAGCACGGATTTTTTTAAGGTTATCAAGCTGGAAGGAAATGAAAATCGGGTTTGTGTCAAGATACTGATTAACAATTTCAATAACCTCGTCATAATGCTCTGTGTTATTTTTGCCTTTAAGCTCAATAACGGGCACCATACCGTATTCCTTGCAAATTTGAAGATATTCTTCAAGCGTGCAAACCTTTAAATCGGGATAGCTTTCTATATTTGAGCCGTTATCAACCGTTTGTTCAAGAAGCTCCTGATATGTATGCTTTTCAAGATTTGTGCAGCCGTCCATCATTCTGTATGTTACCGGGTCGTGATGAAGCACCCACACACCGTCAGAGGTTCTGTAAATATCACACTCTGCGCCGTAATAGCCTGCTTTTCCCGCTTCCTCGTACGCAGGTGCGGTGTTTTCGGGAGCAACTGCCCGGAAGCCTCGGTGCGCAATAAGATTAACCTCCTCTGCGGTTTGAGTAACCGTAAATTCGGGATCGGTGCAATACCAATTAAGTGCGTAAACACCTGCTCCGACAACAGCGGCAACAAGAGCAAGCAAAACGCAGAGAACTATTATTAATATTTTCTTTTTTTTGCTCATTTTTTTCTTTTCTGTGCTACTCATTATTTTTCCCCTTTTCAATATATTAATATATTATTATTCATTATCTACCGACGGTAATTTTAAAATTGTTTTATCCTCTGTATAGAATTTTCCGTTTTTCCATTCGCCCGAAATGCCCTTTGCGGCGGCGCCGAGCTGAAAATGAAGCTGAGCAATGCCGAAATCAATGCTTTTATCGGAATAGGGCTCATCAACGCTTGCACTGATAACGCCGTTTTCATATCTGAATTTAACGGGACGCCTGTTTACCGCGCTCGGAGCCTTTTCAACCTGCTTCATAGCAAAGGCATATTCCTCGGGAAGCTTTTGATCGCAAGCCTCAAACATTTTTTGATAGGGCTTGCTTTTTTTATGCGTTGCATTATACATTACCTTTTCCTTTATGCTTTTATTCTTTGAAGCATAGCCGAGTGCAATAACGCAATAAAGCCTGACTCCCTTTGGCAAATCAAGCATTTCAAGCACCTTGTTTTCATTATAGCTTCCCACCCAGCAGGAAGAAATGCCGTGATAAGCGCATTGAAGAACAACCGTTTCGCCGTAATATCCGCAGGCTTCTCTTGACGGAATATTATCATCTCCGCAAACGGCAATCATACTCATCATACCCGTTTGAAGATTAAAGGCAAATCTTGCGTCGTCAAAGAAAACGAAATGAAGTCCTGCCTTTTCGTTTATATGCTCAACAAGCTCCTTTATAACATTTTTTGAATTTTCATCAAGAGCAATATTTCTGAATGTTCTGCGCGAGCATCTTAA
>CAMFBH010000047.1 GCA_945948515.1 uncultured Clostridia bacterium
ATAATATATGATTTAAGGTTGCCCGTTTCATCTACGCCTGCCGTTACAAACGGAAGCATCATAATAATAAATAAAATGTTAAGAAGATTTGTTACAATCTGAACATTTTTCTTTCCATACTTACGAATAAAGAACGGAGCAAGAATCATTCCCCAAAGAGCAGAGTTACCGTTTAGCGTTACAATAATACTGTAAACATTACCGGAGCAGGCACCGCCGTAGTTATAAAGCCAATAAAGAATATTACTGTATGCGGTTTCAAGGAAGCCGATCCAGCCGGCAAGCGCAATAATCCAGAAATATTTATTTTTGGCTACTGCTTTAAGAGAATCAAAAAACTTAACCTGAACAACATGGGTTTTTGCCTGAATAATCTTTTCCTGAGTGTTGGCATAAACAACAACTAAAAGCGCAACGCCGATTACACTGAGGATAGGATAAACAAGCCTGTAAACACGAACATCGGTTTGATTTGTGTGGTAAACATTCTGCGCAATAATTGGCATAATTAAATTTACAACCGACGGTCCGAGAGAATAAATTACACTTTTAATTGACGCAACATCAGCTCTTTCCTGGGAGTTTGGAGAAAGAACGTGGATAAGGTTTTCATAAGCGTCATAAAAGAAATAATAAAAGAATTGCAAAAGAATGTTGAAAATTAAAAGAACAACGCATTTTGCAATATAATCGGCAGTTCTGTCGCCGAAAACAACATTGGTTCCAACAATTAATTTAAGCTTATCATACGGGAACCAAACCATAGCAATAAAGAGAAGCGCAGACGGAATACCCATTCGGATAATATAAGGTCTGTATTTTCCTGCTTTATTTCGTGTGTTATCAATAATATTAGCTCTTAATCCCGTTAACGGAATACCCGAAAGAACTGCGATAACATACATTATATACATATCTGTCGGCCCGATACCGATAGTGCCTGTAATAAACACATTC
Organism: uncultured Clostridia bacterium; assembly: GCA_945948515.1. GTDB lineage: Bacteria > Bacillota > Clostridia > Oscillospirales > Acutalibacteraceae > CAMFBH01. The sequence continues at coordinate 958 of CAMFBH010000047.1, forward strand.
GTTGAAGCGAGCAAACAGGTCCAGCTCATTGAAACAATAAGATAAAATCCGATACCGCCGAAGGCATAGGATAAGATCTCCTTAAAGGTCATATACCTTCCCTTTGGCGGATCGTTCCAGTAATATCTGACATTGTCAACTACCGAAACAATCTTTTCTTTTAATCCGGCATTTTCCGCCATAAAACCATCCTCTCATCTTTTAAGTCGGCGTTATGACGCCATATATAAATTTAACATATTTTTGCTTTTAAAGCAAGTAATTTTATACATTTTTATCAAAAAGATTGTTAAAAATGAAAAAAAGCTTTCCGCAGATAAAAAAATCTGCGGAAAACCTTACAACTGTTTTAATATGACAAATTAAATATTTCAAAAGCTGATTTCGGTTATTTGTCCGTCCGAGTGCGTTGCCGAAATAACTGAGTTTGAATATTCATAGGACTTTGTTTGAAAAAGACCTGCAAACATATCGCTGTTCTGCTCGGGAACGGCGGTTGATTTATCTGCAAAGGTTAAATCACATTCTATGCCGTTTTTTTGAAGCCCCATATATGTCATTCCGAAATAAGACAAGCCCTTGCCCTGCGAATACACCTTTTCTCCGCACGGGTCAAAATAATATTTTTCGCCGTTGATTTCCAATTCGGTTAAAAAGTGTGTTGCGTCATAGCCCTTTGCATAAACTCTTGCGGCAGGTATTCCCTCCTGTTGAAGAAGAAAATTGAAGGCCGCTTCAAAGGCTGAGGAGGAGCCTTTCTTCTCAACTATGGCGTCATAAGCGGTTGAGCGTGAATAATCAATTTCAACATTTTGAGCCAGGAAGCTATAAAGATTTAGAATTAATTCATTGTCGGAAGCTGTTCCCGCTTTGCACTCATCAAGAATTACGGAAGCCTCCTTTTTAAATTTCTCAACAAGCTTTTTATGCTCCTTTGAGGAATTTTTATATCTTATTCTAACGCTTTTTGAATCGGAATTTTGCTTAATACTGTCTACAAGATCGGAAAGCGGAAAGCTTGTGTAAAACATAGTTGTTGCCTCATCGTAAACCTCTTCGCCAACCTCGGCACTTTCCTCACAGTTCATAACGGCATTGAAAAGAGCCGTATAAGCATTTTTAGCTTCATCCGAACAATCGGAAAGCCTTGCGTCATAAGTAATCTTCATTTCCCTGATTTCAACCTGCTTTGAGCAGGCAGAGAAAGCAGAAGCGCAAAGCATAACACAAAGTAAAACAGAAACAATCTTTTTCATATCAATATCCGTCCGTTATAAATTTACTTTAATTTGAGAAAGCACCTCGCCCACCTTGCCGTGAATAACAAGATTAGCCATAGCATCGGCAGGAGTTGGAGCCTTATTAATTAATACAAAATTATTTCCCCTGAAATATCTTATAAAGCCTGCGGCGGGATAAACCGCAAGGCTTGTTCCGGCAACAATAAGGCAATCCGCATTTGCAATGGCATTTACTGCGCCGTTAACCGTTTTATCGTCAAGCCCCTCCTCATATAGCACAACATCGGGCTTAACGAGAGAGCCGCATTCATCGCAATAAGGAATACCGCTTGATTTTTCAATATATTCGGCACCGAAAAATTTTCCGCATCCTGTGCAATAATTACGAAGCGTTGAGCCGTGAAGCTCATAAACGCATTTGCTTCCCGCCTTTTGATGAAGTCCGTCTATATTCTGCGTAACAACGGCAGAAAGCTTTCCTGCTCTTTCAAGCTCTGCAAGCTTAAGATGGGCGGAATTTGGCTTTGCGTCAAGGCAAATCAGCTTATCCTTATAAAAGCGGTAAAAATAATCGGTGTGCCTTTCAAAAAAGGTGTGGCTTAATGTCTCCTCGGGGGGATAATCGTATTTTTGATTATAAAGCCCGTCAACAGAGCGAAAATCGGGTATGCCGCTTTCAGTTGAAACGCCTGCACCGCCGAAGAAAACCATTCTGTTGCTT
>CAMFBH010000048.1 GCA_945948515.1 uncultured Clostridia bacterium
GGAGTTCATAAATGAAACAACAGCTTTGCAGCAGGTGCAAAAAAAGACCTGCCGTAATATTTGTTCAGAAAATGGAAGGCGATAAGATTGAGCCCGAAGGACTTTGCATTCAGTGTGCAAGAGAGCTCAATGTTGGTCCTATTAATCAAATGATTGAAAAGCTCGGAATATCCGACGAGGATTTGGAGCTTGCCTCTGAACAAATGAGTCAGTTTATGGAAAGTATGGATGATTTTGATTTCGGCGATTTGGGCGAAATGTTCAACGGTGAAAATATGGACGGTGCGCAGACAATGCCTTTTGCAAACATTTTCGGAGATATCTCGGAAAAGAATTCAGCTGATTTTCCCGGAGCAAAAAATAAAAAGGGAAAGCGCGGGAAGAAAAACTCTCAGGATGATGCAAGAAAGTTTTTGAACACTTATTGTAATAATCTTACGGACAGAGCAAAAAAAGGCGAAATAGACACTATTATCGGAAGAGAAAAGGAAATAGGAAGAACTGTTCAGATTTTGTGCAGAAGAACCAAGAATAACCCGTGCCTTATCGGTGAGCCCGGCGTAGGAAAAACCGCTATTGCAGAGGGCCTTGCAATCAGAATTGCAAAGGGTCAGGTGCCTGCACGCCTTGCGGATAAGGAGATTTATCTTCTTGATTTAACGGCTCTTGTTGCAGGAACTCAGTTCAGAGGTCAGTTTGAGGGAAGAATCAAAGGGCTCGTTGATGAGGTTCGCCACGAGGGTAATATTATTCTCTTTATTGACGAGGTTCACAATCTTGTCGGAACGGGCGACAGCGAGGGTACAATGAATGCCGCTAATATTCTCAAGCCTGCTCTTTCAAGGGGTGAAATTCAGGTTATCGGTGCAACAACCTTTACCGAGTATAGAAAGTATATTGAAAAGGATGCTGCTCTTGAGCGCCGTTTTCAGCCTGTTAAGGTTGAGGAGCCATCAATAGACGATGCTTATAAAATGCTTTTGGGAATAAAGCCGTTTTATGAAAACTATCATAAGGTTTGTATTTCTGATACACTCGTTTATAAGGCGGTAACTCTGTCAGAACGCTTTGTTACAGACAGATATCTTCCCGATAAGGCTATTGATTTGCTTGATGAGGCATGCACCTGTGCAAACCTCAGAAATCCTGCAATTTCAAAATGTCAAATGCTTCTTGAAAGGAAAAACAATCTTCAGGGAAATATTGAAAGGCTTTCCGAAGCAGAGGATGGCAAAGAGCCTGATTATGAGCTTATTTCCAAGCTTAAAAGCGAGGTTATGGCGATTGAACAGGAGCTTCCCGAATACGAGGAAAAGGCCAAGGATAATCAGGTGCTTGAGGCGGATTTAGCAAAGGTTATCAGCCTTTGGACGGGAATTCCCGCTTCAAAGGTTGAGCAGGGTGATATTGCAAAGCTTGCCCATCTTGAGGAAGAATTGAAGCAGCATATTATCGGTCAGGATGAGGCGATTGAAAAGGTTTCAAACGCAGTAAGAAGGGGAAGAGTGCAGATTTCTCCTAAGAAAAGACCTCAGTCGTTTATTTTTGTTGGCTCAACAGGCGTAGGTAAAACCGAGCTTGTAAAGCAGCTTGCAAACTCTTTGTTTGATTCTCCGGATAACCTTATCAGACTTGATATGAGCGAGTTTATGGAGAAATTCAGCGTTTCGAGAATAATCGGTTCTCCTCCCGGATATGTTGGCTACGATGATGCAGGTCAATTAACCGAAAAGGTTCGCCGCAAGCCGTACAGCATTATTCTTTTTGATGAGATTGAAAAAGCACATAAGGATGTTTTAAATATTCTTCTTCAGATTCTTGACGAGGGAAGAATAACCGATGCGCAGGGCAGAACTGTCAATTTTGAAAACACAATAATCATAATGACTTCAAATGCCGGCTCAACCGACCAAAATGTTATGGGCTTCGGTAAACCTCAGTCCGATATCAAAAAAGAAGTAACAATGAAGGCTCTTGAAAGATTTCTTCGCCCGGAATTCTTGGGAAGAGTTGATGAAATCGTTATGTTTAATCAGCTTTCATTTGACAACTATAAGAAAATTGCGGAGCTTATGCTTTCCGAGCTCGTACCCAGTCTAAAGGATAAGGGAATAGATCTAACATTTGACGATTCCGTATCCGTTTACCTTGCTAAGAAGGCTTACGGCTCAAAGAAGAATGCAAGAGCGCTTCGCGATGCAGTTCGCCGCGATGTTGAACAGAAGCTTGCAAATGCAATAGTGTTCAATCAGGGAGCTGAAATTAAGTCGTTTTCACTCACATGTGACGGCGAAAAAGACATAAAAATAAAAATAAATTAAATTATTTTTTGAAAAAGTATTGACTTTTCGGCGGTCATTAGCTATAATTATGACCGTCGCTTATGCGGGTGTAGTTCAATGGTAGAATCCCAGCCTTCCAAGCTGGTCGTGTGGGTTCGATTCCCATCACCCGCTCCAAAATGCGCTTGTAGCTCAGGTGGATAGAGCAACTGCCTTCTAAGCAGTGGGTCAGGGGTTCGAGTCCCTTCAAGCGCGCCATTTTTATGTCGGGCACCGACGAACACGGTGGGATTAGTTCAGTTGGTTAGAGCGCCAGTTTGTGGCACTGGAGGTCATGAGTTCGAATCTCATATCCCACCCCACATTTAAATAATTTACCCAAAACATATTGGGGTGTCGCCAAGTGGTAAGGCAAGGGACTTTGACTCCCTCACGCATGGGTTCGAATCCCGTCTCCCCAGCCATTGCACCCGATATGTTCGGGTGCATAATATTTTTGATCCATTAGCTCAGTCGGCAGAGCA
>CAMFBH010000049.1 GCA_945948515.1 uncultured Clostridia bacterium
CTGAAACTGACACGAAACGACCGGAAGTTGACACGCTGACTAAAAGACTCGAAATGCGGTAGGTCGGGAGTTCCCCGGCGCAAGAGTTCAAATCTCTTCATCTCCGCCAAAAAACACCTCAAGTCTAACTTGAGGTGTTTTTCTTATAAAATACACTGTAAAAATTTATATTTCAATTTCAATACCGACGGGACAATGGTCACTGCCCATTACATCTCCGAGAATAAAGCTATCCTTAACCTTTGGCATAATTCGGTTTGAAACCACAAAATAATCTATGCGCCAGCCGACATTCTTTTCTCTTGAACGAAACATATAGCTCCACCATGAATATTCAACCCTGTCGGGATAAAGCTTTCTGTATGTATCGGTAAATCCGCATTCTAACAATTCCGAAAACTTTCCTCGCTCTTCATCCGAAAATCCTGCGCTGAAATGATTAGTTTTTGGGTTTTTTAAATCAATTTCATTATGCGCAACATTCAAATCTCCGCAATAGATTACCGCCTTTTTACTGTCAAGCTCCTGCATATAATTTCTTAAAGCGTCTTCCCACAACATACGGTAATCAAGCCTAGCAAGCTCTCTTTGAGAATTGGGAGTATAAACGCACAGAAGATAGAAGCTTTCATACTCAAGAGTGATGATTCTGCCTTCGGTATCATGTTCGGGAATACCGAGTCCGTACTTAACGCTTATAGGCTCATGCTTTGTAAAAACAGCAGTGCCCGAATACCCCTTCTTCTCTGCGCTGTACCAATACTGATAGTATCCGGGAGCTTCAAATTCTGCCTGCCCCGGCTGCATTTTTGTTTCCTGAATACAGACAAAATCTGCATCTTCCGAGTTAAAAAAATCTTTAAATCCCTTATTTAAACATGCACGAAAACCATTTACATTCCAAGAAATAAACTTCATAATAATCCCCGTAATCAAACTGTATTTCAACACTATTATAGCCGGTCAAAACACTTCCGTCAACAAATCAATAATAATACTACCCGCTTCATATTTACCGCATGGTATTATAGTGTTAAAATAAATCTTCTGTATATAGGAGTTTTTTTATGCAGGCTGCATTTGAAACGATTTTTGATGTCGTCTATTTAGCTTCCGTAATCACACTCGGTATTATTATGATAAGAAAAAGCAACGGGAGAAAGCAATATTTGCTTTACGGAATTATGGCATTTATGATGGGCGGAGGAATTTGGCTTCGCTCATCGTGTCTTGTTCCGAATGTTTTTATAGCAGTTTTTTATACAGGACTCGGCTGTGCTCTCGCATTAGCAGGTATTATTTTTTGGATTATGTTCTTTCTGTACAAGGAAGAAAATGAATAACAATTAAACCCCGTTGATTAAGAATCAACGGGGTTTTGCCATTAAATAAAATATGCGCTGTATCGCGGGTCGGCACGGAAGGAAAATGCGCCGTCGCGTCCGATAATTATATGGTCTATCAACGATATCTTCATTTTTCTCGCAACATTAAGAAGCTCCATGGTGAAATTAATATCCTCAAGCGACGGGTTTTTTGAAGCATTGGGATGATTATGCGAGATAATCATTCCGGCGGCCTTTGATTTTGCCATAACCTCCATAACCTTTCTGCAATTAACCTCAACACATGCGCTGTTACCCTCACCTACTGTTACAACATTAAGCATTTCGTTATTGCTTGTTAAGGTCATAACCAAAAACTTTTCGCAAACCTCATCCTGAAGCAGATTGGTGAAATATTCAATTGAATTTGCAACCGACAATATCGATTGGAATTTTTTATTTCTTTCCTCGCCTATCTTGGAATGAATGGCGTGAACAAGGCTTATCAAAACCGCACTGTTTTCGCCTATACCGTCAACCTCTGCCAATTCCTTAACCTCCGCATTAAGAACCGCTTCGAGCGAACCGAATTCATTCAAAAGATTATAGGATATCGGTTTAACATCCTTTCTCGGAATTGCATATGTTAAAAGAAGTTCCAAAAGATCTCGGTCAAAAAGACCGTTCGCTCCGTTTTTGATATATGATTCTCTTAATCTTTGTCGATGTCCGTCTTTACTGTACTGAGCCACTGCTTCACTTCCAAACTATTACAAATTCGTTTAATTATAGCACAACACAGCACAATTTGTCACCACCTTTACAAAATTGTATTTATTTTCTGCAAAAACATATTCTTTAAAATGAAAAAAGCTGTCTTACAACAGCTTTTGAAGCGCTTTATTTATCTGTAAATATCGTAACCGGTTATCTCTATATCGTATATTTCCCCTTCGTCATCTAGATAACCTACTGCGTGCTCCGAAAAAATTAAATAATCAAAATTATCATCTTTAACAGTTGGGATTATACGATGTGTAACCATATCCACACCTTTTGAACAGGGATGCTCGAAAGCATAAAGAATAACCGAATTAAATAAAAGAGCATCTTTTGATATTACTTTACCTGTTCTTTTCTCATATTCATTCAAAATTATCTCAATGCTTCCAATCATTTTCTCATCCTCTAAAAAAACTTGACTATATTTTAATTTATTTTACAATATTTGTCAATACTTATTTTGAAATTATGAGAAAAATCTACACAATTCTATCCGTCATTTTCCTTATTCGATATAGTTGGCTCTGAGATAAAATAAGCGAAAATGAAAGATAAGCCGAGCAGGACGGAGGCGGAGCCG
>CAMFBH010000050.1 GCA_945948515.1 uncultured Clostridia bacterium
GCCCACCTGAGTTATAATTCCGATAACCGTTAAGGAAGCGAATTTATCGTTTATTCTTAATGCGATTATAAAGCCTCTTATAACAAGAGCGGCAAAGAGGAGAATGATAAACACGGCACCTATAAAACCGAGCTCCTCGCAAGCAATGGAGAAAATAAAGTCATTTTGAGGCTCTGAAACATACATATATTTTTGCTTTGAATTACCGAGGCCTACGCCGAAAAGTCCTCCCGAGCCTATTGCATAAAGCGAATTATTTGTTTGCCATCTTGCGCCGAGCGGCTCAAAATCCTTATTTGTAAACGCTTCAAGCTTTGTTTGGATATATTTAGGGAATATTTCGGGGAACATTAAAACCGCAAACACCATTGCGATAACAAGCCCCATCAGCAACAGCATAATTTTTTTGTTTGAACCGCCGGCAAGCATAAGCGAAAAGCCGATGACACCGACGATAATTGTTCCCGACATATGATTTTCAAGCAAAATCAGCAGACAGAATATTCCGATGATAACACCCGGATAAATAAAGCCGTATTTGAACTTTTTGATTTTCGCCGCAAACATACTGAAATATGATGCGAGAGTTACAACAAGAGTAAACTTTGCAACATCCGAGGGCTGAAACTGCCCTATACCGGGAACTCTTATATATCTTCTGAACTGTTCGCCCTCATCGGTTGCTACATTTGTGTGATAAAACAAAACAAGCACAAGCAAAAAAAGCGTTACCGCAAGAAGATAAGGAGTTATTGCTTTAAATATTTTGAAATTCAGCTTTGAAACAGCAAGCATTATTAAAACGCCTGCCGCCGCAAAGATAAACTGTTTTAAAAAGAAATGATGCGAATCTCCGTACTTGAAATAAGCATAAGGATAGGAAGCGGAAAAAAGCATAACAAGCCCAACAGAGAGGATTATTATAACAAGAGCAAAGAAAGGAACATCAAAGCCGCCCGTTATGAAAATATCCGATTTTCTTAAACCTGCAAAACTTCTTTCGGGCTTAACAACCGTTGAAGCCGCAGACGAACTTGCAGACTGCGCTTTTCTGCGTGGCTTTCTTTTGCCCTTTTTATCTTCCCCGCCGTTACCGTCATTATCTCTGTATATAACGGGAGGTGTTAATTTTTCAGGCATAAAATCCGCTCCTTTGAATAATGAATAAATTATCTTACTGCATTGCCGAAATATTCAAGCAAAACGGCAATTGCGCAACCGATTGCGTTTACCGCCGAGAAAACAACGCAGATTTTCTTTTCCTTCCAGCCGCACATTTCAAAATGATGATGAATGGGAGCCATTTTGAATATACGCTTTCCGTGGGTTATTTTGAAATACCCGATTTGGATAATATCACTCATAGTTTCGCAAACATAAACAATTCCTATCGGAAGAAGAAGCAACGGGCATTTAATCATATAGCCGATTGCCGCAACAAGTCCGCCGAGGAAAAGCGAGCCCGTGTCGCCCATAAAGGTTTTGGCGGGATTCCAGTTCCAGCAAAGAAATCCGAGCACACCGCCGAGCAGAGCACCCGAAAGAATACCGAGGCCTGCATAGCCCTGAATATAAGAGAATATTATAGCGGTTACGGCAACAGTTGCCGTTACAGATGAGCAAAGTCCGTCTATTCCGCCTGTTAAATTTACGGAATTAACACAACCGTAAATAATAACAATAGAAAGTGCCCAGAAAACAATGCCCGTGAAAATATTTTTAGAAAAATCAACCGCGCCTATAAAAGGAATATACCAAACGGTGTTTTTTGAAATCCAAAGAGTTAAAACAAAGCCGAGAGTCATTATAAGCTGACCGAGAGACTTTTTCCTTGCAGTTAAGCCCTCGTTTCTTTTAAGCTTGATTTTAATATAATCATCGCAAAAGCCGACTATTCCGCAGCCTAATGCAAGGATAAGCCCTGCAATAACAAGAATGTTTTCTCTGCCCGTTAATATTGCGGAATAATCGCTTTCAAGATTTCCGCCCGAAAAGCTGAAAATCAGCGCAGAAGCAATAAAGGAAACTATAATTCCGATAATGAACATCAAGCCGCCCATATTCGGAGTGCCCTGCTTTGATTTGTGCCACGAGGGGCCTATATCAAGAATAGTTTGACCGAATTTTAACTTACGAAGCCACGGAATAATAACGAAGCCAAGCCCCGCGGTTACTGCAAAAGCAATGATAATGCTTATAATTACTGCAACGGTATTGCTCATTTAGTTTTCCCACCTTTTCAATTCCTTGAATTTATTTTTTCAGTATATCGGCAACAACTTCTCTTTCGTCAAAATGAATTGTTCCCGTCGGAAGAATTTGATAAGTTTCGTGTCCCTTGCCTGCAAGGAGGATAATATCGTCCTTTTCTGCGTGTTCAAGCGCCCATTTGATTGCTTCCCTTCTGTTTTCAACAACAACATAAGGAGTTGAAATGTTCTTCATTCCTTCGAGGATATCCTCAATAATCTTTGACGGATTTTCCGAACGCGGATTATCAGAGGTTACAACGCAGAAATCGGAAAGCTCTGCGGCAATTTTGCCCATTATCGGTCGCTTTGTTCTGTCTCTGTCGCCGCCGCAGCCGAAAACGGTTACAATTCTTTTTTTGGCGATTTCGC
>CAMFBH010000051.1 GCA_945948515.1 uncultured Clostridia bacterium
TCTTGACTGTAAGGAATGTAAAATGCGTCACAGAGCAGACCAGCTTATCGACAACTTTGATCCGGAAGCTCATGCAGACGGCATGACGAAGGAGGAGATGTTTGATTACATCAAGGCTCATTCGATTCCGTGTCCGAACTGCGGCAAGCATAACTTTACGGACATCAGAGAATTCAATCTTATGTTCCAGACATACAGGGGAGTTACTAACGATGCAAAGAGCATTATTTATCTTCGTCCCGAAAATGCGCAGGGTGAATATGTTAACTACCTGAATGTACAGCGCAGCATGAGAGCTAAGCTCCCGTTCAGCATAGGTCAGATAGGTAAGGCTTTCAGAAATGAGATTACTCCCGGCAACTTTACATTCAGAACCATAGAGTTCGAGCAGATGGAGTTCCAGACCTTCTGCAAGGAGGGAACGGACACAGACCTCTACGAATATTTCAAGAATTACGGCCATCGGTATTACATGGATCTCGGTATTGCCGAGGAGCATCTCCGCTTCCACGACCATGAGAAGCTTGCTCACTATGCAAAGGCGGCGTGCGATATCGAATTTCTCTTCCCGTTCGGATGGGGCGAGATCAACGGTACACACAACAGAACGAACTTTGACCTCACAAGACATCAGGAATACAGCGGCCAGAAGCTCGAATACCTTGATCCCGAGACAAACGAAAGATATATACCTTTTATAATAGAATCAACATACCGACTGGACAGAACGGTTCTTGCCCTTCTCTGCGAGGCATATGATGAGGAAGTTATTGATGCCGAGAAGAACGATATAAGAGTTGTTCTTCACCTCAATCCGGCAATCGCTCCTTACAAGGCTGCGGTTCTTCCTCTCTCAAAGAAGCTTTCATCGGACGCTCTCAAGGTTTATGAAAAGCTTCAGAAGGACTTCATGGTTGACTTTGATGAGACAGGCTCGATCGGCAAGAGATACCGCCGTCAGGATGAGATCGGAACTCCGTTCTGTATCACATTCGACTTTGATTCCCTTGAGGACAACTGCGTAACCGTTCGCGACAGAGACACAATGGAGCAGGTTCGTATGCCGATTGATGAAATCAGTGAATATATTTCGTCAAAGATTACATTCTAATTATTGGCGGATAATAAACATAAACAGAATTTTGAATTGGAAGGCAAAGCTATGAAAAAAATCAAATTTACAGAAACAGTTCTCCGTGACGCTCAGCAGTCACTGATTGCAACGAGAATGCCTTTTGAAACCTTTGAGCCGATTCTTTCAACAATGGACAAGGCGGGTTACTACTCGCTGGAATGCTGGGGCGGCGCAACATTTGATTCGTGTCTGCGTTACCTGAACGAGGATCCGTGGGAGAGACTCAGAAAGATTCGCAAGGCATGTCCGAACACAAAGCTTCAGATGCTTCTCAGAGGTCAGAATCTTCTCGGCTACAAGCATTACCCGAACGATGTTGTAAGAAAGTTTGTGGCAAAGAGCGTTGAAAACGGAATCGACATCATCAGGATTTTTGATGCACTTAACGATGTAAGAAACCTCGAGGTTGCCGTTGACCAGACAATTAAGTCGGGCGCTCACGCATCGGGTACTATTTGCTACACGCTCAGTCCGGTGCACAACACAAAGGCTTATATCAAGCTTGCCAAGGATATGGAAAGCATGGGCGTTCAGTCCATCTGTATCAAGGATATGGCAGGTATCATCAGCCCTAAGGAGGCTTATGAGCTTGTAGGTGCACTCAAGGAGAACGTTAAACTCCCGATCATCCTTCACACGCACTGCACAACAGGCCTCGGCCCGATGACCTTGCTCAAGGCGGCCGAAGCGGGCGTTGATGTTATCGACACCGCAATTTCAAGCTTCTCGGGCGGCACAAGCCAGCCGGCAACAGAAACCCTTAACTATATCCTTACCCAGGACGGTTATAAGACAGGTCTTGATACCGATGTTCTCAAGCAGATCAACGATTTCTTCAAGCCCGTTAAGGCGGATGCGCTCAAGAGCGGACTGCTCAATCCTGTTGTTCTTTCGACGGATACGGACGCTCTGACATATCAGGTTCCGGGCGGAATGCTTTCGAACCTTGTTGCTCAGCTTACGGCTCAGAAGAAGATGGATAAGTTTGAAGAGGTTCTTGAGGAAACTCCGAGAGTAAGAAAAGACCTCGGTTATCCGCCTCTTGTTACTCCGATGAGCCAGATGGTCGGTGTTCAGGCAACGTCGAATGTCCTTGCAGGCGAGAGATACAAGAATGTTTCCAAGGAGATTCGCGCTTATGTAAGAGGCGAGTACGGCAAGGCTCCCGGAAAGATAGATCCTGCGCTCATCAAAAAGGTTCTCGGTGACGAGAAGCCCATCAAGGGCAGATATGCAGATACCCTCGGTGACGGTTACGAGGCTGCAAAGGCTGAGATCGGCGCAAAGGCACACAGCGAGGAGGATGTTCTTTCATATATCGCATTCCCCACTCAGGCCGAAGCGTTCTTCGACAAGCGTGACGAAAGAGCGAAGAACACCTTCAAATACACCAATGAAAAAATTGATTGAGGAGGAAGACGAATATGAATATGACTCCTAAGCTTCTCGGCGTTTTTACTCAGATCTACGGCTCAAAC
>CAMFBH010000052.1 GCA_945948515.1 uncultured Clostridia bacterium
TTGTTTCAATCCCGCGCGTGTTCTTCATTTGCAGATGATACGCAGGACTGGGATAAATATACCCATCGTGCCGAAAGATTGCAAAATCATGTGCAGCTGCTTCGTGAGAATATGCTTCAGCTTCGTGAGCTTTATCAGTCGAAGCAGGATGCACGGCAAAATAAGATTATGGGGATCCTCACAATCGTCACCACCTTTTTTCTGCCTCTTACTTTAATCACGGGATGGTACGGAATGAACTTTGCGAATATGCCTGAACTAAAATGGCGATACGGTTATCTTTCGGTGATTATTGTTTGTCTTATTATCGCAATAGGAGAAATCATTTACTTTAAAAAGAAGAAATTCTTTTAATTATTCTCACTTGAAATATGAGACTTACAGGAGGTGTTTAAATGGACGAAACAAGGCAAAGTCCGGAACAGTTTCTAAAGGAAATTGAAAAGGAGCAACAGAACCTAAACAGAGGACATTTGAAAATCTTTTTCGGATATGCCGCAGGCGTAGGCAAAACCTATGCCATGCTGAAAGCCGCACATTCGGCAAAGAAGCATGGTATTGATGTCGTTGCCGGTTACATTGAGCCTCACGCCCGTCCGCAGACCTCCGCACTTGTAAACGGGTTGGAATATCTTCCGAATCTTGTTTCGGAATATAACGGAATTACTCTTTCGGAATTTAATCTTGATGCCGCGCTTGCCAGGCATCCACAGTTAATCCTTGTGGATGAGCTGGCCCATACCAATGCCCCCGTGTGCCGACATACAAAGCGTTATCAGGATATTGAGGAGCTGCTTAATGCGGGAATAGATGTTTATACCACGGTAAATGTTCAGCATATCGAAAGTCTTAATGACACCGTTGCATCTATAACGGGCATTATGGTACACGAGCGTATCCCCGATTCGGTATTTGATAACGCGAGTCAGGTCGAGCTTGTGGACATTGAGCCGCAGGAATTGATTGAACGGCTTAAGGCGGGAAATGTTTATAATTCGGTTCAGGCTGAGCGTGCTACAGAAAATTTCTTTACCGTGGAAAATCTTACGGCTCTTCGGGAAATTGCCTTGCGCCGCTGTGCCGACAGGGTGAATCTGCTTACCGAAATCGTCAGAACGAAAAGCCACAGCGATTATCACACCGATAAGCATATTCTTGTATGCCTTTCGTCGTCACCGTCCAATGCGAAAATTATCCGCACCGCCGCACGAATGGCAAATGCATTTAAGGGCGCTTTTACCGCGCTGTTTGTGGAAACCCCGGATTTTCAGGTCATGTCCGAGGAAGATGTAAAGCGACTGCGGAGCAATATGCGTCTTGCGGAACAGCTCGGCGCGAAAATCGAAACCGTGTGCGGTGAAGATGTTTCCTATCAGATTGCCGAATTTGCAAGGCTGTCTGGGGTTTCAAAAATCGTGATAGGAAGAAGCTCTGCAACCCGAAAGAGCATATTTTCTAAACCTACTCTTACAGAAAAGCTGATTGCAAGAGCGCCGAATTTAGATGTGCATATCATACCCGATGCCGGCGGTAAAAACGCCGCATACCGTGCAAAAAAAGCGAGAAGGAAAAGCGAAATTGTCTTTTCTGTATCCGATTTTTTGAAAAGCGTTTCTATTTTGATTTTGGCAAGCTGTATAGGAATGCTGTTCCGTCACTTAGGGTTTGCAGAAGCGAATATTATCACGGTATATGTGCTCGGCGTTCTTGTGACCTCGGTTGTTACAAGACATCGGGTTTACAGCCTGATTTCCTCTATTGTCAGCGTTTTGGTTTTCAATTTTTTCTTTACCGATCCGCAGTTCACACTTCGTGCTTACGATCAAGGATATCCTGTAACCTTTTTGATTATGTTTTTGGCGGCACTGCTCACAAGCTCGCTTGCCGTAAAGTTGAAAGAGCATGCAAAACAGTCTGCAAAGGCGGCTTACAGGACGAAGGTGCTGTTTGACACAAATCAGCTCTTACAGCAGGCAAAGGGCAAAAACGAAATCGTTTCCGCAACGGCAAATCAACTTATAAAGCTACTCGGAAAGGATATAGTATTTTATCTGACTGAGGATGAAACACTCGGCGAAGCTCATATTTTTACAGTTTCGGGAGATAAAACAGACAAAGAATTAACAGGTACAAAAGAAAAGGCGGTTGCGGAGTGGGTGCAAAAGAATAACAAACACGCAGGCGCTACTACCGAAACGCTTTCAAGTGCAAAATGCCTATACCTTGCCGTAAGGGTAAACAGCCGAGTTTACGGTGTTGTCGGCATTTATATAGGCGATGAGCCGCTTGATGCGTTTGAAAAGAGTATTCTTTTGTCTATACTCGGCGAATGTGCCCTGTCGCTGGAAAACGAAAAGAACGCAAGAGAGAAAGAAGAAGCGGCAATTCTCGCTAAGAATGAACAGCTCCGCGCAAATCTCCTGCGGGCAATTTCCCACGATCTGCGAACTCCTCTTACTTCCATTTCCGGAAACGCAAGCAATCTAATATCAAACGGCAATTCCTTTGATGAAGCAACAAAAAAACAGCTTTATACCGATATTTACGAGGACTCTATGTGGCTTATCAATCTGGTGGAAAATCT
>CAMFBH010000053.1 GCA_945948515.1 uncultured Clostridia bacterium
TCAGCCGTTGCAATTGATTTGAGCATTTAGTATAATAATGTAAAGGGGGAGGGAATATGAAAACGCTTTTTGAAAAGAATGGCTTTGTTACACCCGAGGATGATAAAACAAATATTTATTTTGAATTTGCCGTCCCGCAGGGGATTGATAAAATTATTATTGATTATTCGTATTCGCCCAAAACGGTTGAAAACAGGGCAGACGCCGTTGGGCTTATTTCGGCAGGGCTTGAAAAATATCTCGGTGCCGACAATCGCGAAAATCCCCTTGATTATCTGCCCGTTAAAAATCTTATAACCCTTTCTCTTGACGAAAACGGAAAATACAGAGGAGCCGCTCACAGACAGGATGATGTTCAGCACCACGAGATTTCCGCCGATTTCGCTTCAAACGGCTTTTTTAAAGGGAAAATCGAAGAGGGTGTTTGGCGCATTGCGCTTAATGTTCATTGCTGTGCCTGCAAGGTTTCATATAATTTAAAAATAACGGGGGAGGCTGAAAAATGAGTTATCTTCCTGTTGAGCTTCATTGCCATACCGTTCATTCAGACGGCGGATTTACCGTAAGTGAGCTTCAACGCGCCGCCGCGGAGGATCATCTTTCGCTTATTGCGCTGACAGACCACAACACCTTTTCGGGTGTCGGCGAGCTTGATGAAAGTATTTGCCCGTTCGTTAGGGGCATAGAGTGGACAACATATTTCGGTCATCTTCTCGTTCTCGGCGCAAGGTCGTTTGTTGATTGGCGCGACGCAACACCCGATAATATAGACGAAAAAATAAAGGAAATTCACGCCGCAGGCGGTGTTGCTGGCATTGCGCATCCGTTTCAGCTCGGCTCGCCTATGTGCACGGGCGGCAGATGGGAATTTAATATTCGCAATTGGCGAAATGTTGATTATATCGAGATATGGCACGAGGCATTTTCGGAGAATAATTTTGAAAATGATTTGGCTATGCAGCTTTGGACTGCTCTGCTTGATAAGGGTTATCATATCTGCGCAACCTACGGCAGAGACTGGCACCGCCCGTCAAACAGTAACGGTCATTACGGCTGTACCTATCTTCATTATGAAAACGGCGTTGCAACCGAGCAGGGTACTCTGCGCGCAATAAGGTTTGGTAAAACGGTCGTTTCAACGGGCGCAAAGCTGATTTTCAGAGTTCATCGCCTCGGCAAAGCCTACGGTCTCGGCTCAACAATTCCAAAGGGAAATGTTACATTCAGCTTCTTTACGGATTTACATTCAAGAGAAAAGAATGCCGGCGAGGAAGCCGTTGAATACGAAACAGTAAGGATTGTTTCAAACGGCGGAAAAACCGTTCTTGAAGCAAGGTGCGATGAGCGCCATGCCCGCCTGAAAATCGAAGCAGGCAGATGGTACCGCGCAGAGCTTTGGGGAACGGTAAACGGCAAAAGAAAAATCCTTGCCGTAACAAGCCCCGTTTACTGCGAATAATTTTAAATGTTCATATAATAAAAAACGCTTTGGAAAATTTCCTTTTCCAAAGCGTTTTTATTTTAGTTTAAAAATCCTCGGGATTGTAATCAAGCTTTCCCTCGGGAGTATCTCTGTAATACTGAGTGAACGGCTTGAAGCGTTCCTTTTCCTCCCAAATTTCCTTTGCCTTAGGCGCCCAAGCCTTTGAATAGCCGTCGCATTTTGCGCAAAGCGCGTCTGCCGTTTCCTCGCAAAGCAGGTTTGTTGATTTTGCTCCGCTTCTTTCAACCATTTTGCGAAGCGCCTGCGGATTTTCAAGCATAGGGCAGGGGCGAAGCATATTTTTGTTAAACGGCTGGCCGTGATAATATTCCTTGAATAAGGGAGATTTAAGACATTCAAGAATTGATTTTTCCCTTATGTTTGAATCGGAATAGTGAATGAAAACGCAAGGCTCAACATCGCCCTCGGAGTTAACATGAAAGTAGTTTCTTCCTCCTGCAATGCAACCGCCAACGAATTCCGCGTCATTTTGAAAATCAACCGTAAAAATCGGCTTGCCCGTTTTTGAATCTCTTTTAGCTCTTATTTCGCGGTAAACATGCTCTCTCTGTTCGGGGGTAAGAAGCAACGAGGTGTCTGCGTCGGAGCCTATGGGCATATAGTGGAAATACCACATATATTTTGCACCCTCTGCAATCATTTTATCGTAAAATTCATCAGAGGTAACGGCTTCGTAGTTTTGACTTGTGTAGCAAACCGAAGTGCCGAAAATGCAGCCGTGCTTTTTAAGCAGGCGCATTGCCTCAATCGTTTTATCGTAAGCGCCGTCGCCGCGTCTGCCGTCGTTTGTTTCGGGTGTTCCCTCAATGGAAAGCGCAAGCCCGAAATTACCGCATTCAAGAAGCGATTTGCAAAAATCGTCGTCAACAAGCGTTCCGTTTGTAAACGCAAGGAAAATGCAGTCTCTGTTTTCCTTTGCAAGCGTTATTATATCATTTTTGCGAATAAGAGGCTCGCCGCCCGTGAACATAAAGAAATGCGTTCCGAGCTCCTTGCTTTCTCTTATTATTTTGCGCATTTCATCAAGTGAAAGATTTGATTTGTGCCCGTATTCAGCCGCCCAACAGCCCTTGCATT
>CAMFBH010000054.1 GCA_945948515.1 uncultured Clostridia bacterium
TAGTCAAACAGCTTTTTTGAGCCAAATGCGGCACCTAAAACGGTTCTGCCTTTTTTTAATGTTTTTCGTTTATTGTTTATTACACCTGCTTCAAGAAGATCAACAACACCGTCACCGACAAGCTCACTGTGAATTCCTAAATCCTTTTTGTCCCAAAGCGCCTCACAAACAGCATTTGGAATACCGCCTATACCAAGCTGAAGGGTATCTCCGTCATTAATAAGTTTTGCGCAGTTTATACCGATTTGTCTTTCAATGTCTGTAATCGGTATATTTTTAACCTCAGGGAGATTTGCTTCTATTTCAACGAATGCATCAATGTCTCTGACATGGATTATTGAGTTACCAAAGGTTCTTGGCATTTTGGGGTTAATTTGTGCAATAACTGTTTTCACATGGTCGCATATGCCTTTTGTATAATCAACTGTTGTTCCGAAAGAACAAAAGCCGTGTTCATCGGGAGGGGAGAGCATAACAAGAGCAACATCCGGACAAATATAGTTCGCAAGAACATCCGGTATTTCATAAAAGTGAGATGTTGTAAATTCAGCAACACCCGTAGAAATATGCTTCCTGTTGCTTGCGGACGCAAAAAGGCAGTTTAATTTGAAATGACCTTTCATTTCATCGCGGCACCAGGGTGAATCTCCCAGCGTAAGCATACTTATTATTTCAACATTGTTGAAATTTTCGTAGTACTTAATCATTTCATCTTCAATTCCAAAGGGTTCTCCGCAGCCGAATCCTGTAACAACCTTGTCGTTATCCTTTATCAGTTTTATCGCCTGTTTTGCAGTCATCAATCTGCTTTTATAGATATCCTGCCATTTTGTGAACTCTTTTTGCATATATTAACCTCTCTTCGCTTCATAATCTAAATATAAACTAAAAATAAAAAATAGTCAATATTTTATAAATTAGTCGTGGAATAAAGTAGTGTAATAAATGGTTATATTTTATAAAATAATCTTGCAAATTTATCTTATATATTATATATTATATATGAGTTTGTTACATTATTTAAGATTTTGTGAGGAAGTTAAATTTGAATGTAATTATGGTCGGTGCCGGAAAGGCAGGACGAGAGTTAATTTCTTGCCTTTACGATGAAGGCTTTGATATTGTTGTTATTGATGAAAACGAAGAAAAGATAGACAGGATTATCGAGAATTATGATGTTCTCGGAATCTGCGGCAGTGCAACCAATATTGAAATTCTAAAAGAGGCAGGCGCAAGTAACGCATTTTTGGTTATTTCCGCTACGGCTTCAGATGAAATTAATGTTTTATCAGCAATGTTTGCAAAGGGACTCGGTGCTCAGCATACAATTGCCAGAGTCAGAAATCCTGAATATCTTAAGCAGTATGACCATATGAGAGATCAATTCGGAATTAGCATGCTTGTTAATCCCGATTTCAACTGCGCACACGAAATTTCAGGTATCCTTCATTTTCCGTATGCTGTGAATGTTGAAACTTTTGCAAACGGCAGAATTTTCCTGGTTGAAACAATTGTTAAACAAAACAGTCAGCTCGACGGTGTTACACTTGAAAATTATGCTCAGAAATCAGATTCTAAATTTAATTTTTGTGCTGTTGTCAGAAATGGAAAGGTGTTCACTCCTTCGGGTGATTTCGTTTTTCAAAGCCAAGACAGAGTTTTCCTCGTTGGTGCTCCGAAATATCTTGCTGAAATATGCACTGATATGGGAATGTATAAGGAGCAGGTTAAGGATGTTATGATAATCGGTGCATCAAGAATTGCCAATTATCTGGTTCCTATGCTTGAAAAGGATAAAATGAATGTAACCGTTATAGACAACGACTATAATATTTGCGAACAATTCAGCGAAAAATTTCCATCGGCAACTGTTGTTTACGGAAACGGAACACATAGGCGCATCTTGCAAGAAGAAGGTCTTTCGGAAATGGATGCCGTTGTAACTCTTACCGGCTCTGATGAATATAACCTATTAATTTCAATGTTTGCAGAAATGAATGGGGTAAATAAGGTTGTTACTAAGCTTTCATACGGCGATTTAAAGCCGTTGCTTGATAAAATAGGTTCGGATTCCTGCGTTTCACCAATGAACATAACAGCGAATGTTATTACTCAATACGCTCGTGCAAAGGCGGATTCTCATGAAATTTCTTCAATGCTTGCTTTGTATAAGCTTGCAGGAGGCATGATTGAGGCAGCAGAATTTAGGTGTCCTGCTGATTTCGTGCTCTGTGATACTCCGCTTAAAGATATTAAACTAAAAAGAAATCTTGTTATCGCCGCTGTTATAAGAAAGGGAAGTATTCTTTATCCACGAGGCTCGGATTTACTTAAAGAAGATGACAGAGTTATTGTTGTTTCACAAATGAAACTGACCAGCTTGTATGACATTTTAGATTGATAATTTTAGGAGTTTTATGAACATTAAAGCAGTTTCCTATGTTCTTGGGAAGTTTATGATTGTTGAGGCGGTATTGATGTGTCTCCCGCTAATTGTAAATATCTATTATTTAGAAAATAACTTTATTGCTTTTATTGTGCCTATTACGGTTTTAGTTTTATTGGGAA
>CAMFBH010000055.1 GCA_945948515.1 uncultured Clostridia bacterium
CTGTGATGGCTTCCGAAACAGTATTTGTTGTGATTTCAGGCTCAGATTTTTCGCTTTTGGGCGGTTCTGTTTGCGTATGAGTATCTTGTGCTTCGGCTCGGTATTTGCTGTTGTTGTTTGAGAAAAAATCGGCTCTTTTGATACCTTTCCTGTACCGGTTTCAGCGGTAGTCGTCTGTGTTGTTTCTTTCGCAAATGTACTTTTCCCAACTGTTTCGGTTTCGGTTTTCTCGGTTAATTCTTCCGCTTGCGTTGTATCAATTATAGCATTAGTCAATGAACTTTCAATCGCTTTTTTATCCGGCTCTCTATGGGCAGTGCAGCCTGCCATACCAAAAATAAAAGTCAATATTATTGTGATTATTACGATTTTTCTCATACAAAAATCACCTCGCTATTCACAATTTCCATTGCTCTGTTGCGGATGTTATTCATCTTCCGCACCCATAGTATAGGATTATCCGCTTTCAACTTTTCGGTTACAATTTCTTTTTCGGCGAGTGATTTGACAAGCTGTGAGAACATTGCTCCTGCATGTTCCTCTATATCCGCAAGATAAGGGTACAGCCTTTCCGATGTGAGGAGATTGTAATATTTTATACGATGATGTTGTTTAAGATATTGCCTGTGTCGGTTTGCCCACACGCCGATATGCAATTCATTCTGCCTTTTTGTTGCAATGCACGGCAGTTGATAATCGCCTTGTATTTCAAAATTACAGCCGTTTTGTTCAAATAATGTGTTCATAATGAAACCTCCTTAATTTTGTTGATTTCATTATAATGAAATCACAATCTAAACACGAATGTGCAAAAAAATCCGCCTACCGAGTTATTCGATAGACGGATATTTTTTAGAAAATCACTTCAACTGTTATATCTTCCCATTGTGATTGGCGAAGATATTGACCGTTGGCGTTACGAAAAGCTTTAGCCTGTTCGTAGTTTATTGTGAAGCAGAAGTAGAAATTACTTCTCATCCCCACTTCTAATAGCAGCCTGTGCAGCAGCAAGGCGAGCAATCGGAACACGGAAGGGTGAGCATGAAACATAGTCAAGGCCAATCTTGTGGCAGAACTCAACTGAGCTCGGGTCGCCGCCGTGCTCACCGCAGATTCCGCAATGAAGACTCGGGCGAGTTGCCTTTCCGTTTTTAACTGCAAGCTCCATAAGCTGTCCTACGCCGGTCTGGTCGAGCTTTGCAAACGGATCGTTTTCAAAGATTTTAGCGTCGTAGTAAGCGTTGAGGAATTTACCTGCATCGTCACGGCTGAAGCCGTAGGTCATCTGAGTAAGGTCGTTTGTACCGAAGCAGAAGAACTCAGCTTCCTTAGCAATATCAGCAGCAGTAAGAGCAGCTCTCGGAATCTCAATCATAGTACCAACTTCGTACTTCATATCAACTCCTGCAGCAGCGATTTCTGCATCTGCAGTTGCAACAACGATATCCTTAACATACTTTAATTCCTTTGTATCGCAAGCAAGAGGAATCATGATTTCAGGGCAAACATTCCAATCCTTATGATCCTTCTGAACTTCGATAGCGGCGCGGATAACAGCCTTTGTCTGCATCTTTGCGATTTCGGGATAGGTTACTGCAAGACGAAGTCCGCGGTGACCCATCATCGGGTTAAACTCATGGAGAGAAGAAATAATTGTTTTGATTTCTTCAACTGTTTTGCCCTGTGCATCTGCAAGCTTTTTGATGTCGTCTTCTTCAGTGGGAACGAACTCATGAAGCGGAGGATCAAGGAAGCGGATTGTTACGGGACAACCTTCAAGAGCTTCGTAAAGAGCCTTGAAGTCGCTCTGCTGATAGGGGAGAATCTTGTCAAGAGCAGCTTCTCTCTCTTCAACAGTGTCGGAGCAAATCATCTCACGGAAAGCAGCGATTCTGTCTTCCTCGAAGAACATGTGCTCTGTACGGCAAAGACCGATACCCTCTGCGCCAAGCTCACGAGCCTTTTTAGCATCAGCGGGTGTATCTGCGTTTGTGCGAACCTTAAGGGTTCTGAATTCATCAGCCCAGCCCATGATTCTTCCGAATGTGCCGGCGATTGTAGCGTCAACAGTGGGGATAATTCCCTTATAAATGTTACCTGTTGAACCGTCGATTGAAATGTAGTCACCCTCGTGATATTCTTCACCTGCAAGAGTGAACTTCTTGTTTTCCTCGTCCATAGCGATATCGCCGCAACCGGATACGCAGCATGTTCCCATACCACGAGCAACAACTGCAGCGTGAGAAGTCATACCACCGCGAACTGTAAGGATACCCTGAGCAGCCTTCATACCGGTGATATCTTCGGGAGATGTTTCAAGTCTAACAAGAACAACCTTCTCGCCCTTTTCGTTCCATGCAACTGCATCGTCTGCTGTGAAAACAACCTTACCGCATGCAGCACCGGGAGAAGCACCGAGACCCTTGCCTGCCGGAGTAGCAGCCTTAAGAGCAGCAGCGTCAAACTGGGGATGAAGAAGTGTATCAAGGTTACGGGGGTCGATCATAGCAACTGCCTCTTCGGGAGTTCTCATACCCTCGTCAACAAGGTCGCAGG